>DATNPS010000536.1:0-15527 GCA_036703095.1 Crinalium sp. | reverse complement strand
CACACTAACTTACACTTCCACTAATTGCGTAATGTAAGAATTGCTGGAAAGTTTCAGCTTGAAGGAACTTTCCTGAAACGGGTCGCGATCGCTGTCAAACATATACATGGGATTCCGGAAATGCAACCATGAGCGATCTGTGTCTATTAGCCGCCAGTTTATTAGTTCAAAAGCAAGCATCCGACGAGCACTTGCCGCTACCACAACCGCCACAACTCGCAGATACAGCCAGATCGGCGATCGCCTCCGATTCCTGTGAAACCAATACGGTCAGCGCACCGATCCCTCAGGCAAACACCCAGCAGCCTGAATTCAGCTCTGTTAAATCCTCCAAAACCCCTGCGGCGTCCCAACCGTCTAATACAGCGATCGCTCAGGCACTTCCCGCCACTCGCACCCTCACCCCAGCCGCACAGCGGCGAGCCGGATCAGATCGCCCCCAACCTCACCCCTATCTCAGCACCCGCACGGTTATTGTGCAGCCCCTCCCGATCCCTCAGCCCGTCCCCCCCGCCCTCGAACTGCTGGCCCCACGTCCCGAAACCGTTTTGCCATCGCCCCCTGAAGCCGTCCGTCCCAATCCGCAACCCACTCTGACTGCCGTCAATCCTGCAACTCTAACCAGTCCCAGGCCTATGTCCGGTAGCCAGCTTTATCAGCAGCGAGTGATGGCCCTACGGGCTGGCAGGCAATATACCCGACTCCCGGCTAACAGCTTTTGGCAAACCTGGGTAAACGCTACCTACCAGCCTACCTATCAAGAGTGGGTGAGCCTCCTTTCGCAAGAAGCCGGAGCAATGGCTAGAGGGCAGGGATCAAATCGCCTCACCATTTTGCTGGGGGATTCTCTATCTCTGTGGTATCCTCCAGAGCAACTGCCGAGCGATCGCTTCTGGCTCAATCAGGGCATTTCTGGCGACACCACGGCAGGGGTTTTGCGACGACTATCGGCCTTCGCTCAAACCCGTCCCGACACCATTCACGTCATGCTGGGCATCAACGACCTGCGACATGGCGCAACCGATGCAGAAGTGATCAACAACCTCCGCCAGATCATGCGCAACCTGCATCGCGACCATCCCCAGGCTCAAATCTTTGTTCACTCCATTTTGCCAACCCGGCTAGCCACGATTCCCAGCGATCGCATCCAGCACATCAACAACAGCCTCGCCTACATCGCCAAGCAAGAACAGGTCAACTATTTAGATTTGAGCACTTATTTTACGGATGAACAGGGCAACCTGCGTCTCGATTTAACCACCGATGGGCTACATCTGAATCCCAGAGGCTATGCGATGTGGCAGTGGGCCTTGCGATCGCACAATTTAGCCTAGAAATTGGAATTAAACCCACTCAAAATTGGTTTATTACCCAGGAACCCGCAACAATACCCTTGCTTCTCTGAAAGGGAGTGTCAAGATCGAGATAGGTTTCGCACTGCCCTAAACGTTTATGCCAGATCCCAAACGGTCAATCGCTCAGCACTACCACGAGCGTACCAAGTACGATCCGCAAACGCTTGCCAACAACCCCTACGAGCCAGACTGGAACAATCCCCCCAATCCGTTCAAAGATTATAAATTTGGCACCACGTTTGACCTGAAACCCTACCTCTCCAAAACAGAAGGAGCCGATGCCGACAGTCAGCAATGGCAGCGGCTTTCTCGAATGCTGTTTTGCAGCTATGGGTTGACCCTTAAAATGATGCCCCTCAGCGGCGATCCAGTTTATCTAAGAGCCGCTCCCTCTGCTGGAGGGCTTTACCCGGCTGAAGTGTATTTAATTTCACGAGGTACCCCCCTCCTCCCTGCCGGACTCTATCACTACCAGCCTCAAACCCATTCCCTGCTTCAATTTTGGGAAAACGACGTCTGGGTTGCCCTGCAAACTGCCTGTTTTTGGCATCCTACCTTAGACGACACGCAGCTAGCGTTAGTGACAACCGCCATCTTTCACCGCTCGGCGTGGCGTTATCAAGACCGCGCCTATCGCCGTATCTTCCTTGATACAGGCCACCTGCTCGGCAATATTGAACTGGCTGCCGCCATCAACGACTATCGCCCTCACTTAATTGGCGGCTTTGCCGATGAGGCCGTTAATAAGCTGCTGTATCTGGACTCTAAACAAGAGGGCGCAATTGCTGTCATTCCCCTCGCCGATCGCCTGAAATTGCGAGAAAATTTACCCCTGGCTCCAACCGCTCTCCCTTCCACCACCCAGACCGAGTATCCCCAAATTCCCGATGGTGAACTGCTCGCCTACCTCCACCAAACCACCCAAATTCCAGTAGATCAAAAATTTCCCCGCAGCACGCTCACGAAAACCAATCGTCCTACCCAAGACGAAATCACTGAAGACAAATACAATTTCCCTTTCTGTCTGAAAATACCGACTCAGACCCAGTCTCTTGGATGGGGAGAGGGTTTGGCCGATTTGGAAGGTACCATTCTGAAACGCCGCTCTACCCGCGCCTACAGCGGCAAAAGCCTGACCCTAGACGAACTCAAACTGCTGCTCGACTTTACCTATCAACCTCAACATTATGTAGAGCAAGGATTAGACCCCGATCCCGATTACTTTGATCTCAGCTTGATCCAGACCTTTGTAGCGATATCGGGGGTCGAAGGATTAGAGGAGGGCTGCTACTACTACGCCCCTAAAGCCGGAGAATTGCGACAAATCCGCTTCAAAAACTTTCGCAAAGAATTGCACATGCTCTGCCTTTGGCAAAACCTGGGCCGCGATGCCGGAGCCGTGCTGTTTCAAACTGCTGACCTGCAACAGGCTGTCAAGAAGTATGGCGATCGCGTCTACCGCTATCTTCATATGGATGCCGGACATTTGGGGCAACGCCTCAACCTGGCTGCCATTCACCTTGGCCTGGGTGTTAGCGGCATTGGCGGATTCTTCGACGATCAGGTTAATGAAGTATTGGGCATTCCTACCGATGAAGCCGTGCTTTACATCACGACATTAGGACGACCGGGCTAATCTGTTTCGACCGATTTTCGTAATGAACCATTATGATGCGTCGTTACGGCGTCGTTACGGTTAATCCGTTTCGACGTTTTTGTAATGAATCATTGTGGTGGGCCGTTGCGTGTAGAGACGTGCCATTGGCACGTCTCTACGGGGTATTGGCCGCAGCCAAAATCTAACGGAAATTCGCCAACCACAAATTCGTGTCCTGGCCGAACATCACCCTAACAGGCAACTACCGAAAACAAAGCGGCTTCAATTTGTTCCAGCGCTTTTTCCAGATCGTCATTCACGACACGCAGATCAAACTCATTCGCAGCATCAATTTCAGCTCGTGCCCGCAGCAACCGTCGTGCGATCGCCTCCTCTGGATCTTGTCCCCGCCCGCGTAACCGCTGCTCCAGTTCCCCCAATGAGGGAGGCAGAATAAAGAGTTGCATCGCCTCCGGGAATGTCTGCCGAATTTGCCGTGCGCCTTGCAGTTCGATCTCCAGAATCACCCAGCGACCTTGCTGAATTTGCTGTTCCACCGGACGACGCGGCGTGCCGTAATAGTTTCCGGCAAACTCGGCCCATTCCAGCAATTCCCCATCCGCCACCATTTGTTCAAACTCGCCACGGCTGGTGAAGTAATAGTGTTTTCCTTCCACCTCTCCCGGACGAGGCGATCGCGTTGTCACAGACACCGAAAAATACAGCTCAGGATGACGTTTCAGGAGCGATCGCATCAACGTTCCCTTGCCCACTCCACTAGGCCCAGTTAAAACAATCAGCCGACCTGTTCCCATATCGTTCACTCGTTCCGTCGCAAGCTAAAGATCATCTATTGTACAAAAAACGATGCAACTTGTAGCTAATATGACAATTTACCGAAGGATACCACTATGACTCTGGGTAGACGTCCTCCTATCAGTTAATTCCGAATCGCATACCCAAATTTAGTCTTCCCCTTGACCGTCCTTAGTCAGGACAAACCGATTCGCAACCGTTTCAGGCTGAATGGCCGAAAGAATCACATGCCCAGAATCCGTGATAATCACCGCTCTAGTGCGACGACCATAGGTAGCATCCACCAGTTGACCCCGATCGCGAGCATCAGTAATGATACGCTTGATGGGGGCAGATTCGGGGCTAACGATGGCTATCACCCGGTTGGCCGATACGATATTGCCAAAACCGATGTTAATTAGCCGAATATCCATGACTAACCTAAATTCCCCGAATGAACGGGAGTCTATGACACCTTAAGGATCGTGATTCCATAAAACCTGAACCTTAATTTTGGAACGTGCGGCTGAGCCGCACGTTCCAAAATTAAAAATTTGGTTTTAATTGATCCATAATCCTAAGCCTTGATCCTATCGACAAAAATTTTGACCAACAAGGCTAGATTCGCCTAAAAAGTTCGGTATTTGGCACCATTACTAATTTTTCTATCTCTAGGTATAGGTTTCTTCTGTTTTGCAACCTCTCGACTTTACAACGCTCACAGCAATTTCTACTGAATTGCGCGCAAACTGGCTGCCAGCACGATTTGAGCAAGCCTACCAGCGCGATCGCTACACCCTGGCTATTGCCCTCCGCACCCTGGATCAGCGGGGCTGGCTGACGCTATCCTGGCATCCCCAAGCTGCACGAGTCTGTATCGGTGATCCACCCCCCCGCACCCCCGACACCTTTACCTTTAGTCAACAGCTTCGCCACCAGTTAAACGGATTGGCTCTTATTGCAATTGAGGCGATCGCCCCCTGGGAACGAGTCCTCGACCTGCAATTTGGCCGCCGCCCGGGTGATCCGGTTCTGTGGCATCTCTACGTCGAGGTGATGGGTAAATATAGCAACGTTATTCTCACCAATCAGGACAACGTGATTGTCACCGCCGCTCATCAGGTGAGCGCCCAACAGTCCAGTGTCCGTCCCATTCAAACTGGACAGCCTTACGAATTCCCTCCCATTCTCACCGACCCGACGCCCAGCCTGAATGAATCGCAAGAGCGTTGGAAAGAGCGCATAGCGCTGATCCCCGGTTCTCTCAAACGCAACCTGCTGAAAAACTATCGGGGATTGAGTTCTGCTCTGGTGACGTCCATGATTCAAGCGGCAAACCTTGATCCAGAGCAATCGACCGATAGCCTCTCTCCGTCCGACTGGGATACTCTGTTTCAGCGCTGGCAGGATTGGCTAAAGATCCTGGAAACGGGACAGTTTCAACCTGGCTGGCTACCCCAAGGCTACACCGTGATGGGTTGGGGAATGGTTCAACCCGCCGATTCCGTTCAAGCCATCATCAACCGCTACTACACCGATCAACTCAATCAACAGGATTTTTCTCAACTCCGCAATCAAATCAATCAGCGGCTCAATACAGTTCTCAAGAAACTGCATGTTAAAGCGAATGACTTCAAGGCCCGCCTCCAGCAGTCCGACCAGGCAGATCAGCTTAAAGACAAAGCCGATTTGCTCATGGCTTATCTGCAAGATTGGCAACCCGGCATGAAAACCATAACGCTGCCCGATTTCACCACCAACGAACCTGTTGAAATTGCACTCGATCCAGAAAAAAATGCAGTTCAAAATGCTCAGGCGCTTTATAAACGCCATCAGAAGTTAAAGCGATCGCGCAATGCTCTAGAACCTTTGCTGGCGGACGTTCAGGCGGAAATCGACTATCTCGATCAAGTGGAGGTGGCTCTTTCTCAGCTCGATCGCTACCAAACCCCCGACGATCTCAACTCCTTAGAAGAAATTCGTGACGAATTAATTCAGCAAAAGTATCTGGATGACCCAGAGCAACGCTACCGCAATCCCTCAGCCACTTCTCAAACGGAATATCATCGTTATCAAACTCCTAGTGGATTTGAACTGCTGATAGGCCGCAACAACCGCCAGAACGACCAGCTTACCTTTCGGCTGGCTGGCGATTACGATCTCTGGTTTCACACCCAAGAAATCCCCGGAAGTCACGTTCTATTGCGCTTACCCCCCGGTGCCGTTCCCGACGATGCAGATCTTCAGTTCACAGCAGATCTAACGGCTTACTACAGTCGCGCCCGCCAGAGTGAGCAGGTACCCGTCGTCTACACCGAACCCAAACACGTTTACAAGCCCAAAGGAGCCAAGCCGGGGATTGCCATCTACAAGCAAGAACGTATTCTGTGGGGACAGCCCCAAAGAGCGAAATATCCTAGCTCTAACTAAAAATCACCCTATTGGAGGATACAGGTGCATGAAGTGAGAAATTGTGATTCGCGGGTACTCTAAAAATAAGTTCACTAGAACTTGAGGCTAAACAATACGTCTTAAGAGGTAGACCAAGACAAAGCCGTAGATGGGAACAGAACAGCCTTAGGGTGCTTGAGATCTAATGCGTTGGATCTGCCCCCTCTACGGTATTCCTTAGAGACTGCCATCCAAGATTTTAATTGAACATTCGCAGCAAGTTTTGTGAGACATCAGAGACGACAACTCTCCACCCGGCAAATCGCCGGGTTTTTTCTTATTCGCAACATCGCCGGACAGCGGTAGTCCAACTGTCCAGATGCCAGAATTACGCGATCTTCTAGAGCTTGTAGCCAATCTGCCGTAAGAAATCCTTACGCTTTTTCACGTCATCCGGTGTCTCTATCCCCTTGGGTGAAAACCCATCAACCACCCCTAAAATTCCGCGTCCCTGTTCTGTCTCAGCCACAATCACCTCTACCGGGTTAGCAGTTGCACAGTAGATATTGCAAACTTCAGAACATTGTTTGATCGCATTCAAAAAATTAATCGGGAACGCTTGCTGCATCACAATAATGAACGTATGACCTGCGGCGATCGCCTCTGCATTTTTCACCGCAACACCTTGCAGTCCATCATCATTTCCCGCCACGCGAATTAAGCATGGGCCTGATGCTTCACAAAACGCGATGCCAAATTTCACCTGGGCTGAAATGCCCACCATAATTTCGTAAAGATCTTCAATTGTTTTTATAAAGTGGGTTTGGCCCAAAATAATATTTGCGCCTTCTGGAATATCCAGCTTCACAGACTTCAGTTCCATAACCCTGTCCTCTAATAACGTATCCACCGCCATTATCGGCGGTTTTCGGCCTGTTTCATCCCTGGATATCACCGCATAAACACCTGAACATCACCACCCAAACCTGGGTAGAGACGTGCCACTGGCACGTCTCTACTGGGTGACATTTACGCGTTCGGGGTTTATGAATCCACCGATCGAATTATTCGACAGGGATTTCCCGCCGCAATCACATTGGCAGGAATGTCTTTTGTCACCACGCTCCCCGCACCAATCGTCGTATTATCCCCAATCGTGACCCCCGGACAAATAATAGCCCCACCACCAACCCAAACATTGTTGCCAATTTTGACGGGTGCCGCCAATTCCTGTCCAGTCAAACGCACCGTTGGATCAGTTGGATGGTAGGCTGCGTAAATTTGTACATTGGGAGCCAGAAGCAGATTATCGCCCAAATGAACTTCATTGCAGTCCAGAATGACGCAACCGAAGTTCATATACACATTGTCCCCCGCATAGATATGGCTGCCATAGTCGCAGTAAAACGGCGGAGTCACAAATGAATTAGTGCCGAGTTGTCCAAATAACTCTCGAAGCAATTGCTCTCGTTTCTCTAACTCATCTTCCGTCGTGTTGTTATACAGACGAGTCAGGCGGGACGCCCGTTGCCGCTCACCCAGCAACTCTGAGTCAAATGCTAGATAAAGTTCTCCCGCCAGCATTTTTTGTTTTTCAGTTTTCTGTAAATTTTCCATATCAGCACCCGGTGAATGGTTCTATGGCAATTTTGCACCACCATGAAGCGCGATCGTATCCATTCCCTCCACCGTTACGGTAGCCCTGCCTTTTACATCAACATTGACAGCCAGTTCAGGCTTCACACAACGTTGTTGACTCACATCTAAACCACCTTGAATCACATTGCAGTATGTTCCGGCGGGCAGGCTCGTTTGAAACGTTTGAGTTAATGGAGCCGTATCTCGATTGATCACAACAAAACCGCGATCGCCCCGACCAAACGCAATCTGATTAGCACCATTGCTCCACCAATTCGTCACATCAGGACGACTGGCCGTGTAGTTGCGAAATTGCACCATATTGGCGATCGCAGGTCGTCGATGCTCGCATTTCCACTCGCCAAAACAATTTGCTTTGCCATCTTGATAAACCTGACGAGTGTGGCCATCGCTATCAGACGGTGGCCCTTGATCAGAATGCGAAAAATCATAACTCGACATCACCTGAGGATAGCCGTAAGGAAACGCCAGCATGAATACATTCGCCAGATCATACAACTTGCCATTCTTGTACGTGACATAAGTGCCGCCGCCACCATGTCCTCGTTGCTTATCGTGGTTGTCGATAAACACAACTGCCTTCTCACTGGGCATCAATCCCCAATCTTCACCCAAAGTTTGCAATTGCGAAATTGTTTGTCCATCTACACCTAAAAACTTTGCACCAACTAATCTGCCATATTCAAACTCAATCACATGCCCATTGTTGTAATATTCACTCTTTTTAACTGCTTCAGTTCCTGGGTCAATTACTTCCTGATAGATATAAGGTTCTGATCGAACTTCATGATGAAATCGATTCAAAATAGTTGTTAAATCTTTTGCTTGAATGTGTTTAGCTGCATCAATTCGAAAACCATCTACTCCTACCCGAATCAAACTGATTAAATAATCAACGATACGAAATTGCACATACGGTGAGCTTGTATTTAAGTCAGGCAATCCCACAAGCTGACAATTTGTCACTTCATCGTGATCGTTGTAGTTAGTAATGCCACGACGACAGCTATGAAAATCAGAGGGTTGATAAAGGCCAGGATAACTATATTTGGTGAAGTGAGTTCCAGCGCTGCCAACGCCCTTTTCCTGCGCGGCCATGTGATTAATCACAGCATCCGCATAGATCTTAACTCCAGCGTGGTGACAGCGACGAACCATATCGGCTAACTGAGCGCGATCGCCACTGCGGCTCTGAAGCTTGTAGCTCACAGGCTGATATCGCTGCCACCAGGGAAACCCATCTTCACGGGCCACCAAATGTTCATTCGGTGGCGAAATTTGAACGGCATCAAAGCCATTTGGCCCTAAAAACGTCTCACATTCTCTAGCAACATCGGGCCACGTCCACTCAAACAAATGAACAAATGCGTTGCGAGGTAGAGTAGATACTTCAGCAGATGATTGATAAGATGCGGTGCCATTAATTCGGGAAAGCCCAATCATGGGCAACATCAGAGATGTAAGAAAAATTACTCCTAAGATTAAGCGTTTCCACATAATTTTGGTTGATAGATGCTAATCACTAATTTATGGTTCCCAATTTATCTTGTCGGTGTTCGGGGGTTACCCGTTCCCACGTCAAGGAATCCTAAAGAAAACCGATTGGTAGAAGAGATTAATATAAGCGTGATTAGCAATTAACGTTTAAAGAACCTTCAATATCTACGTGCAAATTCTAGAAATTCTCACCGATGCATCAACATCAAATCGTCCAGAAACGGCTTCTATTCCCTATATAAAAGGAATTCATCCGCTATCAATTTTGTTTCCTAAGATGACGCGCTCGCGCTCGCTGATGGTGCTTTAGTAATGATATTGAAGATCTGAATTGTGAATTGAATAAACCCAAATTTAATGATAGGAGCATGGCATTTGGTTGTCAGAAAAGAAGACTGTTCATCAGTTACTGCTGAAGAATAAAGCAATATCATTGGCGATCGCAAAAAAAATTCCCTAAAGACCTCAACGATTTCCATTATGCGGATCGGTGGTGATGCAATCTCGCCGCAGGCAAATTTGCATTACCACCGATGGCAAGTTTTACACGCCCGACGGATGTGTAAAACTTGCCATCGATTTCAAAATGAGAATTGCTGTAAAACCCTAATTTTGCGTCCCCAGGTATGGCACATTGATTACAGTGAGATGAGGATGCAATTGTGTATTTGTTAATTCCAGCAGCCGGTTCAGGTCAGCGAATGAATCCTGAATGGAAACGCCAGGGCAAGCCCCAGCGCAACAAACTGCTTTTGCCGCTGTTGGATCGTCCCCTGTTAGCGTGGACACTACTGGCCGCCAAGCAATCCAACAGCATTCGCTGGATTGGCATTGTGGGTCAACCCGAAGACTGGCAAGATTTCAAAGAAATAATCGCGAGCCTGTCGCTGAGCAAAATGGTGCACCTCATCCAGGGAGGCTCAACCCGTCAAGAGTCCGTGTATCGAGGCTTACAGGCACTTCCAGCCGTTGCCCAACATGTCCTGATCCACGACGGAGCCAGATGTTTAGTCACACCTGAGTTGCTCGATCGCTGTGCTGAAGAAATTTTGCACTGTCCAGGATTAATTGCGGCTGTGCCTGTCAAAGACACGATCAAAGTCGTTGCCCCAACCAGTCATGTGATTGAAAGCACACCCAATCGCAGCCGTCTCTGGGCTGCTCAAACGCCTCAGGGCTTTGAAGTTGAAAAATTGCTGAAATGCCACGAAGAAGGCATACGACAAGGCTGGGAAGTCACCGACGATGCAGCTTTATTTGAACAGTGCGGCCTACCCGTTCGTATCGTCGAAGGCGAAGAAACCAACTTAAAAGTAACAACCCCAGTCGATTTGGCGATCGCCGAATTTATTCTGCGGCAGAGGAGTTAGGTGCTGGGCATTGGGTGTTGGGTATAAGGTATTCCGTAAAACCAGTGAAATACCAATTATGCCTACACCCCTACACCCTACACCCTAACCCCCAATACCTAACGCCTAATCTGTTGCAACGCTTCGTCCACTTTAGAGACGCCATCCGCGTCGCCCTGTTGCTGGTATAGATTGCGTGCTTGTTCGAGGGATGCAATCGCCTCAGTCGTGCGATCGCGCCCCTCCAGGGCTAAACCGAGTTTGTAGTGGGCCTGTGGATCTTGAGGAGTCAGTGCGATCACTTCACGATAAGCCACGATCGCTCGGAGATAATCTTGCTGGTCTAACAGCAGATCACCAATCGAACGCCGTGCCTCAACCAAATTAGAATCGACTGAAACGGCCCTTTCGTAATAGGCTAACGCCTGTGCCGCATTTCCCTGAGTCCGAAAGATATTGCCAATCTGTAAATGAATTTGAGCATTGCGCGGTTCCAGACTGGCAGCCCGTTCCAGAGCTGCCAGACCACCCTGTGAATCGCCCAGACTGAGCAGCGCAATCCCTAAATTAACCTGAATGCTGCCATCTCGCGGAGACAGTTGAGCCGCTCGCTGCAATACATCCGCCGCTTCTTGAAAGCGCCCCTGCTGGATATAAACGGAACCCATAAACTCTTTAACTTGCAAATTGTTTGGGCGCAGCGCAATCACCCGTTGATATGCCTGAAGCGCACCGTCATAATCTCCCTGACGGGTTAACACAACCCCCAATCCCAGAAACGCTTCCACGTTATCGTTATCCAACTGGGTTGCCTGTCGATAGGCATCAGCCGCACCTTGATAGTCGTTGAGATTGGCTAGACTGAAGCCCAGCGCATAGTAGAAGTTTGCATTTCTAGAATCAAGGGCGATCGCCTGCCGATACGCGTTAGCCGCTTCCTGAAAATTATTTAGACGAGCGTAGGAAAAGCCAATTGCAGAAAAAATCCGAGCATTATTGGACTGTAAGGCAGCGGCCTGACGGTAGGTTGCAATAGCACCGTCATAGTCTCTGGCATCCACCTGCTCTCGACCTCGGCGCAGCAGAGCATTGACTTGTTGCTGATTATTATTACTATTCTGAGCAATGAGGCTGGGTGAAAGAGAAGCCTGAGCGTTAGCGATCTGTGGGGTAATGGCAGCAAAACCGCCTACTAGCAAGAGGCTAGCTGTCATTAAAGTGGGTTTAATCACGATCAACCTTCCTGTTCACTCCTTCTGCGATGATGGTTCCCGAATTCGGTCGCGATGTCAATGCACTACATTAATCGGAATCTCAAATCAGGGAAATTACTAAATATGATCCCCAGGTGATGAAAGTAAACACCTATACTAAACGGATCTATCATTTGAATCAATGCTTAAAATTAAGTTAAAAAGGGGAATTATTGGCAGCTAGAAGCCAGAAGCTAGGAGAACGGCTGGATTTCATCGGCTAACGCATTGGGAAATTAAGAATCGGGAGTCAGGAGTCAGGAGCCAGCATTCAGAAGAAAGGCTAGAAGTTTGAGAAACTAGGAGTCAGAAGCCAGCATCCAGGAGAAGGGCTAAAAATTCTGACTCCTGACTCCTGACTCCTGACTTCTTTATCTAACCCAATCCCTTACAAGCCAAGCAAAAACTGCATGATTCTATCCACAACCGACGTGATTCAAGGGGCGATCGTTGAATCTTACTTGGGCATTGTCACTGCCGAAGTCGTTTACGGTACCAATGCCCTCCGCGACTTTTTCGCCGGAATTCGCGACATGATTGGAGGCCGCACTGCCAGCTATGAGCGCGTCTTTGAACAGGGTCAGCGTGATGCGTTAGAAGAATTATCGCGACGGGCAGAAAGGTTAGGAGCCAATGCGGTCATTGGCATTGAGCTAGATACTGGCACCATTAATATTGATCAATCTGGCACCCTACTCTTGATTACCGCAAGCGGAACAGCCGTTCGAGTCAAGTAGCTTATCTAAGATCTTGCACCTTTCTCAATAAACGGGTTTGGGCGGCGCTACGCGCCGCCCAAACCCGCACCATTTGCAGGAGCGCTTAGCGCTCCTGCAAATGGTGCAAGATCTGAGTTATTCAATGTGAATTCGATAGCGCTAATTCAGCCGCGCGGTTGAATTAGCGAAAAAGCGTGTCGCGCGCGACATGCTTTTTCACGTTTAGGGCAAACTTGTCTGTGGCAAGTTGCACTGCCACCGATTGCGTTCTTTGCCTGCTACCTTAAGTTATCCTTTGGTCGCTCCCCAGGTTTTTGAGAAGGGGATGGGCGATTGGCTGGAGGAACAGAATTACTGGGTTTCTGTGGCTGAGGGGTGGGCGGCTCAACTTGAAGGCGTTGGCGGCCATTGCGGACAATCCGCAGCATTTCGCCAAACTGTTGCTCCATATCTTCCAGAACGCGATCGGCATAGGAATCTGCCCCAGCCTGAATTTCTTCGCATTCATCCAGCGCCCGCTGCCGCATGTCTTCTAGATCTTGCTGAGCCTGACGACGCATTCGCTCAATTTCGGCGATCGTTTGCTCCTGGGCAGCTTCACATTCCTTCTGAACCTGTTGACGAAGCTGTTGGGCTTCTAGCTCGGCCTGCCGCATCAAATTCATTTCATCCAGCATTTGAGCCGCCCGCCGTTCAGCCGCTTCAATAATCTCCTGGGCGTATTGCTCGGCTTCTAGGAGGATCTCTTCCTTTTGACGAACAACCTCCATCGATTCCTGAAATGCGGTTGGTAGGTTCATCCGAATCAGATCGAGCTGATCTAGAAACTGCTCCTCATCGACCAGCGTGCGGCGACTGAGTGGGATGCGTGGGCTATCTAGCAGCAATTCCTCTAGCTTATTTAACTCCCGCTGAATGTCTACATTTCCGACTCGTGTGGCTTCTCCGTAAGCGGCGTTGGATGAGGCTCCGGAGTTGGTAGTTGCTCCACTGCGATCGGGGCTGACACTAGGAGAGGATTCTTGGCGTAGCATCGGTGGATGTCCAGGGCGACAGGTTGAGGAACAAGATGATCAACAGGGCCTCCAAACTTAGCAATTTCCTTCACCAGGCTGCTGCTGAGGAAGCTGTATTCATTGGAGGTTGCTAAGAAAACGGTCTCGATATCATCAGAAAGGGTCTTGTTAGTATGCGCCATCTGGAGTTCTTTTTCAAAATCAGAAAGAACCCGTAGACCACGGAGAAGCACCCCTGCTTTTCGCATTCTTGCATACGTTACCGTTAAGCCGTCAAAACTATCAACCTCAACATTAGACAAATGGCGAGTCGCTAGCCGAATTTGTTCCATTCGTTTTTCAACGGAAAACAAAGGCGTTTTGTTGGGGTTTTTGGATACCAGTACAATCACCTGGTCATACTGGCGACAACCCCGCTCAATAATGTCTAAGTGCCCCAGCGTGATGGGGTCAAAGCTACCGGGATAAATGGCAATCACGAGCTAATTTAGTTGAAGTCTGACTAAACGTAGCAGTAAAGCACCCCCTAATTTTTGCTTAGGATCATGGATCGATCAAAACCAAATTTTTAATTTTGGAACGTGCGGCTGAGCCGCACGTTCCAAAATTAAGCTTCGGGTTTTATTAAATCCACGATCCTTAGGGGATGCAGGCCATTATACAACGTGAATTCAATAGCCCGAATTTTAGGAAGCGCTAGCAGCAATTCGCATTTTGAAGTCAATTGCGGGTTTTGCGCGCCCGACGGGCACGCAAAACCCACAATTGACTTCAAAATGAGAATTGCTGAAGCGCTAGACCTTTCGTAATACCGCCGTCTCGGCGGTGTTACGTTAACTGAGCATAGTCAGCTGTGACTGGGATCGCGGCGTTCACTAAGGTTAGTAAAGGCCCATTTTGCTCCTGTCCGCTGGTCGCCAGATCGCTATGACACAAGTAGATGCGATCGCCCACTCGACAGCTCAAATCCAAAATTTGCCGTTGCAGTCGCTTCTGGTCAAACTCCAGCGCATCCGCCGTTGTCCAGGTGCGCCCCGACCATTCCTTTAAAAACAGCGGCGCGCCAAATAGGGCACCCCCGCCCGTCAGCCAGAGTGCCGATCCGGCATCCAGCCAAAACTGCCAGCGATGCGACCGACGATTCGAGCGATATTGAAAGATGGTGGCGATCGTCACGGCGGGTGGCGCTAATCCCAACAGCCGCGCTGGATATGGGTCAGCCGTAATCGTGCCATTGCGAAGGAGCTGGATAAATTGGCCAACCGTCGTGCTGGTAGGGACTTCAAGGCGATCGCTCTGCCTCAATCGAGTATCCACCTCCCAGTAGTGCTGAGCCGTTTCCATCAGCTCTCGCAGTGCTGCAAGCTGGTCATAGGGAAGATGACTGCCACCATACAAAAATCGCTGAATGGCGCGATCGAGCAACACGACTGGACTGGGGATCAGCCGCTGCTGCTGTTGATCCTTTTGGGTTTCAATCCACTGCAAGATCTCGGCATAGGTTTGGCTGGCCCGATAGCCCAGCCGATCCCACCGGGGAAAGCTGGTGGCCGCCAGCAGATGAGGATGATCCGTATCCGGCACAAAGCAATGATCCGTTAGCAATCCCGCCCGTACCGGATCGATACCCGCAACTTCCAGGCCAGTTTCTTCCACATCCAGGGCCGGAGGACGGCTGAGAATCACCAGCATTTCAGAGATCGCATCCCGATCCAGCAATCGGCCTAATCCCGGATACACGATCGCCAGCAGCGTCAGCAGTGCCCGCACCATTGGCGAACTGGCCAGCGGCTGCTGGTCATTTAGCGACTCCACCGCGATTCCTTTACTGGTTAGAATTTCCCGCAGCGTATAGCGGGCGATCGCATCCACACCGGGACCAATCACCGCCACCTC
>DATNPS010000535.1:0-51491 GCA_036703095.1 Crinalium sp. | reverse complement strand
TTCAGATCGATCGCCCGTCCCAACCTGCGATCGCCTCATTGAGGTGACAGCCTCTTGCTGTTCTCTCAACTTCATCTCATACAGCTTGGCTCGCAAAATCTGCATCGCCCGCTCTCGGTTTTGAAGCTGCGATCGCTCCTCCGTACAGAAAATTCGAATCCCGGTAGGCTTGTGAAACAGGTCAACCGCCGTTTCAACTTTGTTCACGTTTTGACCACCCGCACCACCTGAGCGCGCTGTCGTCAGTTCAATATCCTTTGGATCAATTTCAACTTCGACATCGCCTACTTCAGGCATCACAGCAACCGTCGCCGTTGACGTATGCACTCGCCCCCCTGCCTCCGTCACCGGAACACGTTGAACCCGATGCACACCCGCTTCAAATTTCAGCTTGCTGTAAACTTGATCGCCCTGAATTTCCAAAATGGCCTGCTTAAAGCCACCCATATCCGCCAGGGATTCACTCACCAGCTTGACACGCCAACCTTGGCCCTCAGCGTAGCGAGAGTACATCCGCAAGAGATCGCCAGCCCATATGCCAGCCTCATCACCACCAGCCCCGGCCCGGATCTCCAGCATGATATTCTTGTCATCGTTGGGATCACGAGGCAACAAGAGAACCTTGAGGCGTTTTTCCAGTTCGTCTGACTTAGTTTCTAGCTCGTCTACTTCCAAAGAAGCCATTTCTCGTAGCTCTGAATCGCCACCCGCCTCTTTCAAAATCTGCCGTGCTCCTGTTAGATCCTCTTGAGCTTTTTTCCACGTCTCATAAACATCGACGGTTTCCTCCAGCGAGGAACGAGCCTTAGCAACACGCTGAAACTCGTCCGGATCTTTCGCTACATCCGGGTCAGCCATTCGACGCGTTAATTCATGAAACGTTTGCTCAACAGATTTTAACTTTTCTAACAGATATGATTCAGCCATAGAGCAATCTAAGCCTTTGAAATAGTAGATTCAGGTAAATAAATTAGACGGCAAGCAGCTACAGCGATACCTGCCTGAAGCTAGACATCAACCGTGTCCACTCACCGACCCTTACCATCACTACTTTTTCTGGGGTGCTTGATCGGTTGAAGCTTGCGAAGAGTCTATCATGCCATACTTGCGCAAGAAGCGCTCCACACGGCCTTCGGTGTCAATAATCTTTTGAGTTCCGGTATAGAAGGGGTGGTTACCAGACCAAACGTCAACATGCAGCTCTGGCTTGGTAGACCCAACGGTCATTACCAGCTCTCCGTTACAGTAAACCTTTGCCTCTGGATACCACGTTGGGTGAATATCAGATTTCGCCATGATGCCTAACTTTACTTAATGTTTGCCAACTCTAAATCTATTCTAACCTTCACGACCAAACTAACGATTTGGCCGCCAAAAGATAGTAAAGCTTGAAAGCTCTAGCGCTTCGAGTATTGAGGAGCTTTACGAGCTTTATGCAATCCATACTTCTTCCGCTCTTTCGCACGGGGATCACGAGTGAGATACCCTTCGATCTTCAAAGGCTTCCGGTTGTCTGGGTCAAGCTGACACAGCGCACGAGCAACACCCAATCGAATCGAGTCTGCTTGTCCTGTCAGACCGCCACCTTTCGCATTCACAAGAATGTCGTATTCATTCTCCAAACCCAGTGTCTCTAGAGGAGCCTTAGCCGCAGAGATATAGGTTGGGTTGTTTTGCAAATAGTGCTCTCCAGGCTTGCCATTAATAACGAACTGACCATTACCTGGCACCAACCGAACGCGAACAACCGCAGATTTACGACGGCCTGTTCCCCAGTAGGTAACTCGGTTTGCTTTATCAGTAGCTTGCATTAATTAGCTCCTCCAGGAATTGTTTTAATCTCTAGTACTTCAGGCTGTTGGGCTTGATGAGGATGATTGGGTCCCGTGTAAACCTTCAGCTTGGTAAACAGCTGACGACCCAGCGTATTTTTAGGCAGCATCCCTTTCACAGCCTGTTCGATCACGCGCTCTGGCAAGCGAGCTTGCAGCTTAGCAAAGCTCTCCACCTTCATTCCGCCAGGACGACCAGAGTGACGACGATACAACTTCTGAGTACGCTTCTTACCCGTTACGTCCACCTTTTCCGCATTCACAATGATCACGAAGTCTCCCGTATCAATATGGGGAGTGTAGGTGGGTTTATTTTTGCCTCGCAAAATCGAAGCAACTTCACTGGCCAAACGTCCTAAACGCTGGTTGGCAGCATCCACGACATACCAGTTTCGTTCACGAGAATCTAGAGGAGGGAGATAGGTCTTGTTCATGACAGGTAATTTCAACAGAGTTAATAAGCTAGATTAAACAGTCTAAACCTTAGTCTGCATCTGATATAGAGACGTCTTAAGAGAGGCAGTAGGTCGTCTCTGGGCAAGACTGCAAAAGGAAACGCGGTTGCGTATCAAACCAGAGTTCGGGCGGAAAGGGAAAATCGGGATAGCCTACTCGCAACAAACAAAGGCCATGAGGAGGAGCCGCATACTTAACCTCTTCCCGCCGCTGCTCCTTCCAGACTTCCGTGAAACTTGAAGGCGATCGCCACCCGCGTCCCACTTCCACCAGCATCCCCACAATCAAACGAACCATTCCATATAAAAAGCCGCTGGCTTGCAGCTCAATATGGATAAATGGCCCTTCGCGTACACATTCAGCCACTTGAACGTCTACCCAAGAATGAGGCCGACTTGAACCCGCCCGGTGAAATGCCGCTAAATGATGGCGACCAACCATGGGTTCCAGAGCAGACTGCATCAACGACTCATTCAGCGGCGCGAGATAATAATGCCACGCATAAGGCCGAACAAAAAGATTCGGGCGAGTATCAGTATAAATGGTGTAGCGATAGCGACGCCATACTGCTGAAAACCGAGCGTGCCAATTTTGCTCCACTTGAGCCGATGCTCGAATCACAATATCGCTGTCCAAGCGATGATTGAGAATATCTGCCCATCGATAGGCCGGGATGTGAGACGGAGCATCAAAATGAGCAACTTGGGCAGCGGCATGAACTCCAGCATCAGTTCGACCCGCTCCATGAAGCGTCACAGAACGCCCTATCACAGACTTTAGTGCGACTTCAATCTCTTCCTGCACGGTTCTATGTTTCGCCTGTCGTTGCCAACCATGAAAACGAGTGCCCAGGTATTGAATTACCAGGGCAACTCTCTGAGTCTTTTCTGCATCGGATACACGATCCGCGTCAGAGAAGTCGGTTGATTGAGTCAAAATGGCAGACATGGCCGTGCAATCAGAGCCTCACGTCAATTCAATAATAGCCATCTCAGCATTGTCTCCCCGACGACTGATAGTCCGGAGAATCCGGGTATAGCCACCATTGCGATCGCCATACCGCTCTTTAGCCTGCTCAAACAGCGCATGAACAAGCTGCTTATCATAGACATAGCCTAGAGCTTGGCGGCGAGCTGCTAGAGACCCATCCTTAGCCAAAGAAATCATCTTCTCTGCTTCAGTACGCACTGCCTTAGCCCGAATCTTGGTCGTCGTAATCCGACCATGACGGAGAAGTTCAGTGGTCAACGCTCTGAGGAGAGCACGACGCTGATCAGCAGGTTTTCCCAACTGGGGAACATTACAACGGTGACGCATAACAATATGAAAACAACAATGGACAGCAAATAGACTCAGATACAGTATCGTCTAGTTCAACCTACCAGAGAGAAAGCAATCATCAGCCGCTCTTTGCAGGTTTCTCATGCGGCAGGGTAATACCCAATCGGTTCTGCAACGCTTCAATCACTTCCTCAGCAGACTTGGCCCCAAAATTCTTAATTTCCAACAAGTCTTCTTGGGTATAGTCCAACAGATCAGCAACCGAGTTAATTTGCGCTCGCTTCAAGCAATTGTAGGCTCGGACAGAGAGCTGAAGTTCCTCAATTGGAATTTGATTGGTCGGATCTTCATCTTCTGCAAAAATATCTTTCGTCGATTCAAACGTAATATCTTTGAGAGGATTAAATAGATCAACCAAAATATTAGCCGCTTGGCTCAAGGCTTCCTGAGGGGTCAGACTACCATTTGTCCAAACCTCCATAATTAAGCGATCCTTCTCCAAAGAACCGCCAACACGAGCATCTTCAATACTATAGTTCACCTTGCGAACAGGCATGAAGACCGAGTCAATTTGGAGAAAGTCGAGAGCTGAGGTTTCATCCCGGCCACGTTCAATGGCGCGATAACCAACACCCTTCTCAATGCGGAACTCCATTTCCAGAGTAGCCCCTGCCGAGACAGTCGCAATATACTGGTTTAGATCTATAGCCTCTACTTCAGAAGGCAGCTCAAAATACTCTGTCGTAACCGTCGCAGGCCCTTCAACCCGTAGACGCCCAATTTGAGGCTGAGAAGAATAGGTCTTCAAAACAACCTCTTTCATGTTCAGCAAGATATCCAGCACATCTTCCCGAACACCTGGAACAGTCATAAATTCATGGGTGACTCCCGCAACACGAACTGCGGTTATGGCAGCGCCCTCCAGGTTAGACAGTAGAACCCGACGCAAAGCATTACCAACCGTAATACCTTGACCTCGCTCTAATGGCTCCAGCACAAACTTGCTGTATAAGCTCCGGTCATTACCTGTATCTGACTCTATGCACTCAACCTGAAATTGTGCCATAGACGAACCTCCCTTCTCCTTGAGCAGAAGACAAACCGTGTCTTCTGAATTTGATCTTAAAATTTGGTACTTTGCCTTCGCAATTCGTGTCTTGAACACAATCTATTGTCTTGAAAAGAGGTTTTAGATTGGTTTACAACCGTTTACCAGCAAAGTCCCTGGAATGAGCTATTGAAAGGATGCCTAGACTCGACGACGCTTGGGTGGACGACATCCATTGTGAGGGATGGGAGTCACATCACGAATTAAGGTAATCTCCAAACCAGCACCTTGGAGAGCACGAATAGCCGTTTCCCGTCCAGATCCGGGGCCACTCACCATTACTTCAATCTGCCGCATTCCCTGGTCGATCGCACGTCTCGCAGCATTTTCAGCAGCCGTCTGAGCAGCAAAAGGTGTTCCCTTTTTAGCCCCTTTGAAGCCACTAGAGCCAGATGAGGCCCAAGAAATAGCTTCACCATTGCCATCTGTAATAGTGACAATCGTGTTATTGAAGGTGGATTGAATGTGCGCCACTCCGTTTGGCACATTCCGTTTTTGCTTCTTAGCTCCAGTTTTTTTAGTGGGTTGTCGCGCCATGTCTAGACTTCTTCGGTTACGAAATTGTTTGCGTATTTTACTTAGCCCTAGTTCCAGCAGCCAACGCTTTGGTTTTCCAGCAATTGAGCAAGCGGCAAGGGAAGGGGGTTAATCTCAAAAAGAGCAAGAGTTTGAGCAGGAACCGTACAGGAACACCGTTACTCCAAACAGAAGCATTCCAGCGCTACCGCTCAAACCTACTTCTTACTAGGAGCTTTCTTCTTACCAGCAACAGTACGGCGTCCACCACGACGAGTCCGTGCATTCGTCCGAGTACGCTGACCACGAACAGGCAATCCAAGGCGATGACGACGACCGCGATAGGTACCAATATCCATCAACCGCTTGATGTTCATTGCCTCCCAGCGTCTCAGATCTCCTTCGACCTGATAATCGCTTTCAATAGCCTCTCGCAGAGCGACAACATCAGCATCACTGAGATCCTTCACGCGAGTGTCTGGGTTGACACCTGTAGCAGCCAGAACCTGCTTAGAACGGGTCAACCCGATACCATATATATATGTCAGACCAATTTCAACACGCTTATCACGTGGAAGGTCTACTCCGGCAATACGCGCCACTCTTTAGCTCTCCCTATCTGAATTCTTTCTACGACTCGAAACCACAAACATCACAGAACATTACGTACTATCGAAACAGCCGTAAATTAACCTTGACGCTGCTTGTGTTTGGGGTTAGCACATATCACCATGACACGACCGCGCCTGCGAATGACGCGACACTTTTCACAAATTCTGCGAACCGATGCTCGAACCTTCATGTCACCAAGTGCCAACTCATTACAAAATGATTATTATATCAAGTTTTCGTTTTTTAAGCAAAGAAAACTCCTGCAAGGGTTAGTTCAAGCATCTGAGCTAGCTCTAACAGGCTTTAGCGTTAACAAGTTACTTCTTGCGAAGACGATAAGTAATTCTACCTTTCGTCAAGTCATAAGGTGTCAGTTCAACCTTGACGCGATCGCCAGGCAGAATCTTGATATAGTTACGACGAATTTTGCCTGAGATGTGGGCTAAAACATTGAAGCCGTTATCCAGGTCAACTCGGAACATAGCATTTGGAAGGGAATCTGTGACTGTACCTTCCATTTCAATCAGATCTTGTTTAGACAATGTGCTTTCCCTCAATACGATAAAACGAACAATATAATGATGAGCTTAAAGGACACAGAACAAGAACTGCCTCAAGCCTTCAAACCTTTTAATCATTACCGATCTACAGCCTAACAAATGTATACAAAAAGTAGGTTAACCCTAATTACCAGGGGCCAAAAAATGCTGCATCTTAACGGGGAAAGCAAATTAAGACGTTCCTGGCGGAACGTCTGCTAAACAGTTAAGACTGGATGGCACGATGCAGTTCATCTGTCACCGTCTCAACAGGCTGATTTCCGTTGACAGTCACCAAATGCCGCAAGGAACTGTAGAAGCTGATTAAGGGTTCCGTCTGATTCCGATAAACCTCTAAACGGTGACGAATGACGTCTTCACTATCATCCTTACGCCCTCGTTGGAGCAAACGAGACACCAAAATCTCGTCTGGAACATCCAGATTCACGACCAGATCGTAGGAGTGGCCGACTTTATCCAGCAATTCATTCAAGAACTTAGCTTGACTGACATTGCGAGGAAAGCCATCCAGTATCCAACCATCAGCAGCATCAGGTTGAGAAATGCGATCGCGCACCATATTAATGATCAGTTCATCGGGTACCAATTCACCCCGATCCATATAGGACTGGGCCTTTACTCCTAAATCCGTCTGTTGAGCAACCGAATTACGAAGGATATCGCCCGTCGAAATATGAGGTACAGCTAAGCGATTAGCCAATAAAGCCGCTTGAGTTCCTTTCCCTGCACCCGGAGGGCCTAAGAAAATTAGAGATACCACTATTGCTTCACCATCCCTTCGTAGCGCTGGGAAATCACGTAAGTCTGTATTTGCTTAGCCGTATCGATTGCAACCCCAACCAGAATCAGGAGTGAGGTTGCGCCTAAACCTTGAAACGTTCTCACTTGTGTCGCACTTTCAACAGCTGTAGGAATAATCGCTACCGAACCAAGGAAAATAGCACCCAGGAAGATTAAACGATTCAGCACACGCTCAATATACTCACTCGTCGCTTTACCAGGGCGAATACCAGGAATACTGGCTCCCATTTTCTTGAGGTTCTGCGACATATCAACGGGATTGACCGTGATAGAAGCATAGAAGTAGCTGAAAAAGAGAATCAGTACAAGGTAAAGAACAATATGAACCCAATGCCCAGGCAAAAGATATTTAACAATCTGATTCAGGAATTCGTTGGGTATCGACTGAGCCAGGATTGAGGGGAGAAACAGCACTGAGGAGGCAAAGATGATGGGCATTACCCCTCCCTGATTCAGCCGCAAGGGAAGATAGCTGCTCTTTTCCAGATACAATCGACGACCGACTTGACGACGAGCAGAAATGATTGGAATACGACGGGTTCCTTCCTGAACGAAGACAATGCCCACGATCATCACAAGAAACACCAACAGCAGGATGATAACACCACCCACCAAGCTGCGATCGCCACCCTGAGCCAGCTGAATGGTCTGACCTAGAGAATTGGGAAGGGTTGAAACAATACTGACAAAAATCAGTAAAGAAGCACCGTTTCCAACGCCCCGTTCCGTGACCAGTTCACCGACCCACATGACAAACATGGAACCAGCCGTAAGAGCTAGAACAGTTTGTGCAATGAAAAGAGGGCCAGGCGTTTCAGCATAACGACTGACCAAAATAGCAATACCCGTACTCTGAATCACTGCCCAAACTAGAGCAACATAACGGGTGATTTGGGAAATCTTGCGCCGTCCGGCTTCCCCTTCGTTTTTCTGGAGATCCTCTAAGCTAGGCAACGCTGCGGTCAGAAGCTGCAAAATAATAGAGGCGTTAATATAAGGCAAAATGCCCAAGGCAAAGATACCAAGGGCAGAAATACCGCCACCCGCAAAGACATCTAAAAAGTTAATCAGGTTGCCTAAGCCGCTACCTTGAATACCTTGTTGGAAAGCAGCTCTATCAATTCCAGGAACAGGTATAAAAATCCCTAGACGAACTAGGATTAACATGCCAATCGTGACTAACAAGCGGCCTCGAAGACCAGCCGCTTGAGCCATTTGGACAAATGTTTCTTGAGCTGTCGGGTTCTTGTCTCGACTAACAACCATGAAGGGATACCTCTATAGACGTTTGCGGATTGGAAGCATCTGAACAGATACTAGCCATCCTCAAAAGAGACTAACTTAACACCTCACAGCTACCACCTGCTCCCTCAATCTTAGTGCGTGCTGATCCTGTAAACGCCGCAGCTTCGACTTGAAGAGGAACAGATAGCTCACCATCCCCTAAAACCTTCAGGGGACCATCATCCGATGTAACAATCCCAACTTCCATCAAAGAAGCAAGACTGACTTTAGAATTGGCCGGGAGAGATGCCAAGTCACCTACATTGATCGTAGTGTACTGTTGGCGATTAATCACCGTAAAGTGCTTGAGTTTAGGAATTCGCCGATATAAGGGCAACTGACCACCCTCAAACCCTGGGCGAGTGCCCCGACCTGAGCGAGACTTTTGGCCTCGCATCCCAAACCCACAGCTAGCTCCCTGACCTGCCGCAATTCCCCGTCCAACACGGCGACGGCGTTTCTGAGAACCTTGTTTAGGTAAAGCGTCTGCAAGTCGCATAGTACTGTGTATCAATAAACGATATCTAAATGACCAAACCTTTTTCCAGTGCTACTTAAAAGCCATAGCAACTAATCAGTAGGCTAAGAAGCCTAGACGTAGAGGCTTTCGACTGGAATTCCTCTTTCCTCAGCAACATCTGAGAAAGTACGAAGAGATGAGAGGGCATTAGCAGCAGCTCTAGCATTATTGAGCGGATTACCTGAACCCAACTGCTTTGCTAAAACGTTGCGAACACCAGCAAGTTCTAAAACTGTTCGAACTGCGCCTCCAGCGATTACCCCGGTTCCCGGTGCAGCAGGACGCATCATCACTTTAGCTCCACCACCTGCACCATTAACTGGATGAGGAATAGAGTTGGACTTAGTCAGAGGAACCTCTACTAAATGCTTCTTACCATCCGCTACGCCCTTGCGGACAGCACCAATCACATCGCTCGCCTTGCCGACACCTACACCGACTTGGCCACGCTCATTACCAACAATTACAATTGCTCGAAAGCTAAGCTTTTTACCGCCTTTAACAACTTTGGTTACCCGACGAATTTGGACAACCCGCTCTTGCCAATCGGTTTCTTTCTCTCGAGCACGATTATTCTTTCGACCCTTAGCCATCTTTAAATCCTTCCGTTAGTGATCTGCATCCAGAGCATCTAGCTAAACAATGACTCTTACTAAGACTAAGCCTGTTGATGCCTAGAAGCTCAATCCACCTTCACGAGCAGCATCAGCGAGAGCCTTAACTCTCCCATGATAAAGATTTCCTCCGCGATCAAAGACGACCTGAGTAATCCCTTTTTCAATGGAGCGCTTAGCAATCAACTTACCAACATGAGTTGAGGCGTCACAGTTAGCGCCAGTAGCTAGTTCCTTGGAATCCGCCTCTAAGCTGGAAGCTGACACGAGAGTGGTATGAAGATTATCGTCAATAACCTGCGCATAGATATGCTGGTTGGAGCGAAAAACTGCCAAACGAGGCCGCTCCGAAGTGCCGGATACTTGGCGTCTGATGCGTGTATGGCGACGACGAGTTGATTCCCTGCGTGTTCGTTTCATCTTTACTTCTTCCCTGCCTTACCAGCCTTACGTCTGATTACCTCACCCGCATAACGAATGCCCTTGCCTTTATATGGCTCTGGTGGGCGAACAGCACGAATTTGAGCGGCGATATTGCCGACAATCTCCTTGTCAATTCCGCTCACCAGCACGTTGGTGTTGTTCTCAACCGCAAACTGAATACCATCAGGAGGAACAATCTGAACTGGATGGCTGTATCCAACCGTAAGATTTAGATTTCTACCTTGCACTTGAGCACGATAACCAACGCCCTGGATTTCGAGACGACGTTGGAAACCTTGCGCAACTCCTTCCACCATGTTTGCAACGAGAGTGCGACAAAGGCCATGACGTTGACGAGCCGTGCGAGAATCATTACGACGATTCACCTGAATTGAATCACCTTCCTGCACAACTTCTACCTCAGGCGGCAGAGTACGAGCCAACTCGCCCTTTGGACCTTTAACAGCAACGTGCTGGCCTGTAATAGTAACAGTAACTTTTTGAGGAATACTTATGGAACGTTTACCAATACGAGACATGACCTAACTCCTGGATAAAACTCTTGGACACATCTGCTATTTGCTAACGGGTGCAGCAGAGCCTCTAACGATTCGTGACTCAAGAAAACCCTTCACAAACAACTCATTCCCAAGAACTGTACTTACCAGACATAGCAAAGCACTTCACCGCCAAGCCCCTGACGCCGAGCATCCCGATCCGTCATAATGCCGCTTGAGGTAGAAATAATAGCAATACCAATGCCTCCCAAAACACGGGGCAGTTCTTTTCGGTTGGAGTAGACCCGCAGACCCGGCTTACTGACTCGCTTCAGGGCATTGATAATGGGGCGACGATTCTTCCCCTTGTATTTGAGAGAGATGACCAGACTGCGCTGCGCACCCTCTCCTGATTCAGAGAACTCTGTGATAAATCCTTCATCCCGCAATACCTTGGCGATGCTGCGGGTCATCTTAGTGGAAGGAACTTCCGTCGTCTGATGCCGCGCCAAGTTGGCATTCCGGATACGTGTTAGCATGTCTGCAATTGTGTCGTTAGCCGCCATAATTTCCTCTTTGTCACACTGCCTTAGTTATCCCGGAAGGGCATCCCCATTTCTTTTAACAAGGCACGTCCTTCTTCATCGGTATTTGCAGTCGTAATGATTGAAATATCCATGCCCCGAATTTGATCAATGCGGTCGTAGTCTACTTCTGGGAAAATCAACTGCTCTCGTACACCCAGCGTGTAGTTGCCTCGGCCATCAAAGCTCTTAGGACTGACACCACGAAAGTCGCGAATGCGGGGAAGTGCCAAGTTGATCAGGCGATCCAGGAAGGCGTACATCCGGTCAGAGCGGAGAGTCACCATGATCCCAACAGGCATTCCCTTACGAATTTTGAAGCCTGCGATCGCCTTCTTAGCTCTGGTCACCACAGGCTTTTGACCTGTAATCACCGCGATCTCACTCAATGAGGCTTCTAATGCTTTTGCATTCTGGGCAGCTTCTCCCAAACCACGGTTAACCGTTACTTTGAGAATCTTGGGAACCTGATGAATGTTGGTGTATTGGAACTGCTCCATCAACTTCGGGACAGCTTTTTCCTGATAGAGCGTCTTGAATCTTTCTGCCATAGTGTTGGTCCTTAAATTTCCCTGGACTTGGTCAGGGAGTATTGAGCAAGTCGTAGATGTTATAGATAGGCATTTAGTGACTAACGTTATCTCTAGAAAACCAAGAGATTTTCAGTTCAAATCTACTTAGTCAATGATTTCGCCTGTCTTTTTCAACATCCGCACCTTCCGCCCATCAGCGTTGAAGGTGTAACAAATCCGGCTAGCAACCTTTTGTTTGGTTGAGTACAGCATGACATTGGAGCTATGGATGGGAAACTCCGCAGTTGTAATCTGACCCGATTCACCTTCTTGTGTTGGTTTAACGTGCTTGGTCTTGATGTTGACTCCCTTGACCAGAACCTTGCTGGTTTTTGGAAAGGTTTGCAGGATTTCTCCAACCTTGCCCTTCTCTTTACCAGAGATCACCTGGACGGTATCACCCTTTTTGACATGCATCTTGTACCGAGTAGTAGTAGAGGACTTTGCCATTAGAGCACCTCCGGAGCCAATGAAATAATCTTCGTAAAGTTTTTATCGCGCAGCTCACGAGCAACAGGGCCAAATACACGAGTTCCTCTGGGGTTGCCTTCAGCATTGATAATGACAGCTGCATTATCGTCAAACCGAATGCTCATACCGCTATCACGGCGCAATCCCTTTTTGGTACGAACAACCACTGCTCGAACAACGTCCGATTTTTTTACTGCCATATTGGGAATCGCATCTTTCACTACTGCGATAATGACATCTCCCACTCCGGCATAGCGGCGGTTTCCACCAAGAACTCGAATGCACATTAGCTTCCGAGCACCGCTGTTGTCTGCCACGTTAAGGTAAGTCTCTTGCTGAATCATGGTTTTATCTCCCGATCAATCAGACATTGGATGCAGTAGTGAGAATGTCAACCACAGTCCAGCGCTTGGTGCGACTAAGAGGACGAGTTTCTTGAATGCGGACGCGATCGCCCACTTTGCACTTATTCTCTTCATCATGAGCTTTGTACCGTTTGGTACGAACCATGATCTTTTGATATTTAGGATGGGGAGAACGGTTTTCAACCGCTACTACCACAGTTTTTTGCATTTTGTCGCTGACGACAACCCCAACTCTTTCCTTGACTGCCATTGGACTTTACCCCTCTCCTGTAACTGGCGATTTTGAAGTGGCCGCCAATTCTCTCTCACGCTCAACCGTTAACAGCTGCGCCAAACGATGACGCGTATGCTTAAACTGATGAGATTTTTCTAGTTGGCGAGTTGCCTTTTGAAAGCGTAAGTCAAAGAGTTGCTTTTTGACGGCGGCGATTTCCTCTTTGAGTTGGTCATCACTGAGGTCTCTAATTTCTGAAATTTTGGGCAGAGCCATAGCTTACGACTCCTCCGCTGCACGAGCGATGAATTTGGTTTTAATGGGTAACTTGTAGGCTGCCAGGCGCATCGCTTCTCGCGCGGTTGCTTCCGGTACACCTGCAATTTCAAACAAAATTCGACCTGGTTTTACGACAGCGACCCAAAACTCAGGGTTACCCTTACCAGAACCCATCCGGGTTTCTGCTGGTCGCATCGTGATGGGCTTATCTGGAAAAATGCGAATCCAGATCTTGCCGCCTCGACGAATATAGCGGGTCATGGCACGACGACTGGCTTCAATTTGCCGAGAGGTAATCCAGGAAGGCTCTAACGCCTGGAGAGCAAAGTCACCAAATTCAAGACTGTTGCCTCTCGTCGCCAGACCCGTCATGCGACCGCGTTGCTGCTTACGAAATTTAGTTCTTCTAGGACTTAACATGGCTAGCTACCTTGGAACTGAGGAAAGAGAAGTCAGGAGGAGGGAGCGAAAAACTAGATTTTTCGTATGTCCCCGAATCCTCTATCCTTCATTTGAGCGATCTTCAAATTGTTGACGACGACGCTGCTGCTGACGACGGCGAGGCTGAGTATTGCCGCTTTGCTGGGGCAATTCTTCCTGTCCCGGAATAATCTCACCCTTAAAGATCCAAACTTTGATGCCTAAGACCCCGTAAATAGTTTGAGCAGTCTTGTAGACATAATCAATGTCAGCTCTCAGCGTGTGGAGGGGAACCTTGCCTTCACGAGTGGCTTCTGTCCGAGCAATTTCGGCACCGTTTAAGCGACCACTGATCTGAATTTTGATGCCCTGAACACCTGCACGCTGAGCACGTTGAATCGCCTGACGAACCACTCGACGGAACGAAACACGGCGTTCTAGCTGCTGCGCCACATACTCAGCGATTAAAGCGGCATCAGCATCCACGCGAGCCACTTCAACCACATTCATACGAATCTGGCGATCGCCACCACCCAAAACCCTTTGCAGACCGCCCCGCAACTCCTCGATGCCCTGGCCACCACGACCAACGACGACACCAGGACGGGCAGTGTGTACTTCTAAATCAATTTGATCCGCTTTGCGCTCAATCCGAATCTCAGAAATACTTGGGCTTTCCAAGCTCTTGAGCTTCAATGGATTCTTTTCAAAGAAATTACGAATAATGTAGTCTTCCTGCAAAAGCTTAGGATAGCGAGCAGAATCAGCAAACCACCGAGATCGATGTTCCTGAGTAATGCCGAGGCGGAAGCCAACTGGATGAATCTTTTGTCCCACGGTTCGTTCTCTACAACGTCAGCAGTATAGTCAATTGGATATGGAGGAGAGTCCGGTTAAAGAGCAATCACCTCTAGTCTTCGCTCTCAGCACCAGGAGCAACAGCGATTGTGATATGACAAGTCGGCTTCCGAATTTGATAAGCACGACCTTGAGCGCGAGGCCGATAGCGCTTTAAGACAGGCCCCTGATCAGCATAGGCTTGACTAACGACCAAGTCGGCAGGCGTATAACCAGCATTATGCTCAGCATTAGCAACTGCCGAACGCAACAGTTTCAAAATTGGCTCACATGCCCGGTAAGGCATAAATTCCAGAATAATTAGAGCCTCTCTATAAGAGCGCCCGCGAATCTGATCCAGAACACGGCGCACTTTCAGCGGCGACATCCGGATGTAACGAGCGACAGCTTTAACTTCTTCCCCAGTAGTAATTGGCATATTTCTCTCCTCTAGCATTTAGCTGTTAGCAGCCAACCATCCGTTTTGAACTTTAGCAAGCTGCCAGCGGCTAGCTGCCACTTATTCTATCGACGAGCTTTCTTGTCACTCTTAGCGTGTCCCCTGAAGGTGCGGGTTGGAGCAAATTCACCCAACTTATGTCCGACCATCTGCTCGGTGATATAGACGGGAACATGTTGACGACCGTTATGAACAGCGATCGTATGTCCAATCATTTGGGGAAGGACAGTAGATGCCCTCGACCAAGTTTTAATCACTTGCTTGTCGCCTTTGACATTCAGGGCTTCAATTTTCTTAAGCAGATGATCCGCAACAAAGGGACCCTTCTTTAATGAACGAGACATAGTGCCTGATAACCTCTGATCAATCTAGATTTTTGGGTATTTCACCCAGGTTGCTTAAGAAGCAGCCCTAAGCATCACGACCACCACGACCCCGCTTAGAGGTACGACGCCGTTGCCGGACGATTAGCGCGTTACTCAACTTCTTCTTCTTGCGAGTCTTATAACCGAGAGCAGGCTTACCCCAAGGAGTGACAGGCCCAGAACGCCCGATCGGAGCACGTCCTTCACCACCACCATGGGGGTGATCAACCGGGTTCATAACACTACCGCGCACTTCAGGTCGTCTACCCTTCCAACGCTTGCGTCCTGCCTTACCGAGGCTGATGTTTCGATGATCTGTGTTACCAACCTGACCAATCGTGGCGTAACATTCCCGACGAATCAAACGCACTTCACTAGAAGGCAACCGCAATGTCACAAAACTGCCTTCCTTAGCCACAACTTGAGCAGCAGCACCTGCGGCACGGACAATTTGCGCACCTCTACCGGGATAAAGCTCAACGTTGTGAACCACCGTACCCAAGGGCATGTTACCCAAAGGCAAAGCATTACCAACTTCAAACGGTGCCTCTGGCCCAGCAATTACCGTTGTCCCAACTGCCAGGTTGGCTGGATGGAGAATATAGCGTTTTTCTCCATCTTGATAATGAAGTAGCGCAATCCGTGCGTTGCGGTTGGGATCGTATTCAATAGATACAACTTTGGCAGGAATATTGCGCTTGTCGCGGCGAAAATCAATCACCCGGTACAGCCGCTTATGACCACCACCCCGATGGCGAGTGGTAATTACGCCTCGGTTGTTCCGGCCTTTAGAGCGATGTACAGAGCGGGTTAGAGATTTTTCTGGTTCAGAACGAGTGATTTCAGAAAAGTCTGAATCCGTTCGTTCGCGAGTACCAGGAGTGAAAGGTCGGTAATATCGGATGCCCATAACTCAAAACGTTGGAAGGACTTTAGGCTTGACGATGATCAGCGATGCGGAATAAGAACGGCCCGCCGATTAAACTTCGGGGAAGAGCGTAATGGAATCACCAGGAGCAAGGGTTACGATCGCCCGCTTATATTGAGGTTTGTATCCCTGGAATCTGCCAACTCGGCGCTTCTTACGGGGTGGATTATGAGTGTTAACACTCACCACTTTGACTTCAAATAGGCTCTCAATCGCTGCCCTGATTTCTGGCTTAGTCGCCTTCGGAGCAACCTCAAATGTGTATTTATTTTCTTCCAGAAGCCGGGTCGCTTTTTCGTTGACCAATGGACGGCGCACCAGATCTGCTAGATCACGAGAATCAATTTTAGTCATCGCTGTAAACCTCCTGAACCTTGGCAAGAGCAGATGCAGTCGCTACAACTTTGTCAGCCAGTAACAGGTCGTAAATGTTTAGATTGTTTGCAGAAATAAGCCGTAGGTTAGGAATGTTGCGAGCAGAGAGATAAACGTTCTCGTTGCGCTCAGCCACAATGAGCAGCACTTTTGCATCTGCTGCAATTCCCCAACGAACGATCGCCTGAATCAGGTCTTTCGTCTTAGGGCGAGAAAAGTTTTCAGCGAAGTCCTCAACGACCACCAGGTCTTCTACTCGACTCTGAAACGCCGTTCTTAATGCCAACCGACGCTCCTTGCGGTTCATCTTGGTAGAGTAATCTCTGGGCTTAGGGCCAAAGATCACACCGCCGCCTCGCCATAGGGGAGAACGATTTGATCCCGCACGAGCGCGGCCTGTTCCTTTCTGACGCCAAGGCTTGCGACCACCACCACTCACTTCAGAACGAGTCTTCGTCGAAGCCGTTCCTTGGCGAGTATTGTTCATTTGTCGCACGAGTGCCCGGTGAACAATATGGGAAGCATTTTCTTCTTTTGCAACACGCAGGTCTAAGGAAGCCGTTCCAGCCTCTTCGCCTTGCCAATTTTTAATGACGTGGTCAACCATAGCTCTATCTCTATCTTTTGCTGGATGTAAGGTATGGAGCACGGAATGCTTTTTGAGCTATCCCGAATCCCTAATCCTGAACGTCTTTACTTTGCCTGCCCAATCGTTTTTGCAGGCACGATATTGAGGAGAGCGCCTGGCTTACCTGGAACTGCCCCTTGAATCAATAAGACATTGCGATCGGAATCTACCCGAACAACCGTTAGTTTCTTCACCGTGACCCGGCTACCGCCCAAGCGACCAGCCATTCGCTTACCGGGATAAACCCGACCGGGTGTAGTTCCAGCACCTGTCGATCCTGGCAAACGGTGGTTCTTTGAACCGTGAGCCATTGGGCCTCGCTTAAAATTGTGGCGTTTTTGGTAACCAGCGAAACCACGACCAATACTCGTTCCAATTACATCAACAATCTGTCCTGCTGAAAAAGCATCTACCTTGATTTGCTGACCCAGCTCAAACCCGTCAGCATTGTCCAACCGATACTCACGCAAGTGACGTAAAGGGGAAGCCTCCGATTTTGCTAAGTGACCTAATTCAGGCTTATTGAGTGATTTTTCAGTCGCTTCACCATAACCAACCTGGATGGCAGTATAACCATCCGTTTGGGCAGTCTTAATTTGAGTAACAGTGCAAGGCCCAGCTTGGACGACGGTTACAGGAATGGCTTTCCCCGCTTCGTCGAATACCTGAGTCATACCTAGTTTTGTGCCGAGAATGCCAACAGACACGGTCACGAGTCTCCCTTTCTTTACACACTGCATGAGAACAGGACTGTGTTTTTCAACAGTCAGACCTGTTCCAATGTTTTTTTACAGAAACAAAGTCAAACCTCTATCCAGATAGGATATCGGTCTTTGATTCCGCAATGCCTCAGGCTACGTCTCAATAGGGCAAAACCAGGTTTTGCTTTGATATCGCCTGTTTCCGCCGGGACTTGAACAGTCAATCCATTCAGTATCCTGAATCCCACCGTGGAGCATTCAATTCGGATGCACTCCAGCTTAAAACCAGGGATCGAATTTTGGCGGCAATAAAACAATATAAACAATTGAAGCGAGATTGTCCAGTAACTTTTCAAAATTGTTTTTCGAAGTCACTTTTCGCGATCGCCCCTTTGCTACTGTAGCGCAGTTTGCGCAAATCGCAGCCGATCCCATGGGAATTCAGTAATTCTTCTGTCATATAGCAACCGTCGAGACGCGTATGGCATCTGAGGATGCGGCATGACGGACGCCCGCGCTGTTAAGACGTGCTCGTGAGCATAAAACCAGATCAAGTCACTACTTCTTTGGATCAATGTCAACCATATGACACACTTCTTAATCTAGTAGTCATTAATTAAGAAGTATTTCGACCCCTCTCAACCCAGCCTGAACACATCATGAATCCTGAGCAATTAACGGAGCCAAATGAGCTTTCTGAGCGGAGCCTCCTTCTAAACAACCTTAGAAATGCCCTGTGGCTCCTGGGAGCGTCCTTCTGGTTGTTTGGTATTACCGATCGCGGCATTGCATCCTTGGGAGATGGCTATTTATCGGCATTAGATATTGGGCAGCTCGTGGCAATTATTTTCTTCTTTATGAATTGGCTGTTTCTCAAACCCAGTTCCCTAAAACTTCGCCTTAAGAATCCCAACTAGACTTAATCAAATGTGAGTTCGACGAATGCGCAAATGATGTTGCGCGCGTCACGCGCAACATCATTTTGCTCCATACCAATTGACCGCCGGGCAACTGACATGGAGCTATCGAAGTCACGTTAAAACAGATTGGGGTTTAATTAAATCCATATTCTTTCAGTCATGTGATTATGTTGCTTCAACCCAACCAACGAACAAAGCTTGACGGTACTGATGATGCTCTGTTCTACGATGTTCCTCGCTTCGTAACCCATATCGATGAAGGGTTTATTCAACAGTTAACGGATTTGTATCGAGAACGTCTAAAGCCTGGTACTAGAATTTTCGACATGATGAGCAGTTGGGTTTCTCATCTGCCGGACGAGATGGAATTTGAGCACGTTGAGGGGCATGGGATGAATGTGGAGGAGCTGGCAAGGAACCCTCGCTTAGATCATTATTTTGTGCAAAATCTGAACGAAAATTCCGTTTTGCCGCTACCCGATCAATCCTTTGATGCTGTGCTCAATACCGTCTCTATTCAATACTTGCAGCACCCTGAAGCGGTATTCGCAGAGGTTTATCGGATTCTCAAACCGGGTGGAATAGCGATCGCCAGTTTTTCCAATCGCATGTTTTACCAGAAAGCCATTCAAGTATGGCGAGATGCATCTGAGCCAGAACGTGTGGAATTGGCAAAGTCCTACTTCAAAGCCGTGCCAGGATTTAGCGAACCTGAGGCGATCGCTCGTGTGTCTTCAATTCCTAGCATCTTGCAAATGTTAGGGATTCCAGGTGGAGATCCGTTCTATGCTGTGATCGCGTATCGCCAGTCATAGACCAATACGGTTCTGGCGTGAATCTGTGCGGGCGCTTTGGGGTAGATGCTTCGCACCTCAAAGCGCCCATTCACATTACCCCTCATCTCGGTCATCTGGAATGTTGAAAGATGCACTGGCAGCTATTTCAAAGGCAGGGCAGTAGCCTTCTGGTGTTACCTTAAAGCCAAACAAAGGAGAGGCTTGATTCCAGCAGCGTTGACCTCGATAGTGTAAGCAGCTTTCACAGCATTCCAGCATCATGGGAACGTCAAAGTCGATAGACTGACTCAAAATCTCTCGCTGAGGCAATCCGCGTAAGACAAGTTCTTCTCCCTGCCAACGAGCTTCAACCAATCCCGTATCCGCAAAATGATTCCAACGGGGATCAGCCGTAAGACTGTCGGGCAAGGTAATCTGCACAACGGTATCCAGTTCCGTCAGTTCCCCCTCATATCGAGTTTCAGGGGCGGCAGGCTGCAAAAAGGTTTCACCAATAGGCAGATCGACCAGCGTACCTGCTGCTGGCGTGTGCAAATGATAGCGGTTTTGTAGTTCTTCCAGACTGGTTAAATCACTCAAATACGTGGGAGAACCATGCACAAACACAACATGTTGGGGACGCAAATTGTGCACTAGCTGAGTAGTGCTGGGGCCATCGCAATGATCCCCTAGCAGATAGGAATCGATCATCAGTTGCCCGACGCGAATTTGCATCTGCAACAGTTTAGAGGTCTGCACGCTCTCCATGACAGCTGCTTCAACCGAACCAACGCGCCCCGGATGCTGGGGCAACAGAACAATCCAGGCCCCTGTATCAGGCTGACAATATTGTTCCAGATCTGCGGTTTGGTCAGTCAATACAATGCAGGGAGCTGAATCGGCAAGCAGCGATCGCAATGTCTCCGGGGACTCAGATGGAAGGCGACGCACATGAGGACGGATGCGCTCATCCCAGAACAACGGCTGATGACGAGCAAAATTTTGAACCGCACTGGGAAAATGAGGCAACAAATCTAGATAGGCGCTACAGCCGTCGGCAACGGCTCCATCCACCCAGATATCGATATTGCGTCCGGTGAAGTGATGATGGCTCCGCAATAACATCAGCAATTCCTGCCCCAAACCTAAGGTGGGGGTAGGTAAAAGAACAGACTGATGGCTGGCGATCGCTCGATTGATTCGCTCTGCGACCTGATTTTCTTGCTGCCGCCGATGAGGATAGCGGGCCGTTCCATAGCTGCCTTCTAAAATCAGCGCATCAGGCTTTAAGCCTCGCAGTTCTTCTAACGGCAATCCTTCTACCAGCCGCGAGTTGGATAAGAAGAAGTCGCCCGTATAGAAAACGGTATACGGACGTTCAACAGCTGCATACGTTAATAAAAACGCGGCTGCGCCAGGTATATGCCCTGCCGGATATAGCTCTGCACTCAGCCCATCACGAAACTCCAGGGCCGATCGCCAGGGCAACGCTTGACAAAAGAGCGGAACGGCTTCGTCTAACCAATTCAGGTGCAGCAGTTGAGCGGTTACTTCGCTGGCATAAATCGGCAGCTGTGGATAGGCTCTGTGTAACGCCAGCAGACCTCTAGCATGGTCGGGATGAGCATGACTGCATAAAACCAGATCGGCGGGAGGAGCACCATTAGCTCCCTCAATTAACGGAGCAACATTTTCCAGCCCACAATCCAGCAAGATGCGATAGGGTCCCATCCTGATCAGCAGGCAGACACCCTCATCACCATGACCAACGCTATACGGTAAACATTGCAGATCAATCACGTTCACAGCTTCCCAGCAAAACCAGAACGCAACCGCAAGTCAGGTTGCGGCTCCAGCCAATCTCGTTATCCAATTGAGATCGAATTTAGTGAGCAGAGCCGTTGCCGTGATAGTTATCAGAATCGTAAAACCCGTTGCGCGTCCCAAAAAAGAGACAGGCTACGATGAATACCGGAGTCAGCGCTAGCAAAATTAATTTGACATCCATGTTTTTTACCCTAGTAACCTTTTAAACAGATGTTAAAGCTGGTTTGAATCGCCAAATTCAATTTAGAGTGAGGATTCAAAAAAGTCCAGTCTGAGCCTGAATGTAAAGTTTTTTAGCGAATTTGGCTGTGAAAGAATGGTGTAGACTCTCGTTCTATTCTAGTCAGAATGAGCAGGCGATTAAATGTGGCGATCGCCAGAGCTAGTTTGCGCTTTTACCCAATTTGTCAGGCTATCTGCAAGCGCTGTGGCTAATTTGCGCTGGTCTTCAGAGTTTGTAACCCACTCAAATTCCACTGGATTAATCATAAATCCCAACTCCAGCAGCACACAGGGAGCCACCGTGGGGCGGGTTAAGGCCAGGTTATTCCAAAACACCCCATACGAAGGGCGATCGAGCTGTTGCACCAAGTCATGGTGTAGAGCGACCGCTAAACTGTGAGCCTGCGCGTTATACCAAAAACTACCAACCCCAGCCGTGTGAATGGCATCCCCGCTATCCGGTAGAGCATTGTAGTGAAGGCTAAGAGCCAACGTTGGTTCAATTTGATTAATCATATCAACGCGATCCTGCGGATACAGATCCGCATCGCCTTCACGAGTCATGTAAACCGTCGCCCCACGAGCGACTAACTCATCTCTAAGCAAGCGAGATACCGTTAGCGTCACGTCTTTTTCGGGTACTCCAGTTGGCCCTCGTGCCCCAAAGTCCTCCGGCCCTCCATGTCCCGGATCAAGCAAAATGCGAATGCCAGTTAATGGGCGCTGCGGATTTTGCACCTGGGGCGGGTGACGCAATGACAGAACTAGACTGGTTCCCTCGTAGCGGAGCTTATACCCCCACTGCTGCTGAGATTTGAGGTTAAACGTGTATTGCACCTGACCGGGGGCAATCTGCTGCCAGTCGAGTCGTTCAATCAGACGATCGTCATTTAACAGAATCGTGTCGGTTTGGGCTGTCGTGTTGTAGAGGGTGAGGGTAAAGGTGCGATCGCCCTGTATGACGCTTACGGGAACAGGCACTTGCAGCGGAAAGGTAATATCGGTCCATCCATCCTGCTCGGTTGCTCGAATGCTGCGAATCAGCGTTCGCGGTGGAGCCAGGTTAGGAATGGTTTGAGTTTCACTGGCGCGCATCCATCCGCCGTAATCTAGCCGCAGCCAGTCTCCTTCGCGCCCCGTTACCGCTGCTCTCGTCCCTTTGGGTAACGGAGTGAGGCGCGAGTAATCTGTGCTTGGCCCGGTTCGCGCTGTTCCAGAGTCTGAAGTGACTTCAATCACCTGTGCTGGGACTGGCGGCAGGATTTCTACCGCCCCTGTTCCAGTCTGGTGAATCGTTTGACCATTGAGCGTGAGATTAAAGTCGGGTTGGCCTAAAACACCAGTCTGTGTAAACGTCGTGCAACCCTGATAGTTGGTTACACTTGCGATCGCCGTAGGTTGATTCTGTGCGGTTAAAACGGCTGAATTCGGAGGCAAATCAGTTGCCGTGGGCTGTGGCAGGAGTGGAATGGTTTGATTACCAACTCTGGTAGAGACAGTCGCGTTAGCAGGAGCGATCGCCCCAAAGCACACCACTTCTCCCGGCAGTCGTGCGATATTTACGGCTGGAGTTAACGATCCTGCACCAAAGGCAACGCCCACGGGAGTTGGAGGGTCTGCGGATTGTCGAGTAACGTGGAGAGTTAGTTCTTGATCCTGATAGCGTAAGGTAAACGTGTTGTCACCCAGTTGCAGGGGAAAACTGGGGGCAAAGTGTCCGGCAGTGCTGCGTTCAATCGTTTGGCCGTTCACCGTTACCACTCCACCAGCAGGAGCCGTACCAATCAGAAAGATTTGGTTGGCCGTTGTTTCGTGACCATCAGGTGGGTAGACCACAGATAAGGGTTGGTTGACTTGTGCGATCGCTGTCATGCTTAACCCACTCACAAACGCTAAGCCAAGTCCTCCGCTCACCCACCCCAAACGCACCATAGTGAAGCTCCAATTGGTCTGGCTTCTATTAAACTGCATAACTAGCAATTCTCACTATGCACTGCCGCCAATCAACAATTCTCATGATGCAAAGCGGTAGTCATGCGCCCGACGGGCGCGCCAAACCTACATTGACTACAAACAGGCATAACGCTATGCAGCAATGCACAGTGCACATCTGAAGTGACAAAAATCGCGCCCCGCATGACACAGGACGCGATCTTTAAAGTTGTCGAAGCTTGAGCCGTGTACAGGATGTACAGCCGTGATGGCTGTACATAATCAAACTGGGTATCTTACGGAGCGTCGGGGGAAGGCGCAGGAGACTCTTCAGAGTCCATTACCGACAGAGAATATTGTCCACGGCTAGTGCGATCGAATCCATTTGCAACAATGGTGTAGGTTCCGTCGCTGGGCAGCGTTACCGTAATTTTGGAGTTGCGATCGTTCTCATTTACGTCGTCATTCTCTGCAATCACCTGCTGTTCAGGATCGACTAATGCCAGATAGGTATCAAAATCGGTACTTTCCAGTGAAATGTCAATTGCCTGCCCTGCTTTGCCTTCAAAGGTGTAGACATCATACAGGCTGCCATCGGAACTGAGAACCTGATCTCCTTCTTCCAGAGCGCCTTGCTCTTGCAGGATAGGCGCGGTTTGGGCGATCGCTGCCCAGCCTTGCAATCCAAACACCATCAAACCGGCAGCGAATCCACTAACCCACACAAAGCCTTTCATGAAAAAACTCTCCTGTATGATGAGACACAAAGCAACTTACACTGTATGGTGCCCAATCTCAGGCTGAAATTCCCAACGGTGTCAATACAGGGCTGTAAGGTGCTTCTCTCTTGTTTTAGCACTACTATTGACTGTCCTATCTAGGAAAGTTTCCGTCCTTGGGCGGAAGTTCATCCAAATTTAATAACTGGTTTATTTTCTATGTGGAATTATAGAAGCGATCGCAAATCTAAATATTTTCACTAGTGTAAATTCAACAGCAATTCCCACCGATTGCAGTTTTATGAGTCCATCAGACGCGCAAAACTGCAATCGGTTTCAAAATGAGAATTGCTGAGATTCAACAGCGTGGCTCTAGTTGGGTGATACAGATTTGAAGTTGCACAAAATGTTTCGTTTGTCCTGATATTTCCAAACATTTCAGAATTTCGCCTAACCTGAGAAAATCCTTGCATTGATCCCCTCGCCCCCTAATAATGAGGGGTCATCTCCCTTTTGACGAATCCGTAGCGCGGTTTAGGAGGCTTCATGATCAATCGTCCGATCATCCTTGGCATTGTTGGAGATAGTGCTGCTGGGAAAACCACCCTCACCAGGGGCATTGCTCAAGTGTTGGGTGAGGATGATGTCACTATCATTTGCACAGACGACTATCACCGCTACGATCGCAAACAGCGTGCAGAAAAGAGCATCTCTGCCCTCCATCCTGACTGCAACTATCTGGATATCATCCAGCAGCATTTGGGCTTGCTGAGGACAGGACAACCCATTTTGAAGCCAATTTACAATCACTCGTCAGGCACGTTTGACCCGCCGGAATACATTAAGCCCAGCAAGTTTGTGATTGTGGAAGGACTGCTGGGGTATTCAACGCGAGGAATGCGCGACAGCTACGATGTAAAGGTTTATTTAGCTCCGCCCGAAGAATTGCGTCATGCCTGGAAGGTCAAGCGCGATACGAGTAAGCGAGGATATACCAAAGAGCAGGTGATTGAGCAGATTCGCCAGCGTGAATATGATTCGGAGTCGTTTATTCGTCCGCAGCGACAGTGGTCTGACGTGATTGTGACCTTCTACCCGCCCAGTGATGGTAGTCAACAGAATGATTTATTGCTCAACGTCAGACTGGTTCTGCGTCCAACGATTCCTCATCCTGACCTCAACGATATTTTCATAAATTCAGATCATCTGGGTTCAGCCATTCGACTGGAACTCGATCGCGACATGGGTAAACCTGTGGATGTGCTGGAAATTGATGGTCATGCCACGGCTGAGCAGGTGAGGGAATTGGAGCGATCGCTCTGTAATGACGTGCCTCACCTTGGCCAGTTTTGCAGCCTGGATGGCGGTTCTACCATCGGTAAAGTGATGGGAACAACCGGGGAAGCGCTACAAAGCTATCCCCTAGCGCTCACTCAGCTTCTCATTACCTACCACATGCTGAAAGCCGCCAATATACATCACGGATAGAAACTGTCGGTCTGACATGATGCAGCCATATTGTGTATGGCTGCATCATGTTATGAGCTTTACCTCAAGCCACCGCATTTTCCCGAGCCACCGTTCGGCGAATTTCTTCACGCATAATTTGACCATCGGCCAGGTGAATAACGCGTGTGCCGCACTCTGCAACGTTGGGATCGTGAGTCGATACGAGGATGGTCACGCCAAAGTTAGAATTTAGCTCACAGAGCAGTTCCAAAATTTCTTTCCCCGTTTTTTGATCCAGGTTAGCCGTCGGCTCATCTGCCACAATGATGCTGGGATTGCTGATGAGCGAGCGAGCAATACTAACACGCTGCTGCTGCCCACCCGAAAGCTGAGAGGGTTTGTGATAGAGGCGATCGCCCAATCCCACTTTTTGCAGCAGTTGAATCGCCCTCTGACGGAGCTTCTTTGGATTCGCTGCCGAAAATAAGAGCGGTAGTTCAACATTCTCCACAGCACTCAAGACTGGAATTAAGTTGTAAGACTGAAAGATAAACCCAATTTTGTCATGACGCAGTGCGGAAAGCTGATTCTCAGGCAATCGCGTCAGCGAAATACCATCGATCGCAATGTCGCCTTTAGTAATTCGATCCAATCCAGCAATCAGGTGCAGCAGTGTCGTTTTTCCAGAACCAGATGGCCCCATCAAGCAAACGAATTCGCCGTGTTTGAGCGTAACGCTGACTCCCTTTAAAGCGCGTACAATTTCTGAACCTAATTTGTAAATCTTCCAACAGTCGGTCACTTTGACCACGGGCGACGCGTCTACGGAATGCTCAGCAATAATCTGCATTGTCATGGTGAAATCTACCTTTGCTTGTGTGATGAACGAATTGTGATGAACAAATGATTTAAGTACATAGACACAATCAAATACAAAACCCCCAAGGGTGTGGCCGCGCCCCTAAGGGGCGCGGCCACACCCTTGGGGGTTTTAATGATGTCTAGCCACTTAGAACTGGTAATACAGAGCTTGAATGGCAGACATTCTGACGGTTTGCCAGATGGGCAGAAATGCCGTTACGATCGAAACAACAATGGCTAATCCGGCAGCAATCAAACCATTTTTCCAGGAAGGCAGGAGAGCCAATGCGAGGCTGGTACCATCCAGCATTTGCACCATGGCAACGATCGCCCATCCCAGAACAATCCCTGCCAAGCCACCGACTACGCCATATAAAAAGGCTTCAGCAATAAACAGACTGAAAATCACGGTGTCTTTCACTCCAGTTGCTTTAAGAATGCCGATTTCTTGCACTCTGGACAGCACGCTACGCGTCATGACAACCGCCGTTTCTAAGGCACCAACCGCCAATGTGATAAAGGCAATGTAAACCGTTCCACGAGCGATCGCCTCTGCCGTTTCGGGGCTTAACGTACCGCTCATCTGCGCCATTTGAGCTTGAACGGTTGCCGTCAGCGTCAAAACAGCGTAAATCAATAGCGTCCCTGTGGCGATCGTGGCGATGGGCAAGAGCGATCGCCGACGGTTGTGCTGCAAATGGCGATTGGTATAGCGCACAATCCGCAAGACCAAATCCCACAGCGACAGATGCGTTTCAGATATCTCGTTGGCCATCAGGACTCCTTAATTGCCTGTTTAACTGGAAAGCGAGAATGGGAAAAGAAGCCAGAACTCAGAGTATTGGCCAGATTCTGACTCCTGACTTCTGACTCCTGGCTCCTGACTCCTGATTTCTGATTTCTGCCTCCTCACGCCGCACTCCTCAACAACTCCAACGGAGATTTTTGGAGCAGTCGTTGAGCGGGTACAAGTGAACCAAAGATCACCATTGGCGGCAGATAGCAGGCTACCAGCACCGATGATTTGAGGATGATGCTCCAAACAAATAGTGCTGGCGTTAACACCCAGAGCAGCCATGCGCCCAGGATCAGCCCGATCGCGGTGGCTCCGACAAATAAAATCAGCGACTCCAGAAAGAACAGATAAAAAACATCACTACTCACACCAACCGCTGCAAAAATGCCAAACTCCCGCTTGCGTTCCTCAATACTGAGCAGCGCAGCAGATAGCATCAGCACAAATCCCAGCCCCAGCGTAATGCGAGACAGCCAGCCGAGGAGGGATGAAGTCGCTTGATTGAAATACAGCGCAGCCAGTTTGACATCAAAACTCACTAGATCGGCGCGGCTAAATTTGCCTTGCAGTGCGTAAGCGATGATCGATTTACTGGTATCTGTAGCCATTGGGTCGGTGGTAACAAACGCATTTGCTTTGCTTGTGAGAAAGTCTCGCAGTGCAAAAATGTTATTGGCCTTCAAGACAACCCAACTCACTTGATCGGGAGCCTTCAGGATCTGTTGGGCGATCGCCAATGGCACTTCAACCACACCCCCTGCACCCAAATTCGGCACTTCCCCGATGTAGTCAATCGTGATCGGAACCTGATTCACTGCAATAGTGTTTCCCGGATTCACCGCCAGAGTAACAGCAGCCGATTCGCTAATGGAAACCTTCGTGCAATCTGAGCAGCCATACAGCGTTAAAGGAGGATGATCATCACCGGGCAATTGAGCCGTTAGGACTTTAATGCCTTTACCCTGATTGGCGTCCAGAATCTGATTAGCGATCGCATCTGAGAAGGTTCCCGATACCGAAAAGAATCCGGTTTTCGGGTTGAGTTCAAATCCGCTGGGCGGTGTCACCCACACATCTGCCATTCCATCTGGTGTACTGCGAATGTAGCGATAGACACTCGCGGCTCCCGATTCAAAACTTAGAGCCACCACATTAACGAATAAAACGGCGGCGATCGCCAGCGCCAGCCCCGTCCCCGTCAGGGCCGTTCGGGTACTGTAACGCAGCAAATTCGCCACCGCCATTTTGAAAAACTTGGCAATCACGAGTTCTTATCCTCAGGGGTATCGGATTCCAAAAAGGCATATTGTGCCAGTTCATCGTCTACATTCACGGAACCGGATTGCTTCAGGTTAACGAAGTAAATGATGAATCCAATGGCGATCGCAATTCCCGATACGGTCGCCACTTGCGGTGCCCAGGCACTCACGGGCATATCCGGCACCCAGGGAGCCATAAAGCAGTAGTAGATGGCGATCGTATTGCCGATCGTGGCAATCAAAATCGTTAACCACGCTCCAATCATGCCACCCGGAATCTTCCAGGCAATGCGACCGGGTTCAGAATAGAGATGGGGAAAGATACGTCGAGCGATCGCAACCGGAAAGATAAAGAAGTAGTTGGAAATGCACCAAACGACAGTAATGGAAGCGAGTAGAACCTGTGTCGCGACGGTCAGATTTGAATTAGAGTACATGATCAGCACAATCGCAGTGATGATCGCTCCCTGCATTAAGATCGCCGTAACAGGTGTGCGCGTGCGCGGATCGACGTAAGCGAATACTTTGGGAAGATGTTTCTCAATTCCTGAAATAAACAGCAAGCGAGAGTAAGAATATTGATAGCAAACATGTTGGGCAATCGCACAAAAGCCATATAGAAAGCCAGTTACGCCTACCAGCCATCCTAATCCAGCCTTGCCATATAAGACTGCCAATGCAACATAGGGATCAGCTTCACCAAGAGGCGTTGTCATCAAGACACCCGATGTCGTCATCAAATAAAACACACCCAGGATGAACGAACCACCAAATACCATCCAGGGTGCTGCCTTATTCACAGACTTCATCTCAACGCCCATGTTAAATGGCGTTTCAACACCCAGCAGCAGCAAGACAGCCAGTGCGAAAACCGCTCCATTTTCTTGCAGATTAGGCATCCACTCTGCCGCAGAACTGGGCAGAGGTGTCGCAGAACCGTTTGCAATGGCATAGGCGATCGCTACCACAAACGTCAGAATTGACAGTGCGGCATAGATATAGAACAGCCGATTCACCACTTTTTGAGCTGAGCGCAAGCTAAATAGCGCGACAAATACCGCCGCCCAAACGGCCAAAACCTGAAGGCCAACCTGCTGCCAAAGCTGCAATTCCCATCCGAACGCCGTTGAGAAATACGACACCACGATCGCTGTCCACGGTGTGATCGCTCCAAATACAGGCATCCACGACAGCCACCCTCCCATAAAACCGGGAAGTTTGCCCATCGTTTTGCTGGCCCATACGTAAACGCCGCCTTCCTCTGGAAACAAATTCCCCAATTCCAGGGAGCACATACCTGCCGGAACCAGGAAGATGAGATAGGCTAAAATCCAAATGCTTAACGATTGCCATCCTGCTCCTGCCATCTGGCCGGAACCATAGCTGGCATAAATGATCGAAATATAGACAACAATCAGATCCCACCGACCTAATACGCGAGGCAAAATCCGAGGTGGAATCAGTTCTGCAAGAGATAGATTGTTTTCCTCTGATACCGACGAAGCAGAAGCTCTAGCCATAGATTTCAACCCTTGAGAGTTTGGCTTGATTCGCTTGGAATAACGGTAAAAATAGTTTGCAGAACCTGATTCGTCTGTGTTCTCAAGTACAGTTGGCGGTAATGTCAAGCCTGGTTAACGTGAATTCGGTAGCGCTATTTCAGCCACGCGACGCACGGCTAAGATGACGCAAAAAATTACCCCTCGCGACGCGAGAGGCACTTTTTTGCACATTTGTTGGATTCAGGTCACATTATGGCTCAGAAACAGGAATCTCAATTGTAAATTCAGTACCTTGCCCCTGATAAGAATGGCAGCTAATCTGACCACCGTGTTTTTCTACAACAATTTGGTGACTGATCGAAAGCCCTAATCCGGTACCGCATCCAACAGACTTAGTCGTAAATAGATGCTCAAAGATTTTCGCCTGAACATCCGGGTCGATACCTGGGCCATTGTCTCCAATGTGAATCTTGACCATCTTTTGATCTGCCGAGATTTCAGTGCGAATGGTGATTTGATTTGGATCAGCTTGAATTTCAGCAAATGAGCGCGTTTGGTTCACTTCATCCAGAGCGTCGATCGCATTTGACAGGATGTTCATAAACACCTGATTCAATTGCCCTGGATAGCAATTGACTAGCGGCAGATCACCATAATCTTTAATCACTTGAATTTCTGGACGAGTCTCACTGGCTTTCAGTCGATGCCTCAAAATTAACAACGTGCTATCTAGCCCTTCGTGAAGATTAAACGTCACTTTGCTGGTGGTATCAGCACGGGAGAAAGTTCTTAACGAGGTGCTAATGTTGCGGATGCGATCGGTTCCTGCCCGCATGGAGTTAACAACCTTCGGGAGATCTTCATAGATAAACTCCAGATCAACATCTTCTGCGTGATCTTGAATATCGGGATGTGCATTTGGAAACTTCTCTTGATACAGATGAAGATGTTCCAACAAATCTTGCGTATAGTTTCGAATGCAGTCAATATTGCCGCTAATAAACCCCACGGGGTTATTTATTTCATGGGCAACGCCTGCAACCAATTGCCCCAATGTAGACATCTTCTCACTCTGCACAAGTTGCAATTGAGTCTGTTGAAGCTGCTGCACAAAATCAGATAGCTCCTGGGTTCGTTCTGTTACGCGCTGTTCCAACTCTTGATTGAGCTGCTGCAATTTTGCTTCTGTTTCGGCTTGTTCTACAATCTTTTGATTGAGCAACGTATTTTGTTCTGCTAATCGTTGCGTTAAATGATAGAGTTTGAGATGTAATTTTACGCGAGCTAACACTTCCTCTTGCTGGAAGGGTTTCGTGATGTAATCAACGGCTCCTAGCTCTAAGCCTTTCACCTTATCCACTACATCCGACAAGGCAGTCATAAAAATAATCGGAATAGCCTGAGTTTCTGCATTCTTTTTAAGCCGTTGGCAGGTTTCAAACCCATCAATTCCCGGCATCATCACATCGAGAAGAATCAAATCAGGCTTGGCATATTCAGCTTGCTCAATCGCAGATTCTCCATCAATTGCGACTAATGTGGTCCAATGCTCATCACGAATGGCTTCGGATAGAACTTTTAGATTAGTGTGGTTATCATCAACCAGAAGAATCCGGATCGCATCAGATGAACGTGGAATTGACAGGTTAGTCATATCAAATGGTCTAATGTGTGAATGCGCTGGTAATGATTGACATAGCGATTGACTGAAGTGAATTGGCGATCGCCCGTACCACAGCCAAGCCTAATTTTTATACTTAAATTCTGCTTACGAAACCTCAACCTTTTTAGGAACCGCAACGTTCTCGGCACAAAAATTCCAGTTCCTAAAATGGGGTTGTTTAACAAACATGTTTGAGACCTATCCTGATCCTATTTCGTAACTGTGGAATTCTTGTGACGATCGCTCAAATTCTAATTTCCTCTGACAGAAATTCTCGGATCTTCTTCACCTGGAAGGCGGCGGCTAGCGTTTGCAGCTTGCTTGCAAAGGTAGCCAGGTTAGGATCATGGGTCACAAGCTCATTCAGAGCTATCTCAATGCCTTGTAAATTACCCATCATCGCCAGATGATAGAGCCGTTCCATCACATCTTTGGGTGGGAGGATCATTTCAGCCTGAGTGCGATCGCCCAAATCCACGGGCGGCTTCTGCGGCTGATGGGCCGATGGCTCTCGATAAAGCCATTCCAGCTTTAGTTGATTTTGCAGAACGATGAGCAATTGATCAAGTTCAACAGGTTTGGGTAAGAAATCATTCGCACCCGCTTTTAAGCTCTCCTGGCGATCGGCCTCAAACACATTGGCGCTAGAGACGATAATAGCCACATCTTTAAGCTGAGGATGGGTTCGGAGTTGCTGCATTAACTCAACGCCGCTCATCACAGGCATGGATAAATCAGTCAAAACGGCATCTGGATAATGAGTAGAGGCGAGATGCAATCCAGTCTGGCCATTATCCGCTTCCAACGTTGCGAACCCAACGGATTGCAGCAGGCTAACCAGCATTGAGCGGGTTTCTGAACTATCGTCAACGATTAGAACCGTCGGTTGCCCCGATTTAATTCCAATAATTTCTTCTGTCCGAATAGATGAATCGACAAAGTGTGCATCAACGGCAGCAGGCAAATTCAGATCGACCCAAAAAACGCTGCCTTCTCCAAACTGGCTTTGCACCTCCAACTGACTTCCCATCAGTTCTACAATTCGCTGGCTGATCGAAAGCCCCAATCCAGTTCCTTCTGATTTATGAGACGAATCGCCCACCTGCTCAAACGGTAGGAAAATTTTCTCAACCTGGTCTGGCCTCATGCCCACCCCTGTATCTTCCACCTGAAAGCGAATGGTGGCATGAGAGTCATCAGAGGTAGTATCAGCTTGATCCGGCAACCTTTGAACCTTGAAGGTAACGCTGCCTTGATCCGTAAATTTAACCGCATTACCGAGCAGATTAATTAACACCTGTCGCAGCCGTTTTTCATCGGCGTGAACCCGTTTGGGGAGGCTATCAGCGATCGCCACCTTAAACGAGATCCCTTTTTGCTCAGCCCGAATGCGACAGATTTCAACGACGCCATTCAAAAAAGTCGGGAAATGAATATCGGTCGGATACAGCTCTAATTTTCGAGCTTCAATTTTAGAGAGATCGAGAATGTCATTGATCAACGTCAGCAAATGAGAACCGCATTGATGGATAATCGTAATTCCTTCGCGATCCTTAGCTGGAAGACTGGAAGAGCGCTCTAAAACTTGCGCATAGCCTAAGATGCCATTGAGAGGAGTTCGCAGTTCATGACTCATATTTGCCAGGAACTCACTTTTAGCCTGATTCGCCGCATCCGCAGCCTGTTTTGCTTCAGCTAGTTCCTGAGTCCGCTCTGTCACTTTCACTTCCAGCGTTCTGGAATAATCCAAAAGCTGATAGTTGGCAAACTCTAATTGCTGATTCGCCAACTTTAACCGCTGTTGTTTGAACGCTCCAGTGGTTGCGATCGTGCTGATGGCTAACGCAAGCAGGGGAGGAACAACCGGAACCAGAATACCTTCTAAAAACGCAATATAGGCTCCACCCACGAGCAGAGTCCCTGCACCAATCGCTGCGACAAAGGGCCGGGATGCCCAAAGCTTCCGTTTGCCTTCCTGATGATTGACATGTTCGAGCCACCAGCTTCCCACAGCACCAACAGCAGACCAGACGAGAATCCAGACTCCTTGCCACCCACCCGACCATCCCAGCAGCATCGAGCGACCTTCCATCGCGCCTCGAATAATCTGACTGGCTAAGTTAGCGTGTACAATCACGCCCGGTGTTGGGTTGGTCGCACTCAGCCAGGAACTGCTATAAGGTGTTTCAAAAAAGTCGTTTGTGCTCGTTGCAGTTGAGCCGATAAGAACAATGCGATCGCGCATCAAATCGGGCGGCACCTTTCCAGTCAATACATCGTGCATAGAAATGGTTGGGAATTCAGACTCAGGGCCACGCCAGTTCATCAAAATTTGGTATCCACCCAAATCAGCAGCAGAATAGCCTGCCACCAGATTTTTCATCGGTGTAAAGACAGCCTGTCCGAGTTGAAACTTTTGGGCATTCGCATCAATCGTCTCTAGCGTAATCCCTTCTGCCTCCAAATATTTCAGAGCCGATGCAGCACCCAAGCTCATTTTGACGTTGCCCGGATCTTCCGGATCTTCCGCCGAAAGTAGCCCTCTACGAATTTTGCGATCGGCATCCAGTACCAAGTCAGCCAGAGCAATCTGGTTGGCATCCTTTAAGACAGGCGGCGGCCCGACTCGTCCACTGGTAATTCTCTCAATTCCTAACAGCTCAGGAGTATTGCCAAATACCTGTAAGAGTTTCTGATGACCGGGTTCTTTGGGCAAATCTCGGTAGAGATCTAATCCAATCACACGTGGCTGTTGGGCATGAATTTTTTCGAGGAGTTCTGCCAGGACTTGATCCGGAATCGGCCAATCTCCTACCGCTTCGATGTCTGCCTCACTAATGGTGACAACGACAATTTGATTCTCAACAGGTTCTTGGGGACGCAAGCGAAAAAACTCATCCCGAATCGCCCACTCCAACAAATTAAATACACCTAGAAGACTACCTGCAATAACCGCAGTGGCAACGCTGGGCGTAATGACCCAAACACTTCGATGCTGTTGAAGAATTGCTTTAAGTTTTAGCCACATGGAAGATTACGAAACAAGATCAACAAAAAATATGCTGAAAGTTTTAAGTATGGCAACCGTCAAGACGGTGAGGACAGGGGGGTGGGGCTGCGCCTCCAGTCAAGGGTTCCACCCTTGCACCCCGTCCTAACTAACCTTTCGATTGCCATAGGATTTAAAGCGCGTTTTGAAGACGGTTAGGACAGGGGAGTGGGGGCTGCGCCCCAACCAGGGGTTCCACCCTTGCACCCCGTCCTAACCAACCCTTCGATTGCTGTAGGATTTGAAGCGCATTTTGAAGATGCTGAATTCACATATAGCAGGTAAGAGACGTGGCAGAACCGCGCCTCTTACCTAACCCAAACCTTCAACGGTTCGGATAGATACTTACCGAGGCAACACCGCAACTACGGGTTCCGCCACGATTTCATCAAGACCCACAGAATTTAATAATTCCTGCCACTCATGAGTGATGGCATCGTTTGTAGGTTGTTCTCTATGTAATGTTGCCCACAGAGCAGCCGTATCGTACCAAACACCCCTTTCAGCCAATACCGTTGCATCGGTCTGGAGATTGCCTGTAGCTAACGATTCAGTCATAGCAGGGGTTGGCTCAATCCGCCGAATCCAGCCGTCCACAAAGGGGCTGGCAGGAGTTAGTTGGCCATCGAGTTTGAGCGTGATATACCACTGATAGTTCTTGCCAACCTCTAGAGCAGGAGCACTGTCAGGTAGTTGAACCGTGACAATACCAGCTTCTCCTGAAACCGGGATCACCATTCGGTAAACCAGGTTCCGGGATTCATCCTTCAAGCTGAAGACCGCTTCTTGAGCATTAGATGCCGGAAGATACGTCAGGATCGTTGGATGAGCGGCTAAGGTCGTGCCGTAGAAGCTATCGGGCGTTACAGCCATCATCGCGTGGGGCTGATTGGCTAACTCAACGCTAGACCCATACAGATTGGTTCTAGACGCACCTCCAGCCGCATAGCGCGGTGTGCTCTGGTTGGGCGGTGGGGTAAATCCATTGCGCGATGCCCCTCCTCTGGCGGAGCGAGGAGCCGCATTGTCAGGCGGTGGAGTAAACCCGTTACGCGATGCTCCACCCGCGCCATTATGAGGAGCTGCATTGTCAGGCGGTGGAGTAAACCCATTGCGCGATGCCCCACCGCTACCATTGCGAGGAGCCGCATTGTCAGGCGGTGGAACAAATCCATTGCGCGATGCTCCACCACTGCCGTTACGAGGAGCCGCATTGTCGGGCGGCGGAATGAATCCATTACGCGATGCTCCGCCACTGCCATTTTGAGGAGCGGCGTTATCGGGGGGTGGAATAAACCCATTACGGGATGCTCCACCACTGCCACTGCGGGGAGCGGCGTTGCTGGGGGGTGGAATAAATCCGTTGCGGGATGCTCCACCACTACCACTGCGGGGAGCGGTGTTATCAGGTGGTGGGGAAAATGTAGCGGCATTTGCTGGTTTTAGCGCCGCGTCGATCAGTCCTACCACCAGAACCATCACTCCCAAGGTAGAAACAAGGAAGTTACGTTTCATAGTGTTCTCTCATCGTAATACTTGAGGAATTGAAGCTATTTGGAACACATCGCGACATTGACTCATGGATGTCTAGCCTGAAGAGTCAACCGTTTATTCCTTTATGAGTGAAGGAATAATTCTCATCATAGAAAAATTGACAGCCGTGCGATGCGGTAATTACGCGTATCTGGGGAAAGGTCGAGTTCAGTGTTTTCACGGTTTGATTACAGCCAGTTTCCAACAAGAACATAGGCTGACCAGAAAAACGGATCTTGATAGCTGGGATTTGCGAGTAAGCTTAACTGCGCTGTTCGCAATGCTTCTGCCTTCGTGATACCGGGTGTTTCCAACTCACGATAAAACTTAATCATGAGTTGAGACGCTGCCTGATCTTTGATCGGCCAGAGGGTAGCCAGAGTCGATCGCGCCCCTGATTTAACCGCCAGTCCTGCTAGCCCCAATGCCGCGCGATCGTCACCTGCGGCAGTATCACACGCACTGAGAACCAGTAATTCAATCGCTTCGGCCTGATCACTTTCTCGGTTTTGCAAGAGTTCTGCCAGTTCCCAAATGTTGATTTGACCGTTCCAGGTGAGCAGGAATGTTTCGGCCTGATTAGAGCTGAACTGTCCATGGGTTGCAAGATGCACAACGTTGGTTGAATTGGTTTTCAATCGTTCGGCGATCGCACTGCTGGTAAAGTCTTGATTGAGCAGCGTGGGAGCCGAGAGCAACTGAGCAATATCATTCACCTCAGAGGTGACGGCAGGCAGCGCACTGAAATTATTGCGGGCTTCACTAATGCCACCCACGATCGCATGAATGTGCTGCTGTGTCAGTGGTTTTGTGGAGAGGAGGTTCAGTCCTGGCGAGAGGGCGACCGCATACTTTTCAATCAGATAATGCTCCCCGTCATGCAGGGCTGACATAGGAATATTGCGCAGCAGACCATCTAAAACAAAGACCAGTGTTTTCGTTTCAGTTAGCGCGTGATCCTGTTCGGCTGGACGGATCAGCCAGTTGTAAACCTGCTGCGAGTAACGTAGCCGTTCAGCATCATCCGACGAAGGGTGGAGAGCGGCGAGTAAGTTATGCAGAGTAGTTTCTACATCTGCTTTAGGGATAGTGGTGGTGTAATGACGTAGCGGTTGTCCAGATTGCGAGAGAATGACAGCCAATCGGTCTGGCAGAATGATCGGATAAACCACCGTCGCATTACGATCAACCTGGTCAATCTGTTCGGATTGCGTATCGAGACACGCCTGTCGCAAAAAGTTATCCAACTCTGCCAGCTGTAGATTTTCAATTAACGCTCGTGCTTGAATGAGTGACTCTTGACTGGGCGTTCCATCTAGCAGCAGTTCAACCAGTTCGCGATATGTGGGTTCAACACTTTCTCGGAACGAAAACTGCACGTCGGGATTAATGGCGGCCAAGTCTCCGCGCAGCGCTTTCAACGCCGTAACCGCTTCACCATAAGCGGCGATCGCATCCTGTGATTTCCCCTGCTGTTTCAGGAGCCGTCCCAATTGCGCGGCGGATTGAGCGATGATGTCATCGGCTTGAATGCTATTGGCGATCGCCAGTGATTGTTGCGTCAGGTCAGTAGCATCGGCCCACTGTTGGGTTTGCATGTAGATCTGTCCCAACTGACGCAGGGCATGAGATTCAGCACGGGGATCTTGGAGTTGCCGTGCAGATTGAATGGCCGTAGCGAGCAATTGTCCCACGTCTCGACTTGATAAATAGGCATGACTGGAACCTGCATCCCCCAGGGTATGCGCGAAATTAATGGTTGCGTAAATTGAATCTCGACTGGGGGGAAGCGTCATCAACTGCTGGCGAATTGGAGAAACCAGGGTAGCGGCCTGTTGCCACTGACTTTGCTGAACGGCGAGACGTAAATGACTTAACTGAGCCTGCACGCGATTGATGGGATTTACAGCAGTTTGCTCGGCGGCTTCAAAATAGGCGATCGCCGTTTCAGGATCGTCTAAATCTGCGGCCAGTCTGCCAATGTTCACCAAGTTAGAACTCAGCTCTTGAGTTGCACCAATTTGCTTGGCGATGTCTAAACTTTGCTTCAGCGCATCATAACTGGCTTGCAAATCACCAATCACCTGTAACGCTGTTCCCAAACTGCGTAATCCACTCACCTTTAGCTCGGAGTCAGGCATGGTGGCTAACTGTTGATTGATATCTTCTAACAGTTGTCTGGCCCGTCGGTAGAAGCCTAAGCTTTGAAGCGCCTGAGCCTGATTAATCTGACTACCGAGCGCACCCGACGAATCATCTGCCTGTTCATAATAGTTCTGAGCTTGCTCCCAGGTTTCAAGCGCTGTTTCGGGATGTCCTGTATGCAGCAACAGGCTGGCTTTTGTGTTTAACACCTGTGCCCAAAGAATCGGGCTGATGGATTGATTAGCTTGATTGAGCAGTTCAACGCTATGGTCGATCGCTTCTTGTGCCGCATCCCATTGATTCGTGGCTTGATACGCTAGCGATAAATAGCTGAATCCCAGGGCTTGATGCAGCGTATCACCACTGCTCGTGTAGGTAGCGATCGCCCGTTGCCATTCCGCGATCGCTTCAGCAAAACGACCTTCTGTGTAAAGTGCTCTGCCTGCATCTAAAGCTGAATCGGTATTTTGAGCTGCTGTACGTGGATCAATCTGTGAATTAGGAGATAGCTGAATGATGCGATCGGTTGATGATGCGGCAAGTGTTGTTTGTACAATAGGAGGGAGCAGCGTGAGGCTAACACCTAGCACCCCCAGAGCGATCCATTTCCAAAGTTTTTTCATAGAAGAACGACTAGATTTGCGAGTAATCATTGGCTTATATCGTTAATGTTTTGAACAAACTGACGATTTGAGAAACTGAAGTTTTTTCGATAAAAGAACTTCAGTACTCACAATCAATGTTGTTTAATCACTAGTAGCAGCCGAACAGGTCGCATGAGTAAAGGTTGGTTCACGGGTGGAGGCTACGGCCCTCAACTCCACCTGTCCTCTGTCATTTCTGACCCAGCTATTGACTTCCGTAAGTTGAGGGGTCGATGTTGATTCTGGAACCGGAGTGCCAGCATTCCTCTGCTGATCATTTAGCAATCCAGACAGCGGCTCAGAAATGTCACGCACATCACTCCAGGGGCGATCGCTTGCCACCAGTTCATCCGGATTGGGTGGAATCCCCCCTCGTCCGGTCGCAATAAAACGACTGTTAGACGACGCGGTACACCCTGTTGCAATTTGATTGCTGACATCGACCACCGTTTCGGGTAGCGACACCACATCAGACCCCGGATCAACATCTGGATTGCTAATTGCAACCGTGCCGCTATAGGCTGCGCCCAAATCAGACGATGCCGTAATATCGCTTTGCGGAGTCAGGCTTTCTCGAAACTCGGTGCCGAAGATGCCCAGAGCATTGATTGAGATTTGGCCGCCAAAACTATTGGTGGCATTCGCCGTAATGTCACTGTTTTCACGTTCTCTGGCGACGATGAAATTCGTGTTGATGGCGATATTGCCGCCGCTGCCTCTACCGCTGGCTGTGGTTGAAATCTGAGAGCGATCGCGCATAAACAATCCATGCTGTACGTTTAGTTGAATATTTCCTCCCTCTCCAGCGGCGGTTACGGCTGTGATCTGCCCTCGATTCCGCAGGTTGAGTGTGTCGGCGTTAATGGTCAACTGTCCAGCGTTGCCAATGCCCTGATGCTGCACGGTAATCAGTCCACCATCGGCCACAGTAATGTTTTGGGCATTCAGAGATAGTGTTCCTGTATTTCCTTGTGGAATAGCAGGTATGTTGAAGGCTTGTCGAATACTCACTTCAGGGATTCTAGCCGTCGAAAAGATTTGCGCTGGACTACCACCCGAAGCCGTCCCACTGACGAGAATCGTGTTGGCATCGATCGTGACTTGACCCGCCTCACCTGCTGCCGCATTTAGAGAACCCACGAGAGCACCATCTTGAACGACCAAATGAGGAGTTTGAATAGTTAGATCACCCGCATTTCCCCGACTGAGGGTAAAGGTGTTGAGCGAACCATAGAGATTCGTTGCTGCATTAATGCCACGAACGGTGATCGAGTCAGACGCATGAACCGTAATATTGCCCCCATTTCCAGTGCCCACTCCGGTATAAAGCCCCTGACCAATTGAAAATAGGGTTCCCACTGCGATCGTTCCACCGTCATTCAAAAGCAAACGTCGAGTGGATACATTGACATTCCCTGCATTGCCCGATGTAACCGTTGCCATACCAATCGTGCTGGAGGATACAGGAGAGCGTCTAACCCCAGAAATCTCAATCGACTGACGGGCATTGACTGTAATGTTCCCAGAATTGCCGCTCGGCGCTCCTGTACTGCTGGCGGATTGAGAAACCGAGGCACCTGAGATACTTGCACCGTCATAAAGACCCAGATGATTCGTGGAGACCGAGATATTCCCACCATTGCCAGACCCGAAGGTGTAGCTTCCTATTCCACCCAGCAATCGGGAACTGGCTCGTCTCGCGGTCAGGGTATCGCTAACTTTGGCACTAATATTGCCGCCTTGTCCTGAGCCTAGGGTCACAGACTGAATTGCTCCTCCATCCAGTAACGTAAAGCGATCGCCCGATAGTCTTAAATCGCCACCTGCACCTGCACCTGCCGTTATGGTGCTGAATCCACTGCTTGTTATGGGATGAAAGGGATCAACCCCGATCGCGGTAATCGTCCCTGATGCATTTGCTAGAATGTTTCCCCCATGTCCTGTCGCCTGGGGGCCAACTAGGCTAGCCACCTGGCCTCCATTTCGCAACGTGAGCTGTCGAGTTGCAATGCGAATCGTTCCGCCGTTTCCGGTTGCCAGAGCATCACTGGTAATCCTGCTATTAAACAAGTCTTGCTGAGCGAGGCTGGCACTGGCTGGAGAACTTCCACTGATAAGCACGGCATCTGCATTGACTCGGATATCTCCAGATGCGCCACTGCCTTGACTTAAACTTTGAATGCGACTGCCATCACGCAACGCTAAACGGGGAGTCTCGATCTGAATTTGTCCACCCTCTCCACTGGCTCCCGGCGTGACTTGATTCACGATCCAGCTACTAAAGGGATAAATCGAATTCACCCCTGCCAATTCAAGGGCATCCGCCGCCTGAATGCTGATGTTGCCTCCGGGTTGCTGGCCGGACGTGGTTGCCGCAATTTGTGAATTATTCAGCGTCACTCGGCCTGCATAGACGTGAATGCCTCCTGCGGCATTGCTGAAGGGCACCCAAAGTGACGAGCGATTCAGAAATTGAGCCTGCCGAACGACATTGACCTGACCATAGCCAAGGTTCCAACCCACTGGGCTGGGCGTGAGGCTGACTTCTCCATCCGCGACACTGCCAATTTCCAGCCTGCCCGCCGCCGCTGTTGCAATGCCTCCATCAAATGTGACATCGCCTCCCACTAAAGCCAACGTTTGTCCTGGTGCAACGGCTAGGCCAAAATTTGTCGTTGGAACAATCTCCTGATTACCAGTTCCATTCACGCGAATAGAGCCTGGATTCGCACCCATTTGTAACCCGACCGGAACACTGACGGTCAATAAAGGAGTAGCTGATGAAGGAGTGGCGCTAAACACGGTGCCATCTGAGAAGCGTAGGCTATTGGCTGTACTGCCAACAAAGGAACCTCCAATATTGAGCTGAGCATTTGGCCCAAACAAAATTCCTGCCGGATTGAGCAAAAACAGATTGGCATGACCATTGGCACGAATCAAGCCATCAATATTCGAAACCCGTCCACCCGTGACGCGACTGAAAATATTTTGCACATCAGCCGCATTGTTAAACACGGCTGAGCCGCCTGTCGGAACGGAGAAATCGCGAAAGCTATGGTAAAGGTTATTCCCGGCGCGATCGCCATCATTAATCGTAAAATTGCGGCCATCCGGCGAGGTAACGGTGGTAGACAGGGTGCCATCTGGCGTCACCTGAGCCAGTCCTGCTTGAGCCACCATACCCATCGCCAATAGCCAGACAGCGGTTAACGCTAACGGGAAACTCTTATCCATACAACACGATAATTTTTAGACGCGATCGCTGACCAACAGACTTATTTATTAAAATTCCCGCCCTGGAGTAAAAAGAACCGCGTCAATTTCGTACCGACGGTTTAGCAAAAACAGAGATAGATGGCGATCGCATTGTGCAGTAAGAGTTCTGGCCGTCCAGGACGTCCTCCTATCAACTATGACTATGAGCCGACTGCCACAAAAATTAGGCCAATATGCGTAGCTCTACTGTCCGCTTGTGGCTGAACACGTTGCGTGAGTAAAGTCTGGTTCGTGTGGCGTTACAGCCATTAATTCCACCTGACCATTCGCATTTCTGACCCAACTGTTGATTTCGGTGATTTGAGCGGTCGTGACAGGTTCGGAAACGGTAGCCGTGGTGCTACGGTTTGAGGGTGTATTCATAAAGCTGGAGATATCCCTTACATCACTCCAGGGGCGATCGCTCACCACCTGCTCACTCGGATTGTTCGGAATCCCCCCTCGACCTGTCGCAATGAAGCGGCTGTTCGCATATTCCCCGCAGCCTGTTGCGACTTGATCACTAGCATCCACCACGTTCTCAGGTAGCTGCACCATATCCGAACCGGGATCAACATCCGGGTTGCTGATGCTGACCGTCCCGCTATACGCGGCACCTAAACCAGAAGACGCTGTAATATCGCTGAACGGTGTGAGCTGCGGTCGAAACTGGGTTCCAAAGATGCCCGTCGCATTGATAGAAATGCGTCCACCAAAGCTATTCGTCGCATTCGCGGTGATGTCGCTGTTTTCGCCTTCTACCGCTGCAATGAAATCGGTATCGATGCCAATATTGCCACCACTCGCGGTTCCCGTGGCGTTGGTGCTATTACGACTACCGCGACGCAACAACAGCAGATTGGACTGAAGCGTGATATTCCCCTGATCGCCTCCGGCCACATCCGCACTCAAGGTTGATTTCCGATTCAGTTGAATTGTGTTGGCTCGAACGGTTAAGTTTCCGGCCCCTCCCTGCCCTTGACCGCTGACTGAAATGGCAGCATGGTCATCGAGTTGCAGGTCGGGCGTTTGCAGCAAAATCGAGCCTGCTGCTGCATCAGTGGTAGAGGTTGCCGCGAGACGAGTGTTCCTGCCGCTAAGGGAAATGCCATCATTGGCACGAAGGGTGAGGCTACCCGCTCTCCCTGTTCCAGTCGTGGAGGCTGTAATTTGAGATCCACTCACCAGGGAAACGCGATCGCCCCCGAGCGTAATGCGCCCACCGCTGCCCGTACCACTGGTGGTGGCGGTAATTCGGGAACCGTTTGAGAGAGAGAAGCGATCGCTCTGGATACTCAAAGCCCCTCCCACCGCAGTCCCTTGAGCATTGGTCGAAATCCGGCTCCGATCATTCAACACCGTATTGGATGCCGTAACGCTCACATTGCCGCTCCGTCCAGCTTGATGCGCATCCGCTAAAATCTGACTTTGACCATTCAGTTGCAGGGTATCGCGCACTTGCAGTTGCACATCACCTCCATGCCCTGTTTCGGTCGAAGCGTTGATGCTGCTTCCCTGGCCGAGACGAATCGTGTTGGCTTGCAAGTTTATATTCCCACCGCCACCAGACACCGTGCTGGCCAACAGATTACCATCGTGATCCAGCAAAATTGTGTTGGCATTCACCCGCAGATTGCCTGCATCCCCTGTTCCAGAATTCGTGACCGTAATCTCGGCCTGATCGCGAACTCGCACGGTATCTGCTTTAATCGCTACAGATCCAGCGTCAGCCGCCGTTGTGGAAGATGCGGTGATAGCACTGGGTAATTGAGTTCCATCCAGTAGCGGTTGGGATCTTCCCTGCACATCGATATTGTTCACCCGCAGATTGATATTTCCAGCCGCTCCATTGCCCTGAGTGGATGAGGTGATCTGTCCACCGTTAACCACATGCAGGCGATCGGCTTGCAGAGTTAAATTGCCACCCTGCCCTACTGCATCTCTGGCCACAGCTACTGTAATACCACTCACCGTTTGGCTAACACTATCAACTACCGGATCACTCACAGAAATATCCGCTGCACGAATATTGACGTTACCTGCAAAACCGTTTCCAGCTAAGGCAGTAGAAATGGTTCCGCCGTTTGCCAGCCGTAATCGTCCTGTATCGATGGCGATGTTCCCTCCCTGGCCGCTGGCAAACGGCTGAATCGAGCTGATTATGGCACCCGTTAGACCAAAAGGTGTTACGCCTTCAATATCCAGGCTTTCGGCTGCTCGAATTGAGATATTGCCAGATGTCCCAGATGCGGAAAACTCCGCAAAACCGGGAATGTTAAAGCCGAGCAAATCCGTACTAATGCGACCACCGTTGATCAGACGAACCCGCTCTGCGTCAATATTGATGTCACCACTTATATTTCGACTCCCGCCAGTCACTAGAGTGGTAATTGCACTGGGACGGAAAAAGCTGCTTGGAAATGGATTGTATCCGCTTAATTCTATATCCGAGGCTCGAACAGTAATATCTCCAGTTCTAGAATCTGTGATCGGAAACGGCATAAAGGTAACTGGATCGAAACCAAAACTAAGGACAGATTGAAGCCAACCACCATTGGTGATGTTCAAACGCCTAGTCTCAATCGTAATATCTCCCGCTCTAGCTCCATTGCCAGAAACGCTGGTATAGATACCAGGTGTGGGGTATTGTGCTTCGTTAGATACCCCCAATAAGTTCACAGATTCCGTAGTCTGAACGTTGATACCCGCTCCTCGTCCTCCTGCTCCGGTAGTGGACAAAATCCCTGACCCATCTTGTAAAGTCAAGTCGCGTCCACGAATATGAATCGCTCCGCCGTTCGCTCCATTGGTATCGAGGAATGAGGATTGCCGTAGCGAAATCGTTCCCCAGTCTGGGGCCGTACTTGAGCTAGCCAGCTGTAATCCAGATGGATCGTCTAATCCAACTTCAGCATTTTGCACGGCCCATAGCTCTAACCGTCCATTGGGAACGCTGACACTAGCCAAACTAGTATCAATCTGACTGCCTACTAGCGCTACACTTTGAGCTCGGAAAATTTGAGACGCTTGAAAGAAGAAACCAGAGGATGGGGTTCCTTGTAATTGAATAGAGCCAGCATTCGTGCCCAGTTGCAGTCCGACCGGAGCGCTCACGGTTAAAAGTGGCGTGCCTGATGTTTGAATCGCGCTGAACTCTACATTATCCGCAAACCGAATGCTATTGGCCGTTGTTCCCACAAACGCTCCACCGATGTTTAACGAAGCATTTGGCCCGAACAAAATTCCGGATGGGTTCATCAAGTACAGATTCGCATTACCATTGGCACGAATCAAACCGTCAATGTTTGAAACATTGCCACCTGTGACGCGACTGAAGATATTTTGCACATCAGCCGCATTATTGAACACGGCTGAACCGCCCGTCGGAACCGAGAAGTCGCGGAAGCTGTGGTAGAGATTATTGCCAGCACGATCGCCATCATTAATCGTAAAGTTGAGTCCATCTGGGGAAGTGACAGTGGTAGACAGAGTCCCATCTGGAGTGACCTGAGATAAACCTGCCTTAGTTGTGGCACAGGTCGCCAATAGAAATGCAGCGGTTAACGCTAGTGGAAAACGCTTACACATAATTTAGTTAACGATATAGATAGCGATTATTCTTGAATGCGATCGCGGCTGGTTTCAGCAAAGTTACTTATAGAGTTCCCCAGTTGAGAAACACTAATTTGAGCCAATTCGCTTATTATTTCTCCGGAAAATATGATCAATGAAAGGCGATCGCGGTTAACCTTCAATGTTCGCTATTCGCAGAGCATGTTGCAGACGCAAACGTCGGTTCATGTGCAGCCACGGCAACCAATTCCACATGACCGCTGGCGTTTCTCACCCAACTGTTGATTTCGGTGATTTGAGCAGTCGTGGTCGGTTCGGGAACGGTCGCTGTGGTGCCACTGTTTTCAGCTGTATTCAAAGAACCGGAGATATTCCGCACATCACTCCAGGGGCGATCGCTCGTTACTTGCTCACTCGGATTATTGGGAATTCCTCCTCGTCCGGTCGCAACAAAGCGACTGCTGGAATATGTTCCACACCCGGTTGCAATCTGATTACTGGCATCCACCACATCTTCCGGCAGTGATACTACATCGGAACCGGGATCAACATCCGGATTGCTGATGCTGACCGTGCCGCTATACGCGGCACCTAAACCAGAAGACGCTGTAATGTCACTCAACGGCGTCAGTTGTGGTCGAAACTCAGTTCCAAAGATACCCGTCGCATTGATGGAAATACGACCACCAAAACTATTTGTCGCATTTGCGGTGATATCGCTGTTTTCGCCTTCTACCGCTGCAATGAAATCAGAATCGATGCCGATATTGCCACCACTGGCTGTCCCCGTGGCATTGGTACTGATCCGACTTCCCCGACGCAGCAACAGCAGGTTCGACTGGAGGGTAATGTTGCCTTGATCACCTCCGGCTACATCCGCGCTTAAGGTCGATTTCCGATTCAACTGGATCGTGTTGGCTCGAACGGTTAAATTTCCGGCTCCTCCCTGACCCTGTCCACTGACCGAGATGGCAGCGCGATCGTCTAGTTGCAGATCAGGCGTTTGGATCAGAATCGAACCAGCCGCCGCATCGGTGGTAGAGGTTGCAGCAAGACGAGTGTTGTTACCGTTCAAATAAACACCATCATTGGCACGAATCGTGAGGCTACCCGCTCGGCCCGTTCCCGTGGTGGACGCTGTGATTTGAGAGCCGTTGGAGAGGGAGAGGCGATCGCTCTGGATGTTCAGCGCTCCACCTACAGCAGACCCTTGAGCGCTGGTCGAAATGCGGCTTCTGTGATTCAGTAAGGTGTTAGCGGCAGTAATAGAAACGTTACCACCCTGCCCCGCTTGATGGGCATCAGCTAGAATCTGACTTTGACCATTCAGTTGCAGCGTATCGCGCACTTGCAACTGCACGTCTCCACCCTGTCCTACTTGAGTGGAAGCATTAATCAGACTGTGGTGGTTGAGTTGCGCAGAGTTTGCATGAATGGTGAGACGCCCTGCGTTGCCTGTTCCCAGACTTTCTACCAGCACCTGTCCTTGATTTAGGGATAGATCACCTACGCGCAAGTTGAGTGTGCCAGCATTCCCTGCACCTTCAGCCTGAGTGCTGATTTTACTATTGCTCAACAGATTTAATGTATCAGCTGTAATTGCAATACGCCCACCATTACCAGTACCTCTAGCTGTAGCACTAGCCAAACTGCCATGCTGAAAAGTTAAGGTATTACCTTGCAAGGAGATATTACCTCCTTCTCCGGATTGAGCCGCAGCGGTAATACTGCCCTGGTTGTCTAGAAATATCGAGTTGGCGTTAACTTGCACATTCCCTGCCGTCCCTGGACCATCATTTTGGACGCTCACCGATCCTCCATCCATGAGGCGTAACGATGGTGTATTAATCGTTAAAGAACCTGAATTGCCAGTGGGAATGGGAGGTAGCCCAAACGCTGCTTGAATGTCTGAACTCAGAATCTCAGCGTTTGAAAAGATCCGAGAGTTTGTCCCGGCACCATTACCCTGTGTAGCACGCCCCTGGATGTCGATAGACTCTGACGCGTTAACTTCTACGCTACCCGCTGAACCCGTCGCAGAAGTAGAAGATCCCACAGATGCACCTCCCTGAATCACCAATCTAGAGGTGTTGATCACTGTAGAATTTGCATTGCCCGAACCCTGACTAAAGGTAGACAATGAACTTTCTGAAAATGCCAAAGGGTTGTAACCTGCAATTTCGACTTGATCTGCTGCATTCACGTGGATTGTGCCAGTGTTTCCAGAACCGATGGCTGTAGAAATAACCGCTCCAGAGTCCAGAATCCTGAGGTTTTCTGCGGATAACGTGATGTTCCCTGCATTGCCGCTATTCAATGAAAAAGTTACGAGCCCTGTATAAAGGGCTGGGTTGTTGCGGTTAAAACCACTGATCTCAGTTGTGCCACCTACATTGGCTACAAGATTCCCGCCATCTGCTTGAGTTCGGGTTCTAGTCATGACTCTCGCTCCATCTTGGAGGGATAGATCAGCAGCAGAGATGGCAATATCTCCGACCAGACCCGTGCCGAGATTGTTGATTTGAATAAAACTTCCCAATTGACCGTTGGCTATATTTCCAGTCAACCGCAGGGAACCTCTGGCATTGACCGTAATTCCCCCAGAAGCTTGAGTTCCAAAATGCTGGATCAAAGCAGCAGACCCTTCAGTCAAGCTAATGTTTTGTCCTTGAAGTTGGATGGAACCGTTACTGCCGCTAGCATCCAGGATTGATTGTTGCGCTAGATGAATATCGTTGAATTGCGACACATTGGAGTAATCTCCAACCCAACCAGTAGGAGTGGTATTTAGTCGGACTTGCCCATTGCTGACACTCCCCACTTCTAGATGCCCGCCGCCATCTGTAGTAACAACACCACCAGAGAAATTTACGGTACCACCAATTAATGCCAGCGTATTATTGGCTCTGACTTGCAACCCAGGCGGAGTATTAATGGTACTGGGTGTACCAAAGCCAGTTATATCGAACAACTGATTTCCCTGTCCCTGCACGGTAATTGGGCCTGGATTAGTCCCCATCTGTAACCCGACAGGGACACTGAGCGTCAGTAATGACGGGGCAGCGGTATCAGTTGCGCTGAATCGCACACCATCCTCAAAAATGACGCTGTCCGCTGTGCTACCGATGAAGGAACCACCGACGTTCAGGCTGGCATTGGGGCCAAATAGAATTCCGGCAGGGTTAAGTAGAAATAAATTGGCATTGCCATTGGCATGAATCAAACCATCAATAGTTGAAACACGACCACCCGTAACGCGACTGAAGATATTTTGCACATCAGCGGCGTTGTTGAACACCGCTGAACCACCTGTAGGCACGGAGAAGTCACGGAAGCTGTGGTAGAGATTATTGCCAGCGCGATCGCCATCGTTAATCGTGAAGTTGAGTCCATCCGGTGAAGTGACCGTTGTAGACAAGGTTCCATCTGAAGTGACCTGAGAAAGACCTTTTTGAGGTGCACAACACGTTGCAAGTAAAAATGCAGCGGTGAATGCCAGTGACAAACTCTTGTACATAGAACAACAACACTTGAACGAGATGGAATGACAACGAAAACCAGAAGAGGGCTGGAGGCTACGCCACCAGCCAGAGGTTCTACCCCTGCCCCCTTCTCAGCCACATGGCTATCGCTATAAACGCAAAGACCAGCGGTTCAGCCACTGGCCTTTACAGGTGGTGGGAATCGGTTAGAACGGATTCCAGCGGACGGAGAAATACAGCCCGTTTTCTTGCAGGGAATCGCCTTCGGAATTGACGTCAATCAAGGGAATGCCCCAGTCCAGACGAGCCGAAAAGCGATCGCCCATTTGCCACTGCAAACCCAATCCCGCCGAGAGGAGGGTGTTGGGATCAGGATCAGGGCGATCGCCATTGTTCCAGCCCATACCGAAGTCGATAAAGGGAATTAAGTGCAGAATGCCATTGACACTGCGGACTCTGAAAATAGGCACTCGCACTTCGGCAGAGGCCAGAAATCCGTTATCGGTCAGCAGTTGATCCTGCCGATAGCCGCGAACGCTGCGCTGCCCCCCCACGCCAAATTGCTCCTGGGCCAATAGTTCATCACCCGTTAGCTGCAAATCAGAGCGCAGCACAAAAAGCGTATCTTTCGCCAACAAATGTACCCACTGCGCCTGCCCTCGCCATGCAAAGAAACGGCTGTCTGGGCCTTCATTACTGACGGTAGAGTCTAAGGCATCTAAACCGAGGCTAAACTGCGATCGCGCGGCAAACACGTCTCGTGACCCACGCTGCGTCCATTCCTGAGCAAATCGTAAAGCCGAAATGCGGGTGCGACCGTTTTCATCGGCTCCAATGGCGGGAAACGGGATAGGGTCGCCAACATTACCCAAAAATTCGCTCCGGCTTTCCTGACGAGATGCGGTTACGCTGAGGGCCAGTTCTTCGTTGGGCGTTTGAATGACGGGTTGGCGGTAAGTCAGTTCGTAATAGCGAGAGGTCGATTCGATATCCAGTTCATCAAACGGATCTTCAATGATGTCGCTGTCGCTAAATCCGGTGCTAAAGCTGATCGTACCGTTGCGCGGATTGATCGGAATGGTGTAACTCGCATCCACTTCATTGCTGCCATCCGTATTGGCATAGCCGATGCTTAAGCTATCCCCCAAGCCCAGTACATTGGCATGAGTTAATGTGATCTGTCGTCGGAAACTGCCTACAGCAGGCGATCGCCCATTATCAAGCACAATTTCACCGTTAAACGGATCGGCCTCGCTGATCTCAACATTCAGCGTGCTCGTGCCGGGACGAACACCTGCGGCCAGCTCTGCGGAAATACTTTGAATCAGCGGGTCAAGCTGCAATAGCTGTAGCCGTTCTAATAAATGATTGACATTCAGGGGGGTGTCTGCGGCGATCGCCAACCGACTGCGAACATAGCTAGACCGCAAGTGACGATTGCCCGTAATCGCAATGTCATCCAGGCTGCCTTCTACCACCTGGATTTGAATCACGCCGCTATCCACCGTTTGAGGCGGGATATAGGCTCCAGAGGTGACATACCCGTGCTCAACATAAAGCTGAGTGATGGCATTGCGAACCTGAAATAATTCCGCAAACGTGAGGGGGCGATGCGTAAAGGGGGCCGTGATAGGAGCAAAATCTGCTTCGCTAAAAACGGTGCTGCCCAGAATCTCAAATCGGTCTACCGTAATTGTTTCGGGAATTTCTTCCGTATTCGCATCGGGTGGTATGACTGGGCCGGATGGAGATGGCTGAAGTAATTCTTGAGGGGGCGGTAGGGGAGTGGGCGCTTCCGGCGTGGGTAATGGCTCCGCTGAAGGTGGTTCAGCATCCTGGCGTAAAACGGGAGGTAGCGGATTTGCCGCCTGTTCAGATGCAGGGCTAAGCGTTTGCAACGTATCAGCCACAACTGACGAGGTAGACGGATTGATCTCCAATGCTTGAAGGGTTGGCGTTGCTGGCTCTGTAGCCGTTGCTAAATCAGAAGGGTCAACCGTTGCACTGGCGTCAGTCTCTACGTTAGCGGCGGCGAAACGTTTATCTTGATTAAAGGTGCTGGTGTAAAGTCCCGTTTTGGGTGACGCGGAATCGGACTCCTGAAACCCATACGCAGCTCTTGGCAAGACCACCAGGAAGCTAGCGATCGAACAGAGATAGATAAAAGATTTTGTCAGGTTT
>DATNPS010000538.1:0-16775 GCA_036703095.1 Crinalium sp. | reverse complement strand
CGCCCACGCAAAACCGGGCTATCGAATTCACGTCACGTTAGTCTCAACGTAAAGGTTTGAGAGCAGCGTGGCGTCGTCACGCTGCTCTCAAACCTTTAGGTATCTTGAGGAAAGTAGTGTTGCAGTAGCGCTTCATACGCTTCATTGATGCGCTGGGCTTGCTCCTTGCTGCCTCCTGTATCGGGATGCGCTGTTTTCATCGCCTGTTTATAAGCCCGCTTAATCACCTCCAGTGAGATAGGAGTGAATGGGCCAATGTTTAGAATCGCTAGATAATCGCTAATCGGATGGCCTGTGGCCGATGAGTGATGGGTGTTGTAGGTGGATTGCCGTCCTGTTTGCCGTTCGTAAACGGCTCGTTTGACAACCCCCTCTAAGGAGGCGATCGCATCCGGTTCCCAGCCAAATAGCTCAAAAATCTCGTGATATCGATTGGACATACGGCTGACCAATCGCTGCAAGTCAGCTAACCAGGAGTTTTCCGGATCGTGAACGGTTTGCCACAGCGCATCATAGGCTGTGAACCCGCCCATATGATAAATGTAATATGGCTCATGGGTGTGGGGATCAAGATGGCAGCCAAACTGCTGCAAAATATCGGCCCCACCGTAACCGATGCCATGCTCTCCGTGAATCAGTTCATAAAGCGAGAGCAGCACTGGGTGTAGCTTACGTGCCCAATCTATATCACATAGAGCGACCCAATCGGGGGTGAAAAAGAGCGGCGTTTCAGCATGGGCGATGCGGTGGCTCAGGCTATATTGCTCATAATCGCCCACCGTTCCCCAGGTGGTTTGAATGCGATTCAGCCATTCGGCCTCCGTGCGGGGTGGCTGGAGTGATTCGGATTCTACGGTTTCCAGTTCTTTCAGTTGGGCGACCAGTTGATCGATTTGAGATTGCACCGCATCCAGCCGCTTGTTGAAATGTAGCGAGGTGGATGTCATCTGACTCGATAGGATTTGGGCAAAGGTAGATGCCTGGGCCTCAAGAGACATGTGCAGTTGCTTTGTAAACGCAGATGTTTGAACCTCTAGCAGCGATCGCATTTGTTCCGTAGACACAGATGTTGGGGCTTCTAGCAGTGTTCGCATCTGTTCCTTAAATGCGGATGTCTGAGTCTCCAGTAGCGTTTGCAACTGTTTTGTAAATGCGGATGTTTGTGCCGATAGCGCATCGGCGATCGCCACCTGAATTTGCTCTATAGATACTCCAGACGACGCATTCTTCTCTGACTCCGATAGCTGTGTCACCATTTGTTGCAGCCGACTTTCCACGGCTCGCTGGTGAGCCGTTAGTTCCGTCAGGACTTCAGCGACGGTCTGAATCGGTTGACGTAACTGGTTGATAACGTCAGCATCGGCTACTCCTGTGGCGGGTGGTGGCTGAGGTGGGGCAGGGGAGACAGAACGGTTGGTATACAGGAAGCGATCGCCCTGTTCGGGGAGTACAACCAGCATATCTGCCACCCTAGCCAGCTTGCCGGAGGTGAAAGTGAGGATAACGGTTCCTTTCGAGAAAGCGACTTTTCCGCTTTTCCAATCATCAATCAGCGGTTTGCAGAGATCCGCTACGTTAAATTCGGTGCGTTCCTTCACCACTTTGCACCCCCCTCGCCCCGAACGCAAAAACTGTTCAGAGAGCACCTTGATGGCAGCTTCGACACTCTCTACCTGAATGGAAACAGTAGCCTTAAGGGGTTTGGAGGGCACTTGGGGGTGTTGGGTGTTGGGTGTTGGGTGTTGGTGTTGGGTGTGGGGATTGAAGCGGAGGAGAAGAAAGGGAGTGGCCTCAATTTATCGTATTTGGTGTGGAAATGGTGCTATGAGCATTACCCTCAGCAATTCTCATTCTGAAACTGATTATGGTTTTTGTACGCCCGTCGGGTGCCCAAAAAACATAATTGCTGGTAGTGCAAGCTGCTTACAGTGAACTTGCGGCACGTTTAACGGCTGGGGCGATCGCCATAAACCCACTAAACAATACTGAGTTCCTATCTAATTCCCTAACACCTAACACCCAGCACCCAGCACCCCAACTTACAGCCAGTTCCCAACCAGCACATAGGATGCCCACTGGGCAGGATGCCGATAGTTGGAATCATGCAGCAAAAAAAGCTGGGCTTGCTGGAGGGCTTCTGCTCGGTTTAACCGCGCTTGGGTTAACTGCCGATAAAATTCAGCAATCAAATGTGCTCCAGATTCATCGTCCAGGCTCCAGAGTGATGCCAGGGTACTCCTTGCGCCAGCCCGAACTGAAATGCCAGCTAAGCCTAATGCGGCTCGATTGTCTCCAGTAGCGGTTTCGCACGCACTGAGTACCAGCAGTTCGATCGCTTTTGGACGGCGTTCATCGCTGGTTCGCAGCAGATCGCTCAGTTCATCAATCAGGATTGGCTTGTCCCAGGCCAAAATGAAGGTTTCAGCCGCATTTGAGCTGAATTGGCCATGTGTTGCTAGATGAACGATCGGAAACGGCAAACGGTTGATTTGCTCTCGCAGGGCTGTACTCGTGAACGATTGATTTAACAGCACCTCGCTGGGCACTTCGGCAGTAATATCTTTGACTTCTAAACTCACATTGCGCAATGGAGGGAATCCGTGCCGTTCCTCGGTCAATCCGGCGACCAGCGCTTCTAGTTGGTTTTGTCCCAAGGGTTGAGGGTTTAAGAGTCGTAACCCGGGGGCGATCGCCACAGCATAGTGCTCAACTAAATATTGGCTGCCATCATACAGTGCGGCCATCGGCACATTTCGCAAGGCTCCATCTAGCACAAAGGCCAAAATCTTGACTTGACTCTGCGCCAGGTCGGACTCAATCGGCTGAATCAGCCAGTCATACACTTGCTTCCCTAGCGTTTTGCCTTCGGGAGCCGTGAAGGGACGCTCTAAATAGAGCCTCAGGTCTTCCAGCGTGGATTCAACCTCTTCTTGCTGAATGGCCGTGTGGTAGTGTTTGAGCGGTTGGTGGGGCAGGCTCAGGATCACATCCAGGCGATCGGGCAGAATAATCGGATAGAGGACAGCGGCTTCGCGCTGATCGACCTGCTCCAGGGTAACTCGCTGGCCTTCCAGACAGGCTGAGCGAAAGAAATTGGTTAGCTCTGCCAGTTGCAGCGACTCCATCACCTCGCGAGCCTGGATGAGAGCGTCGGGGGATTGCGTTTCGTCGGCGGATTGCAACAACAGCTCGACATACTGGCGGTAGACGGGTTCGACACTTTCCTTAAACGAAAACTGAACGCTGGTATCGATCGCCCTCAGATCGCGTCGGAGGCTCTGAAGCGTGTCATAGGCAGTTGCATAGGAGGCGATCGCATTCTTTTGATCACCCTGCTGCTTAAAAATGCGGCCCAGTTGCCATTGCCACTGGTAGCTGATGTCCAGCGCGTTAACCGACTGGGCGAGAGATAGCCCTTCTTCGGTAAGCTGTTTGGCGATCGCCCACTGCTGGGTTTGTTCGTACACGCTGCCTAGATAGCCGAGTGCATACGCTTCTGCCTGGGAATCATGCAGGTCTTTGGCTTTTTGGATGGCCGTGGCGAGAACTTGAGCGGGGAGGAGGAGGGTGTTGGATGTTGGGTGTTGGGTGTTGGATGTTGGCGTGGGCGGAGAGAGTTTGAGGAGACTTTGGGCGAAGTTGATGTAGGCGTAGATGGTGGTGCGGCTGAGGGGAAGGGTGGATAGATGCGGCTGAATTTGGTTAGCCAGACTTGTAGCGGCGGGCCATTGTCGGGTCTCAATTAACACATTTAATTCGTTGAGCTGGGCTTGAGTGGCCGTGAGGGGAAGTGTGGCCTGAGCTGCCGCCTGACGATACAGATCTAGCGCAGTGCTGGAATCCTGTTGGGCACGGGCGGTGTTTCCTAAACTCAAAAGGCTGAGACTCGTCTCTTGAGGCGATTGAAGCTGACGGGCGATCGCCAAACTTTCCTGCAAGACGGTCTGCGACCCATCCAATTCGCCAACTGAGCGCAGCAAATTGCCTAAACTGCGCAACCCAGTCATTCGAATGGTAAGGTCGGTCTGACGCTGTAGCTGCTGCTGAATCGCGTCAAAGGTTTTCCGGGCCTGCAAGAAAAAACCGAGCACCTGTTGAGCCTGAGCCTGATTAATCAAACTGCCAATGTACTGCGCTTCTTTCCCGGCAGTGTCATAAGCCGTCGCGGCGGTTTGCCAACTCGTCAGCGCCTCTTCTGCCTGTCCCTGTGCCAGTTGCAACGTTCCCTGCGTATTCCACACCTGGCCTTTGATAGCCTGGTACGCAGGATTGGGGCTGCCCTCTTCGGCTTGCAGTAAATCGAGACTGGACGCGATCGCCGTTTCGGCCAGCGGCCACTGACCCAACTGTTGATATGCCAGAGCCAGATAGCTGAGGACGTACGCCTGATTCAGGCGATCTCCCTGGGCCTCGTACATCGCCTTGGCCTGGAGCCACTGATCTATAGCATCGGCAAACTGAGCTGCCTGATAGTTTGTTTTGCCCTGCTCTATCAGAGATGGAGCGGAGACGGCTGCCTCGCGATTGAAGGGAGACTGAGATGGGAGAGGAGCCGTGTGATCTAGCGTTGAAATCAACCTTGGCAGGCTGGCCATAGCTGACCTACCGCCTAAACTCAGCAAAATCCATAGCATTGATCCCAAAAGGAGCAAACTTAAAAATCTGGCTATTCTCGCTAAATCTCCAGCTTTTTTTCTCTTCATGCTTTATTGGGGGATGCTTTGGACATCCATTGTAGGATGCATCTCGACGAACTGATCCCCTTCTCCTGAGAATTTTCGTCTACAAAAAATAATGCTTCGTTGAGGGAATTTAGCGGTGTTGCGCGTTGTATGAGAGAGGGAGTCGAGTCGTGTAGCTAAACTGTGTTACAAAATTTCTCAAGGAAGAAAATAAGCAGTACTCAAGGGCTGTTTGCTACAACATTTTCTCAACTTTGATCTGGGTGACCAGCGTGCAATGTCATTGAGACATTCGAGTTCCGAGAGGCCGCTGCCAAAAATCACTCCTAAAAAACAATGGGAAGAACATCAGGATGTGATTCTAAAGTTGTGGATAGTGTTTGGAATAGGCGTGCAAGATAATACTGGTTCAAAAACTATTCTCTATCTTCAATTGGTGTTGTCTTGATCTAAATGAAATGTAAATTCGACAAACGCGCAGAAATGTACCTTGTGCGACATACGAGGGGACGTTTCTACGCCAGTTCAACCGCGCGTCGCACGGTTGAACTGGCGCTATCGAATTCACATTAATGAAATAGCTCTGGTGAAGTTGCAGAGCGATAGCAATAGTGATGAGTTCAGCAGTAAACTAGCTACGTAATAATGCCTACTCTCATGCGCCGTCGGCAAAACCCCATTGAAATCTTCTCAACCTTCGTGCAGTTTGCCGATGACCGCTTTTTCGGTTGGATCAGCGATCCTCGGCTTCAGCGGAATATGCAAGCCTGTCAAACGCGGTTGCAGGAGTCTGGTGTGGTGAATCAGCCCCCCGATTCATTTTGGGTGCTTTACTGGTATCGCCTCTGGGAAGTTCAAACGACTGCCGTTGCCCGCGATCATCTCCTCGCCTATTTGCAAGAACCGTGTTACTGGACGGCCTATAAGACGATCGCCAGCTTTTCTACGCCGCAATACAAACTCTCAGATTTCTTCCAAATCGGCATTGCTGAAGTGCCAAAAATCCTGAAGGGATTCAGCCCCGATCAGGGTTCTAGCCTCAGAGCCTATGCCAGTGCCACCTTTAGCACCGCCATTCGAGACACGCTGCGTCAGCGGCAGGAAGCCGATATCTGTTCTGACTGGGGGCTGTTGCGGAAACTGAGCCAAAAGCGGCTAATCGCCTCGCTGCAAACGGCCGGGTTAGCGGGCGACGCGATCGCCCGCTATGTGCTGGCCTGGACATGCTTCAGGTCGCTCTACGTACCAACTCAGGGAACTGGAACGCGCCAACTGGCTCGACCCGATGCAGTCACCTGGGACGCGATCGCCAAACTGTATAATACCGAGCGCGATCGCGTGCTGTACTCCAGTACTGACGTTTCTCCCGATACCTTAGAGCAGTGGTTAGTCTACTGTGCCGGACGTGCTCGTGCTTACCTGTATCCCGCTACACTGTCCTTAAATGCGCCCCGTCCCGGTTTAGACGAAAGCGAACTGCAAGACGAATTGCCTGATCCGGGCTACGACTCTCTGCTAGAAGCGCTGGTGGCGCAAGAAGACGCGCAGGCTCGACAGGCTCAGCAGGCTGATATTCACCAGGTGCTTTCCGGCGCGCTAAAGCAATTGAATGAACAGACGCAGTCTCTCTTGCAGGCGTATTATGGGGACGAGCTAACCCAGCAGCAAATGGCTCAACAGCTTGGCATCAAGCAATATACCGTGTCTCGTCGCCTGACCAAAGCACGAGAGACGCTGCTGTTGGCCTTAACGGAATGGAGCCAGCGAGAGCTGCATATCTCTCCGACATCAGACGTAGTTAATCGTGTGAATGCAGTTTTAGAAGATTGGTTACAAAGTTACTACCGTAGCTCTGCCGCCTAATCCACAAGGAGTTGGAATGACCCTCAGCTTTGATACCCTACCCCACCTGTGGCTGGATATTGATCCAGAGATTCAACGCGAGTGCTGGCAGCAGAGCCAGGAATTAGCGACCCCGACGGGACGCTGGAATGCTTATCTAAATCAGCTTTGTCTCAACACGTTTCTAGCCTGGTGCAGCGAGGAGCACAGTCAGGATGCGGTCAGTGTTGCCGAACCGAGCTTGACGTCTGAGTTGTGGGAAATTGTGAATGGGCAGGCTATCACGCTGGGCCGATCGCGCCTGATTTTGATGCCGTCAGATGCGATCGATCTTCAGGAGTTGCGGGTGCCGCAGGAGTGGGTCGATATTCCAGCCTGGTCTGGGGATTACTATCTGGCCGTGCAAATCAATCCCGACGAACGGTGGATGAGGGTTTGGGGCTACACCACACACCAAACGCTAAAATCGGCGGGACAGTTTGAAGAGGGCGATCGCACCTATACGCTAGAAGGCGATGCGTTAATTCCCGATTTGAATGTGCTTTGGGTCGTTCAGCAGCTCAATCGGGCTGAAGTGACTCGCAGCCAACTGTCCTCTCTGCCGTTCCTGAGGCCAGAACAGGCCGACTCCCTGCTGGATCAGGTTGACTATCTATCTGGTACTGCTCTCTCGATTGCGCATCTGCGCTTGTCGTTGCCAAGTGAACAATGGCAGGCACTGCTCGCGGCTCCTCAGTGGCGATCGAGGCTGCTCTCGCGGTTAACAGCACAACGTGTTCAGTCGGAACTTTCGTCTATGGTACAGATGCCATCGCTCGCGGCAGATCTGGTGACTCACTTACGGGACTGGTTTCAGAACAGTTTTCAGGCGGGCTGGCAGTCTTTGGAAGAGATGCTGGGGGTCGATGTTTCCCTGGTGTATGAATTCCGCCGTGAGGCTACGGCGGGTGAGATACGACGAGTGAAGCTGCTAACACTAGAGTCGTCTACAGGGGGTCACTCGGTCGCGCTGATGTTGTCTCTCAGTCAAGAAGAAGACGGTCGGGTGGAAGTGCGTGCTCAGCTCCGGCCTGCTCCCGGTATGACCCATTTGCCCGCGAATTTAATGTTTGAACTGCTAACTCAGGCCGATCAACCGTTGCAAACGGTGCGATCGCGCAGTCAAGATAACTATATTCAGCTCAAACGATTTAAATGCTTGCCAGGTTGGCAATTTATCCTCAAGATTGAACTAGATGGATTTGAAATCAGGGAAGGCTTTGTGAGCTAGTTCCAGTCAGGAGGACGACGTGGGACAGTTGGTAGTCTTAAACCTGGGAAAAGGCGACTGGCAACAGGGTTTCCCGTGGGTCACGGCCCAGCTTTGGGAAGCCGGAAGTTCTGCGCCGATGCAGTTCACAGGCAGCCTGCCTCCCATGCCGCAGTTGGAAACGCTTTACCCCTGCTGGCAAACGTTTTATGAAGCGCTCTATTCCGGGTTTACTTGGCGGCGATCGCGTCAAATGGTGCCTGATATTCCTGAAATCGAAATTGATGAAACGGATATTACCAACGTTTCTGAAGAAGAATTTCACGAACTGTGTCAGGTGCTCAACGAAACGATGAATACCTGGCTGGATGCCAGTGAATTCCGTAAAGTTGACCAGCGATTGCGAACTCGGCTCGATCCCACGGCTGAGGTGCGCATCATCATCACTGCCGACGATAGTCGTGTGCTACGTCTGCCCTGGTGTTTGTGGCATTTCTTAGACGATTATCCCAGAGCCGAAATTGCCCTGGGGCCGCTCGATTACCGTCGTTCTATTCGCAAAGATAGCCTTGCTCCTTCGTCGGGCAAGGTCAAAATTTTGGCGATCTTGGGCAACCGCGACGGTATCGATATCGAACAAGATCAGCGCTTGTTAGAGCAACTGCCTCAGGCCGATCTCCATTTTTTAGTGGAGCCAGACCGCACGGCCCTGAGCCAAATGCTGTGGGAATCGCGATGGGACATCCTGTTTTTTGCAGGCCATAGCTCCAGCCAGGGCAAAGGCAAAATGCAAATTAACCAGACGGACACCATCACCATTGAGCAACTGAAATACAGCCTCAAACATGCGATCGCTCAGGGGCTGAAGCTCGCGATTTTTAACTCGTGCGATGGTCTGGGATTAGCGCAAGATCTAGCCGATCTGTCGATTCCGCAGGTGATCGTGATGCGCGAACCCGTAGTGGATCGAGTGGCCCAGGAATTTCTAAAGCATTTCCTCACCGCGTTTTCTCAAGGACAAAGCCTCTACACTTCGGTGCGGGAAGCTCGCGAAAAGTTGCAGGCGTTAGAGTCTGAATATCCCTGCGCCACCTGGCTGCCTGTCATTTGCCAAAACCCGGCTGAAGCGCCCATTCTCTGGAAGGATCTCTGTCCTGTTCCCGACCTGGCGGCTCCGCAATCTTCCGGGCCGACCTGGTGGCGATCGCCTAAAGAATGTCTGGATTGGCGACGGTTAGCTAAAACAGCTCTGATCGGTCTGGCGGTTACGGGCGCGGTGATGGGGGTGCGAGCCGTTGGCTGGCTGGAATCGCCGGAACTATGGGGGTTCGATCGTCTGCTGCGGGCCAGACCTTATGAACAGCCCGATCCCCGGTTGGTCATCATTACGATCGACGATGATGACATTCGGGCGCAAACCCAGGATGAACGACGGGGATCGTTAGCCGACGAGACGTTGAACCGCCTGCTGCACCAATTACATCAGGCCAATGTAGGAGTGATTGGTCTAGACGTGTATCGCGACTATGCGGTCAGCACTCATCAGCAGGATTTGAAGAATGACCTGCAAGCAAACGATCGTCTAATTGCTATCTGCAAGAGCCGTGATGCTGAAGCTGATCCGGCTGGGGTCGCTCCCCCACCAGAGGTGCCAGAAGAACGTTTGGGATTTAGTGATTTTGTCAAGGACGATGATGGTATCCTGCGGCGTCATTTGCTGCTGATGACGCCTGACCCTGCCTCGCAATGTACTGCACGGTATGCCTTTAGTGCCCAAATTGTCTTTCGCTATCTTGATGAGCAGAAGGAGAAAATTTCTGCCCAGTTTACACCGCAGGGCAATCTTCAGATTGGTAAAACCGTTTTTCCGCGATTGCGTCCCCATATAGGGGGCTATCAAGCTGTAGATGCAAGCGGCAATCAGGTGTTGCTCAACTATCGTGCTCTGCCCTCTCCCGACAAAATCGCCTCTCAAATTTCGCTCTCCAAGCTCTTGTCTGGCCATGTGAATCTCAATCTGCTCAAAGACAAAATTGTGCTGATTGGGGTCACAGCGGCCAGCAGTGGAGACTATTGGGCCACTCCCTATGGCACAACATCTAAAGATGAGGTGGCGGGTGTATTTATTCAGGCTCACATGATCAGCCAATTGCTGAGTGCTGTTTTGGATGGGCGACCGCTGCTCTGGGTGTGGCCCTGGTGGGGGGATGGGCTATGGATCTTTGGCTGGTCGCTGGTGGGCGGCATCAGCGTTCTTTATCTGCGGCGTTTCTTTGGAGCGATCGCCATAGGTGTCGCGCTGATCGGTCTGTCTGGAAGCTGTTTAGTGTTGATGGTGCAGGGGGGATGGGTTCCCTGGATACCCTCTGGTCTGGCCCTCATTGTCACAGGTGGCAGCGTTGCTTACTTCAACTCAAGTGGGTATAAATCCCGGAATCTGCCATCAAGCTAGTGTTCACACTTAAAGATGGATTTCTCCAAGGTATGGTTCTCAGGATCACAAATTAAATAAAACCCGGAAGTTTATTTTTAGAAGCGTGGGGTTGCCGCGCTTCCAAAAATAAACTTCGATTTAATCAAATCCACGATCCTTAGCTTTCCCGGTATAAAGCGAGTGTTTAATTTTTCGACCAAGCCTGTGTGATGGGGTAGATGACTGGTCAACTTTAGTTGCAAACTAGAGGAATCTACTCTTTTTAACGAGGTTTTAACGACGTTAGGAACTCCAAAAAGCTTGTTGGCACACTTAGATTTTTCTCTGTGAGATTGCTAAGGTAGAAGCACTTCGGTGTACTAACTTTTACATGTCCTTCAATATTCAGCTTTGGCTGACCTGATAGTTAAGAAAATATGGCTCTGCGAACTAGAGGTTAAAATGTCTGATTTTATGCGCCCCCATCCCACTGGTCAGGTAGCCTTTGCCTTTGTATTGGCATTGGGTAGCCTGGCGGGTTCTACGACGCAATCGCAAGCACTCGAAAATATTTACCGCACTGAAATTAGCCAACTGATTTGGGCAGCCCCTCCCAATCCACCTGATCAGGGATCACCTGTAGGGCGTCGGCAAGGTGGCGCGAGCCGTGGCCCTTGCCGAGATTATGCGTCTCTCCTGGCCCTGATGCCGCTGAATGCCGGAAAGGTTTGGGGAACGACCGTGAGCGATCGCCCCACTTTCTGGTTTTACCTACCAACCAGCTCAACCAGCACTTCTGTAGAGTTTGTGGTGCAGGATAGCAACGACAACTACGTCTATAAAACGGCCTTTGATGCTCCCAGTTCTCCATCGGGCATTGTCAGTGTCTCGATTCCCTCTACGGCTCCTGCACTAGAAGTCAACAAAACTTATTCCTGGACATTCTCCGTGTCCTGTGAAGCGACGCGCCCATCCTCAGCCGTATATGTGCAGGGGCAGATTTATCGCACCGCCATCAGTGAGGATCTACAGCGTCGAATTGCAGCCGCACCGCCGTTAGAGCAAGCTGCGCTCTATGCTGCGAACGGTGTCTGGCAAGATTCTCTGACGCTACTGGCTCACTTGCGTCAAAATAATCCGCCTACACCTGCACTGGAAACGGCCTGGAATCAGCTTTTACAACAGGCCGATCTGGGTGACATTGCTCCCTCACCCCTGATTTCTTGCTGCTCTCCCGAAAATACGCTGAGCAATGCAAGCATCAGGCCCTAGACACATATGAATTGATAGCTATATTTCAGCCGCGCGTCGCGTGGTTGAAATATAGCTGTATTCATTCGGGTTAGGACGGGGTGCAGGGGTGAAACCCCTGGCTGGGGGCGAAGCCCCCATACCCCTTTGGGTTTTCGATGTCCTAACGGACATGACTACAGCTATAACTCAAAACCATGCCCCGCGCGTCGCGCGGGGCATGGTTTTGCGCCATTTCAGTCGCGCGTCGCGCGACTGAAATGGCGCTATCGAATTCATGTTAATCTTCTTTCTGGCCAACGACCATTTGCAAGATGACGGGTTTACCGCCAACTTCGTGGTAGCGATCGGCCCATGCTCGCAGAATTTCGTCTAATTCCTCGAAGGCTCGGTCAATCCGCTCAGGGGCAATATCCAATTCTTCTAAAATCCGCAGAACCCCCGCTCCCCGCTCGGCCCAATCTTTCATCATGCGGAAGTAACGGGCAGTATCTTCCACCATGATGTAGGTGCGTTCTTCCTCGTCAGCAGGCGAATAGGATGAACGCGTCAGCGCATAAAATGGCATTCCCCAGGGGGAGTCAATGCGAGTCACCGTACCGGCATAGATCAGGCGGCGCTTGATGTGTTCGGCTAAGGCTTCACTTAAGGGCAAGCGGCGATCTTCTTCGACATCTTCCTGCGATCGCGCGTGAAGAAACTCGACAATGTCCATGAACTGGAACGAGTTAATCAACTGAGCATCCGGAAGATTGGGTGGCAGTTTCTCTTCAATGTGTCGCTTTTCTTCAGAGGTCAGGCTTGTGCCTGGAATGCGAGGACGACCCGGTTGCCAGGGATATTGCTCTAACCAGACATAGGGGAGTTGAATCAAGTAGCGCGGCTCTTGCGAACCCAGCATTTTGAGCAGTTTGCCCTCTGTCAATGCCTGCCTGACTTCCTCGACAATGACTTTGACACGCTTCGGTTCAATGTGATGCAGATGACCCGTCATTCGCAGGTTTTGATCCTGCTCTAAATAGGTCATGTAAATCGCGCATTTAGCGGCTGTAGCGGCTGCATCTAAAAAAGCTCCGTGTCGATGCCCGCCCGTTCTCATCGCGCTGAATGCGAGATACAGCATGATCTGATCCATTGCACTTGGACTCAGGCGTTTGATCAGATCGATATCATTGGTCATTTTAGGTTAGGTGCGATCGCAAGTGGTATGGACAGTTTTGGAGATGAAATGAAGGGGAAAGAAGTATCCTAGCCCTATTTTCTGTCGGGGGTAGGAAGTCAACCGCCAAAATACACTTAGATTAAAGCATCCCGATGCATCAAGTACGGGTTGGAGTGATGATTTTTAAGACACTATTATCATCCTCAGTATCTTTAATTCGAGTCAAGTGTAAATTAAGCTACTTTGACGGGCTTATTGAGCAGGGCGTTCAAAACTTAAGCAGTTTTACTGAACGCGGGCTTCGCATCAGGAGGGTACAGACTACTGACAATTCCAAGAGCAATTCTATCCAACTAAATATTTATCGCCTAGGGCAAATAGAGGGATTTCAAGCGATTTGCGTCTCGTGAATTGACATCAAAAGATGACACAAAAGGCGATCGAGCAGATCAGAACTTAAGCGGCACCTGTCTCTGCATCTAACCGTCCGCTACCGCGATGGAAATAGGGTTGGTTGCCCGAACCGGACTCGTTTGAAGAAATCGTAAAAGATTTATCGGACAAAGCATTGCCATTTGCCAAACAGCCTGTATTATTTGAATTGAGCATGAGCACGCTCAAAAGCAAGGTTGCTGCAAAAGCCGAAGTAAAAATTGACATGAAACTTTTCCGCCTCAAGGTTATCTAATTCTTGATACGGGTCTTTTGAGCAGCGATCAGGAATAATTGACAATCGATCCGGCAGGTTGAGTCGCTATTCCGCCGGAAAGCCGATAGGCCGTAGGGTTTGGTTGAATATCTCGTTGCTGACTAGAAGCCAGCAATGACGTTTTGGAAGCTCTGTCTCCTCACTCCATCCATAGAGGCAGAGCCTCAGAAGTAATATTTCCGGGCACAGCCTGGAAACGAGATGTTGCTGAAGTCAGCAATTCTCAGTATGCACCTCGGTGGCCGTGCGATCTCAGCGGCGGCGAGGTTGCATGGCCACCGATGGCGGGTTTTGCGCGCCATTGGTTTCAATCCCTTTTAAACGTGAATTCGATTGCGCCATTTCAGCCGCGCGACGCGCGGCTGAAATGGCGCAAAAAGGTGCCCCGCGCGTCGCGCGGGGCACCTTTTTGCGCATTCGTCGAATTCACGTCTCTTTTAGACAATTGAAAATCACTGTAATCTAGGAGTATTCAAACTCCTTCCTCACACATTTGTCGGTTTGCAGAATCGATGAAGGCCACCTTGCAGCTTCAAACGCGTGTTTTTTAGATGTGATTGCTATGGCGAATGAGGAACATCTGGATTTGCTCAGTCAGGGCATAGAGAACTGGAATCAATGGCGGGAAACGGCTTCAATCGATGCCCCCGATCTCAGTGGATCTGATCTGAACCAACGTAAATTAAGCGGAATCGATCTGACCCGCGCGAACTTACAGCATGTCATTTTGCTAGGTGCTGATTTAACCAGCGCTAATTTGCACAAAGCCAGCTTGCTAGGCGCTGATTTAACTGGGGTTGAGCTAAATCAGGCCAATTTAAGCAATGCTGATTTACAAGGCGCTAACTTGTTTGGCGCTTATCTGAGTGGTGCAAATCTGAGTGGCGCTAATCTCAGCGATGTCAAACTTAACCGTGCTGATCTGAGTGGCGTCAATCTCAGTGGTGCAAATCTCAGTCACGTGAATCTGCTGGGGGCTGACCTCAGCTCGGCTAACTTAAATGGAACCATTCTCAGTCAAGCGGATTTGAGTCGGGCCGAATTAAGTCGTGCCGAACTGCATCAGGCAGAACTGGACGGGGCTAACCTTAGCGGCGCTCGTTTGATCGGCGCTAACCTGGCTGAGGCTACCTTGAGTGACGCTAATCTCAGCAGCGCTCGGTTAAACCGTGCCGATCTCAGTAATGCATCCTTGAAAGGGGCAAATTTGAATGGCGCGACGCTTCTGGGTGCAAAGCTAAATCGGGCTGTTTTTCATGATGTGGATCTGAGTGGCGCGAACCTCAGTGGGGCAAATTTGAGCCAAACCGTATTTAGAAATGCCAATTTGAGTGGTGCCAATCTCAGAGATGCCCACATTGAAGACACGATTTTTGAAGACGCAAATTTAAGTCAGGCTACGATGCCCGACGGCACGATTAACGAGTAGAGCCTTTGCATTCAGACTAAGAGAGCGATCGCATTGCGATCGCTCTCTTATCCCGTTTGAGATCAGGCACAATCGCGCTTCGACAATTTGCCATCGGGGGCGATCGTGTTGCACAGGGTGACGCTGTTTAAGCTGACGTTGCTTAAGTTTGCTTGCTTCAGGCTGGCTCCGGTCATGTTGACGACCAGCAGATTAGCATCCGTTAGATTGGCGCTATCCAGAGTAGCGTCTTTCAGATTAACAGCCATTAAATCTGCGTTACTCAAGTCAGCCTTGTTCAGGTTAGCCTGACTTAGATTGACCCCTCTCAGGTCTGCTCCCTTTAAGTCTGCTCCTTGTAAATCACACCCAATACACGATCGCGTTTGCAGCAGTTGAGTGATGTGATCAGGGTTAGCGGCCCTGGCAGGAGTCATAAAACAAAAAAGGGTCAAAAGAAAAGCGGCTGCTAAAAGGCCGAATCTCATGGGTACCTCCACTGACGATTTTCTGTTTTAAATTAAATTTCCCACAATTTGGGTAGAAGATAGCAGGAGTCAGGAGTCAGAAGTTATATGAATTTAGATTTTAGCCACGACAGATAACCCCGTAGAGACGTGCCATTGGCACGTCTTAAAACGCCATACATCGCGGCAATATTTCAAAACGATATTAGACGTCAAGAGACATCAGGCAGAAGGTAGCAGGAAAGATCACTGAGCATGACCAAGTTGGCGTTTGGTAACGAATAGGGTGCTAGTTGTGAGAACGATCGCCCAACGGTTTCACAACCCGTGCGATCGCCTCTCTCGCAAACGTTTTGATAAATTCGTCACGCCGATTGAGCTGAAACTGCTCCTGCACGACTTCTGTCATGCCACCGTCACCCCAGGTTTGATCGCGCCGAAAATATTGAATAAAGCTCTTTCCGGCAATCCGGGTGAGATAAGCGGCGGTGACACCTTGAATCGCCCGTCCGATCACAAAGGTGCTGACATTGGTTTGCAGCGCCACTGAAAACAGTTCGATCGCTCCCCGCAGCACTCCTAAACTGACCAGCGTTTTAGCCAGCGAGAGCGCTAATTCTTTACCGCGTTCTAGATTCAGTTCACATTCAAACACTCGGCCTAGCTCAACGACCATCTGAGCGTTAACTGCTGCCGTGGCCAGCAGATCCACAAATGGGAGAGGCGTCACCGATACGACTCCAGCACCGATCCACTGAAACCGATCCACAATCTTTTCGGCCTGCCGCAAGCGCTGGGCTTCTAGCAGTTGGCGAGCTTCTTCCCCTAAGCGTTGCGATTGCAGCAAAATATTATCGGCAATCAGGTCTTCCCCTTCTGCTCTTAGAATGGCGGCCATGCGCCGCAGTAGAGGCAAAATATCGGGTTCCGGCTGAAGGCGATCGCCATTCTCTAATCTCACAGGCTGGGGATTGGCTGCTACTGCCACAATATCTTCTGGGGCAACAAAATTTTGGACTCGCTGGTATAACCGCTGCAAAATAATGTCCTGGTCGGCTTCTGTATAGAGATCCGTTTTGTTGAAAATTAACAGCGATCGCTTGCCAATCATCGCTAACATGCGCAGCGGATCATACTCGGATTGCCGCAAATCGTTATCCACCACAAACAGCAGCAAATCGGCCTCTGCGGCTAGCTGTCGGGCCAGAACTTCGCGCTGGGTGCCTGCCACGCCAGCTTCCAAAATGCCTGGAGTATCGGTAATGAAAATATCTCGCTCGACGCCCTTGAGCCGAAAGCTGTAGGTTTCTCCCACGGTGGTTGTCCCCATCGGTGCACCGACGTGTCCCACAATCCGGCCCATGATGGCATTCACGATAGATGTTTTGCCAGCCGAACCTGTGCCAAACACCACGATCCGTAGCTCTCCTCTGGAAAAGGCTTCCTCCAGTTCACGAGAGCGATCGATGAGGGCCTGTCTCGCGACTTCATCCTGAATGCGATCGACCTGCTGGCGCACGGCTCGTAGCGTTTCTTCGGCAGCGTCCGTCTTTTCAACTGGGGCGGGTGGAAGAACGGGCGATCGTTTGGGC
>DATNPS010000533.1:0-19025 GCA_036703095.1 Crinalium sp. | reverse complement strand
GAGTGCGGTTGAGGCATTAGGAAAGCTGGGATCAGAAGCTGCTATTGCAGGATTACGGCAAGCATTAGACGACGAAGATTTTGAGGTTCGTCAGAGTGCGGTTGAGGCATTAGGAGAGCTGAGATCAGAAGCTGCTATTGCAGGATTACGGCAAGCATTAGACGACGAAGATTCTGAAATTCGTCAAAATGCAATTGAGGCATTAAGAGGACTGCAATCAAAAGCTGCCATTGCAGGATTATTTCGAGCATTAGATGACGAAGATTTTGAGGTTCGTCAAAGTGCAGTTAAGGCATTAGGGGAGTTAGGATCAGAAGCTGCTATTGCAGGATTACGGCAAGCATTAAACGATGAAGACTCTGAAGTTCGTCAAAGTGCAGTTGAGGCATTAGGAGAGTTAGGATCAGAAACCGCTATTGCAGGATTACGGCAAGCATTAAACGATGAAGACTCTGAAGTTCGTCAAAGTGCAGTTGAAGCGTTAAAAGGACTGCGATCAAAAGCTGCCATTGCAGGATTACAGCAAGCAATGAATGATGGTGAGTTTGAAATCCGTCAAAGTGCAGCTAATGCATTAGATTTTTCTATACGTCGGAGCGCGGTTGAGGCACTAGGCAAGTTGCAATCAGAAACCGCTGTTTCAGGATTGCTCAAAGCGTTGGAAGACCAAGATTTTTCCATACGTCGGAGTGCGGTTAAGGCACTAGGCAAGTTGCAATCAGAAACCGCTGTTTCAGGGTTGTTCAAAGCGTTGAAAGACCAAGATTCTTCCATATGTCGGAGTGCGGTTGAGGCACTAGGCAAGTTGCAATCGGAAGCCGCTGTTTCAGAATTGCTCAAAGCGTTGGAAGACCAAGATTCTTCCATACGTCAAAGTGTGGTTGAAGCACTAGGCAGGTTGCAATCGGAAGCTGCTGTTTCAGGGTTGCTCAAAGCGTTGGAAGACCAAGATTCTTCCATACGTCGGAGTGCGGTTAAGGCACTAGGCAAGTTGCAATCGGAAGCCGCTGTTTCAGAATTGCTCAAAGCGTTGGAAGACCAAGATTCTTTGGTACGTTGGAGTGCGATTGAAGCGCTAGGCGAGTTGCGAGCAGATGCTACTATCCCAAGTCTGCTTAGCGCGTTGAAAGATCCAAGCTCTAGTGTACGTGGAAAAGCGACTGAGGCCCTAGTAAAATTGCGATCAGAGCCTGCTGTTCTAGGGCTGCTAAAAGCCTTGGAGGATCAAGACCCTTACGTTCGTGAGAGAGAATCTGGAACTTTAGGGACATTAGGTAACACAGGCTTGGGCTTTTTTGGGCGATACAATTATGGCCCTGAAATTCTTTCTGAAGCTTTAGGTATATTAGGCAACGCTAGTATAATCCTGTCTTTGAATCAACTTGTGCTAGAAAACGATCGCCCCGAACTCCTCAAAACCGTCACTGCTATTCAAGAACGCTGTCAGTTCTACAACTACACCCTGATTAACCCTATGGCATTCGATCGCAATTCCGTCTTCATCAGCTACAGCCATCAAGACAAAGCGTGGTTAACCAAACTGCAAACCATGCTCAAGCCGCTGATTCGCGATAAGGTGATCTCCGTCTGGGATGATACGCGCATTAAAGTTGGCGCGAAATGGCGAACAGACATTGAAACCGCATTAGCATCGGCAAAAGTAGCTGTGTTTCTGGTCAGTCCTGATTTTCTTGCCTCTGACTTTATCGCTGAAAATGAACTGCCACCGCTATTAGATGCCGCCGAACAGCAAGGGTTAACGGTGGTTTGGGTGCTGTTGAGTTATTGCTTGTATGAGCGCAGCAAGATTGTTGATTATCAAGCGGCGCATGATCTATCGCAACCGCTCGATAGCCTCAGTTCAGCAGAGCAGAACAGGGTGTTGGCGGAGATTTGTCGGAGGATTGAGGAAGCGGTGAGGGAGTAGAGGGAAGATGGGGGAGATGGGGAGGTGTTATTAATTTGTGATGGGGAGTAAACTGGATTTGGGTTAATGGTGGGTGCATGGATGGCGATTGTGATGGTTAGGTGTTCGTTTCCTTGTCACCTGAATTGACTGCAAACCATGAGTAAATCCAACCCTTCAATCTTTTGTAATGCCGTTCGATTCATCAGCCTGATGATCGTGTTCGGTAGCATCCTTGCTCCAGCGATTCCTGGCTGGTCGCAAGGTGTTCCATCGTCGCAGCAAACGGAAGTTCCTTTAGATACGCTTTCAGCATTGGAATCTGCTCGTCTTCGATATGAACTCGCCAAAATGTTGATGGGCACTGGAGCGGTTTCTCTATCGGACTGTATGAGTGCTGAACGAGATTATTATGCAGCGTTAGAACGTTATCAACTGCAACTTCCACCTCAAGAGCGTTCAACTCCATCTAGTTACTTTTCAGAACTAGAGCAGGCAGAAGAAAACGCTCGTGATGCAAATCGAGATGGTGCCCAACCTCGTCAAGATGAGCCGCATGTGATTGAGGTATACATCACCAACCAGGATGTTGGATTTTTAAGACAGGATGATTCTAGAATATACACCCCAAGGCGGTCTTGTGCTGCGGAATGAATGGCGATCGCCATCCATTAAAATCAATCAACAGCAATATCACCATTTGAAACGCCAATCAGAAACCCAACGCACAAACCATAAACCCTGGTAGAGACGTCCCATTGGGACGTCTCTACTGGTCGTTCGGTTGGGAATTGAATGGTTGGGATGGAATTGGATGGTTATGCGTCATTTCAAGACGTTCTTGCATGGTGGAATGAATGGCGATCGCCATCCATTAAAATCAATCAACAGCAATATCACCATTTGAAACGCCAATCAGAAACCCAACGCACAAACCATAAACCCTGGTAGAGACGTCCCCTTGGGACGTCTCTACGGTCGTTCGGTTGGGAATTGAATGGTTGGGGATTTGATTGGATCGATTCGTGGGGAAGACATTCCGATGGGACGTTTGTACAGTGAGAGGGAATTATGGATGTGAAATAGGTTGGGCGATCGCTCCATGACCCTTTACAAAAACAAATATCGGATTGAATCAGCGCGTTGCCCCAATTGGAATTATGCTTCGACTGGAGCGTACTTTGTCACCATTTGCACACGAGGGTTATTTGTTGGCGGGATGGGCACCGACGGGTTTCTTGGCGGATGGAATGGGGGCGTCCAGGTCAGGGCGATCGCGCTCAGCTAGCACTTCTGCATAGGCGCGCATCAACGATTCCTCAACCCCTTCATAAAACTGTCGGGCAAAATGACCTGCCCCAGCTTCACCGCAATACAGGTGCGTGACAGCAGGTTTGACCTTACAGCGTTTGCGCTTGAGGTTAGAAAGATTTGATTTGGCAGACGATGGTTTAGCTTTGGGAGTTGGCGTCAGGGCTTGAAAGATAGGCTCTAAATACTGAACGACATCCGGGTCGCCGCCAATCATCAGGCAATAGCCGCGCTTCACGTTAGACGCGCTCGTGCTGGTACCCACATCAACATAGTGAATCCCGTGCTGCTTCAGCTTTTCAGCACAAAAATCACTGCCCTGACAATAGGAATTTTTATTGTCAATGATGATGTCGTCTGGTTCCAAACATTGCAGCAACTGATCAGCCAGGTCGGAAAACTCATTGCTGGTTGGCACTATCACCCATAGAATTCGAGGCTTGGGCAATTGGTGAATAAAGTCAGCGAGTGTTGTTCCCGACGACGGTTCACAGGATTCCTCCCCAATTTCAGTAGAGCACCAACTAAAGACGGAACACTCATGCCCATGTTTTCGCAGGAGCCGTTTGATATTGTTGCCCATCCGGGGTGGGGAGATTAGTCCAATGTGTCTCTGGTGTTGTGCGGTCATGCGAATACGTGTGAGGATGTACGGAAATTGGACGGAGCGAATAACCTGGACATATTGTAGATGCTGTATTGCAAGATGTAATTCCTCGCGCGGATGATTAAAAAAAAGTTATATGTAGATGAGTCGTCGCCTTTATTACAGTTCGATAACAATTTGTGACAGATAGTAATTAAACTTCAGTCCATCCATCTATTCGCCCCTGTTCAGGCAAAGCCAACTAGCGCGAACTGAGGTTGGCAAAAGGCAGGTTTGGTTTAGGGGGCAGTGGTTTTAACTGCTACACCAATATGTTCTGTCAGAAGAAGTGCTGTCAGGAATATGTAGGCGACAGCAAGTAGACACTATTAACTATAGAATTCCGAAGAGTGGATGCTGTGTTGCGTGCAGCACTCACACAAGCGATCGCCTGCCACTCGGCAACGTTGTACTTTTATTGTTTGGAGATCTGGTGTTTCATGTCAGCATTGACGGTTGGTGATCCGGCCCCCTGGTTTACAGCAGCGTCTACGTCCAACCCGACCTATCACTTCGAGTCGGTTGGGGGATATCGCATTATTCTGTCGTTTCTGGGCAGTTCTAAGCTAGAGGCGAGCGGTCAAGTCTTGCAACGGTTTGCGGCTCTGCAAGACCAGCTTGCTGCACATAGCCTTCCGTTCTTTGGTGTAACGATCGATGCGACGGATGAATCCCTACAAAACTTAGTCGAAAATCCCAGCTTCTTTAAGCTCATCTGGGATTTCGATCGCGCCGTTAGCCTGAAGTACGGGGTTTGCCAGGTGAAGGACGCGGATCAGGCGGCTCACTATACGCCAACCACGTTTGTACTTAACCAAAATTTACGGGTGGTTGGCATTTTCCCCATTGAAGATCCTGAAACGCATGTGGAAAAGGTGTTGGAGTGTGCCAAGCAATTACCTGTGTTTGGGCCACCTGCGATCGCCACGCGTCAGGCTCCCGCGCTGTTTATTCCAAATGTCCTCGATCCAGCCTTATGCCAGCATCTCATTCAGCTTTATGAAGCCGATGGTGGTCGCGATTCGGGATTTATGCGTCAGGTGGACGGCAAAACGGTTGAGATTCTAGATCCCGGATTTAAGCGTCGTCGCGATCTGCTGCTGGAAGATCCAGCACTGTTAGCGCACATCAATAGCTTAATTTTGCGGCGGATTAAGCCAGAGATCGAGAAAGCCTATCAGTTTAGCATCAGCCGATTTGAACGCTATCTGGTGTCGTGCTATGAAGCCTCCGATCAAGGTTTCTTTAATCGTCATCGCGACAATACTACTAAAGGAACGGCGCATCGTCGCTTTGCCATGACGCTAAACCTCAACACCGGAGAGTATGAGGGGGGCTGTTTGTGGTTCCCCGAATATGGCACTCAACTTTATCGACCGGAGGTGGGAGAAGCGGTTATTTTTTCGTGTTCCATGCTGCATGAAGCAACGCCTGTCACAAGCGGGCGTCGGTTTGCGCTACTGTCGTTTTTCTATAACGATGATGATGCTCAAGTGCGAGAACAAAATCAAAAATATGTGGTGTTAAGAAATTCACCCGAAGAACAGCCCGATGAACGGTTGGAGAAGCGCGATCGCCCTTCTCCAACCAAAACAACCGCAGGATTTCAACCCAAGCAACGGAAGAAACGGCGGTGATATGGCAACCAAGGGTTGGGTTAGGACAGGGTGCAGGGGTGGAACCCCTGGCTAGGGGCGAAGCCCCTACACCCCCTTTGTCTTAACTATCTCCTCGACTGCTATATCTTGCACAAACAACTCTAAGGATCATGGATTAATTAAAACCAGATTTTTAATTTTTGAAAGCGCGACTCAGCCGCGCTTTTAAAAATTAAGTTTTGGGTTTTATTAAATTTGCGTTCCTAAGATCGCAACTGCGGATAATTTTGCCGAATGTGCTGCAAAATTCCTTGAGTGATAGCACCCGCAATTTGATTGCGATAGGTTGAACTGCTGAGTCGGCGGGCGTCATCTTGACCCGTGACAAACCCAACTTCCACCAGAGCCGCAGGCATTGACGTTTGCGTTATCACATAAAAGCGAGCCGTTTTAACACCCCGATCGATCATTCCGGTTGAACGAATGACGTTTGACTGAATACTCTGCGCCAATTCCTGCCCTTCCACTGAGCCGTAGTAATAGGTTTCGACTCCATTTGCGCTGGCTCCGGCAGAGTTAGCGTGAATGCTGACAAACAAATTGGCATTGGCCTGTTCGGCTAACGCGACTCGTGGGGCCAGATCCAGATCGCGATCGTCTGGACGCGTTAGAATCGCTTGAATTCCTTGCTGCTCCAGCAGCGCAGCAACCTGACGCGAAATTGGCAGTGTCACATCTTTTTCCTGAAGTCCACCCACGCCAACTGCACCCACATCAGGGCCACCGTGTCCCGGATCGATCACAACTACCATCCGGCCTCTGGGAACAGGCGTTGAGCCATTTCCAGCCGTAGGAGTTGGTGTTGGAGCCGGGGTTGGCAACGCTTGAGCCGGAATCGCCGTAACCCAGGCCAATAGATTTTGTTGACCCAACTGCTGCCGCAACGAGTAAGCGGTATCCTGACTGCGGAACAGGCCAGCCTGCATCACCGAACGGCCATCCTCTAGCGTAGTGCGGAATGATCCAGGGGCGATCGCCCTCACTTTATTCTGTTGCTCCACCGTGTCTGCCTGTACTACAACCCGATAGTTCAAACCTGCGTTAGAAGTACCGGGCAGAGTCGGCAGGCTGGGGAGTGTGCCGCTTCCGGGCGACGTGGATGGCGGACGAGAGGGAGACGGGCGCGTGGTTGGAGGCGTACCCGGTGTTGGTCTGACAGCTACGGGTGGCAGCGTTTCGGGAGGTGTTGGTCTGACCGAACCAGGCAGCGGCCTGGGAGATGGAGTTGGCCGTGTGGCGATGGGAGGACTGCTAACGGGCGGAGTGGTTGGACTGAAGGGAGCGCCACCCGCCTGTGCAATTAGCGTTGGCAGATCTTCGTTATTGGTTAAGTAAATGTGGCCTAAAGTCTGACCGTTGTAAACCCGCTTGGTCATGCGCCATCCGGGATTTAGATTAATGCGAACAAAGCCATCGGCATATCCCCCAGCGCGGCCAATTTCCAGGGGAGGACTGTTGCGATCGCGATTTGACATGGCCATCAGCACCAGATCATTGTCTTTCTCCACAATTCGCAAACTGTATTGCAGCCCCAAATCTTCCCCATCGGCCCGCACGGAATAACCATTGCTGTCTAGACTGCGGCTACAAATATTCGTAAAGTCAAAATTTAACAATAATGGTTCTACTTGCGTCGGATGACTGCCGCTTTCACGCCAGCAGGGGCGACTATCGCTGATCTGCTCCAAAATGAGCAACTGATGTGATGTGGTGCCCACAGGAGCGGCGATCGCAATCAATCGATTTTGGTCTAAATCTCTCTGGTCAAATCGAACGGCGGCAGTTGCGGGGTTCCACAGACCACTGATGCTGGCTCCCAACACGCCAAGCAACGCTAACCGCAACCCAGGTGCGCTTTTCATTGTTGATGCCTATGTAGATACTTTAATTGATTCGTTTGATTACCAGGACGATCAGGATTTGCGCGAGTTGCAGATCTTATTCCGCTTTCTCAACTGGCACAGAAGACGCGATCGCCCCCTCGGCGTTTTCTAAAACGTGCTGAACGGTAATTCGATTTAAACAGTCATATCCGATGTCACAGGTTGCTTGATTGCAGGGATGGCAGGGAATCCGCTCAACTAATACTCGATGCCGATTGGCAACGATAGAATCTGACCAATTGAGTGGCCCCCAAATATCAGGATCAGTGCTGCCAAATAGCGTCACGGTTGGAACGTTCAGCGCATACGCGATATGGGCGGGGCCAGAGTCATTGGTGATAAGAAGCGAGAAGTGGGCGATCGCGGCTCCCAACGTAGCTAATGATGTTTTTCCGGCCAGATTCACGGCATTACGACCAATGCCCTGTGCAACCTGTTCTGCTTGCGGCCACTCGTCCTGACCGCCGACAATCAGAATCGTGCCGCCATATTTCTGTTGTAATGCTCGTCCTACCGCAATGAAGCGATCGAGTGACCACTGTTTGCTAGTCTCTCGTGCGGAGGGATGCAACCCGATGAAAGGAGTGGGGAAGTTGTTTAGTAACGCCTTTGCAGATTCGCGATCGCTTGGCCACAGAGGGAATTCAGTTTGTTCACCTTGAGGAGCGGCTCCCAGAAACGTCGTGAGTGTCAAAACGCGTCGGATTTCATGCTCAGTTTCGGGAAATGGAATTGCCGTGTCTAATCGTCCTCCTGGATCACCGTTTCGCACAAATCCAACTGTCCGTTCCGTGCCCAGCATCAGCGTAAACGGATTGGAATACACTCCAGACCCATGCATTTGAATCGCCAGATCGAATTGCTCAGCCTGCATTTGCTGAAAAAATGCTGTAACTGTCCGGGCATCAAAAAACTGCTCTGCCATGCCCAGAAATCCGGGAAATGGAATGAAGCGATCCAGATGGGGCGATCGCTCCACCAGTTCTTTCACAAACGGCATTCCAATCAGCGTGAGTTCAGCCTCAGGAAGGGCGTATCGCAACGCTCGAAAGGCTGGAGTGGCACACACAAAATCACCAATCCGTGAAGCTCTCACGAGTGCTACCTTTTGGGGTGGTGTTGGAAGACTCGACAGAAACGATCCCAAATGAGTTGTGGGATGCACAGCATCGCTATGCATCCCACAGTTTGTTTGGCTGATTATTCCGTCTGTATCTTTAGTCATTGGTTCGCACTTGCACCTGAATCCGATCTTCTCCTCTCAGTCCTTCCTGCAAAACGGCATTGCCCTGTGCATCTCCTTCTTCAGATTGCAGAACCACATTCAAATCATCATCTAGATCGGTAATCGGTTCAACGCGAATTAATCCTTGCTGATCTGCAACATCGTTAACAGGTACCGGTGAAACAGCTGGAGTGGTTGCATTCGTTTCTTGAACACTGCGCTCCTGAAGCCCATCAAGGCTTCTAGCTCCTCTAGTCGATTGCGCGACAGCATTTGCAGATAGATTGGCCAACAGCATTGTGGCTGCGAATAGGGTAAGAGTGGCGATCGCTTTTCTCATAGCGAAATCCTCTTTAAAACAACTTCTTTTAGTGTGCCGCGGGCTGCTTTTTCTAACCTCTATCAGATGAGCTATCATAAAGCTGATTCAGCGACTAATCTTAAGAAATTAATTCTAGAGGTTATTTGCTCGTACCCTAAAGTAATGGTCAGTTTGTAAACTACTAATAGGAAACAGCCCTTATGACCGAAAACATTTTGAATGGCAATGTTTCACTTGAGACTTTATTGGAAGTCATCTCATTACTTGGAACTGCGGAGAAACGCAGACTCTGGGAATTTTTAGATGCTGAACTATTTCAGGATGAGGAGGAAGATCCTGATAGTGATCTAGATGTGATGACAGATATTCAGACTGCTCGTAGTGAATATCAGACAGGTGATTATCTTACTCTTGATCAATATATGTCGCAGAGGGAAAAATTATCTTCGTAACTACTGCTGTCAAGATGTCTTTGAACTTGGGCTACGCTTGGCTAATCTACTTGTATCCTGTTCATGACTTACACTGTTGTCATCCCTAAAACAGTCCAAAAACAGCTTGATGATTTACCAGGAGATGTCTACAGACGAGTCATTGAGAAAGTTCAGAATCTGGCTGAAGAACCACGACCACCTGGGGTTGTAAAGCTGAAAGGGTTTGACTGTGAGTATCGTATTCGAGTTGGTGACTATCGAGTCCGTTACGAAGTCGATGATCAGAAATTAATAGTTATCTTGTTGCTGTGCAGACATCGCAGAGATGTTTATAAAAGATAAACTTCGAGTCTGTAGGATGATTTAGGCTTGGCTGAAACACATCAATGCGACTTGTGCTAATACTCAGAGTAAGCTAGATCGCACAGAAGAGGTGTGAGGCATGAAAACTCTGGAAGAAATCAAACAGTGGCTCGTGCAACATAAGGCAGAGTTGCAAGAACGCTATCAGGTTGAAGAATTAGGGATTTTTGGTTTCTATGTTAGACAGGAGCAGATAGCAACTAGCGATGTTGACGTGTTGGTGGAGTTTTCCGAGATCCCCAGCCTATTAAAGTTTATCAACTTAGAAAACTACCTTAGCGACAGTTTATTGGTTACGAGCATATCGCTCTATCATTTCAGGCAAGAGATCGAGCGCATGGCCATCCACCGTTCCGGCAGCATTTAAGACAGTGGAGGGAACTTCTGCATGGTAAGTTCTGGCAGGCATAATGGCACATCCTCCCCAACGACGCATCAAGAGATTTTGCACAAGGACTTCTTCACCGGAATGGTAGCGGGGTAAGCGTGACCAGAAGGAAAATCCGCCGACTTCTAATAGCTTGGCGCGATCGTAGAGAATGCAGGACGCAATCCAGGCGACTTTGTAGCGGCGGGTTTCACCGGGTTTGAGCGATTGGCTGACGTGATAGAGATTGGCGGCGCGATGCAATTGCCAGCGTTCCCATTCTGGTGAATTGGGATTTACGGCTTCCGGTTGCACAGGCCCATCCCAAAACTCAACCTGCTGCTGGTCGGGGCGGATGTCATGGCGAAATGACAATCCGGTCGGGAATGCGCCGACGAATCCGCACTGTTCTGTTTGAAGCGTTTTGAGTAGACGTTCAATCACCCAGGGTTCCATGAACACGTCATCATCTAGATACAGAACAGTATCAGCCGTGGCTTGATTCAACAGAAAATCGCGTTGTTCTGCAATGCCTTTAGAGGGCAGCCGATGATGATATTCATAGGAACCGCCCCGACTTTCAATCAGACGCAACAGCGTTTGCACAACGGGCTGTTCTTTAACCGATACCTGACTTTGATCCGCCAGGATGACATGCAGATCCGCTAGCGTTTGGGATGCTATGCCGGATAGGGCCATGATCAGAGACGAGGGGCGATCGCACGTAGGCAGCAACACATCTACAGCGGCCATACTCAGTTCTCCTTACGAGCCACAATTAATCGACCCCCACCGGGAGCAGGAGCCGATAAATCCAGACGAGACGCTTGCTCGGCCATCGATTCCATGACGGATGGGGGAATGCGTTTCCAGATCAGGCCAACCAGTCGACGCTTACCAACCCAGATTTGCTGAAGCAGTTCTAGTCCATCCCACAGGCTTACCCACTCTCGCGTCAGGTAGGGCCGAATGGTTTCCACTCGCAAGCCCACGCGTTCTAACTGCTGTGTCCACTGCTCAGCCGACCAGAGATTGAGATGGCAGAGATGTTGATTGCGCCAGGTGGCATAGCGCCTGGAGGGAACCGCTAACCATTCGCTAAACGCTTCGGTGGGTACTGTAAAAATCAGCTTGCCACCCGGTCGTAGAAGCCGTGCGGCTGCGTCTAGCGCGTCTTCAATGTTAGGAATATGCTCTAACACCGAATTGCTGATGATTGTTCCGATACTGGCGTCGGGCAGTTGCGACTGTTCAACGGCAGTGGGAATGAGGCGATCGTAAATTCCGAGTTGACTGGCTTTCTGTAAAGCGGTTGAGTTGGGATCGAGGGCGATCGCCACCTGCTTCAATACCATTGAGGTGACTAATCCGTCGCCACAGCCTAAATCAAGCACGGGAGGCTCATAGACCTGCTCTCGCAGGGCAGCCACTTCAGCGGCTCGCCATAGTCCTAGAGATGGCCCCTGGAGAGTGAGGAGGGTCAGGAAGGTGGACGTATCGAGAGTAAGGGGTGAGAGTGGTAGGGTAGGAGACTGGAGGAGGGAAAGAGGAGACGTCATAAGAGGAGGGCAAGTGAGAAGGGTAAGACGCCAGGTTTCTGCTTTAAATCCTCAACGTTTGGCTGACTGTTGAGAAGAAACCCGGTATCTGGAGAGGGGGCGTTAAAACGTGCCGGAGTAGAGGGAGCAGGAGCGACACACATCGGGTGGAGTGTCAGAGGCAAGCTGGTTGCGGAAGCTTTGATATTCGCTGCCGTTCCAGGTCTGCTCAACGCCTTGATCGAGGAATTTACCGAAGTGGATGCGATCGGGCGTTGAAACCATGCAGCAGGGCATCGCGTAACCTTGATAGCTGATGTACGCCCCGTTCCAGGGCCAGTCACAGCGCTGAGGGCCAGGAGTGCCGGGTGGATGACGGTGCGGTTCGGTGCGGGGTAGGCGCAGGTTTACACCGAGCGTTTTGGCAACCGTTCGGGCCTCGTTAAAGTACTGTTCAATCTGTTGGGGTTGGTCGGACAGCAGGGTTTCAGACTGCACAAACTCGCGCATCGGGCGATAGTGAGCCGGAAGACTGGATTCACCAAAGTCGTGACAGAGGTGCTGCACAAAGACGCTATCGACTGACCATTCGTGAGCCAAACGGATCAACTCAGGAAGTTCGTGCAGGTTTTGCTGCATCACCACCATTGTGAGTTGAATGGTGGGGTAGGGGTGCGATCGCCTCTCTTTTTCCTCAACCACACGCTTTAGATTGCCAACTACGCGATCAAATTTAGAGCCTACGCGAATTCGTTCATAGGTTTCTGGCGTTGCACCATCGATGGAAACATGTAGTGCTTGCAAACCGCTGGTGACACACTGTTCCGCGCCGTGATGAGAGAGCAAGGTGAGATTGGAATTAGTTGTGACCTGAATCCCTTTTGACGTGGCGTAACGCACCATGTCGAAGAACTGAGGATGCATCATCGGTTCGCCCAATCCCTGTAGATGCAATGTTTTAAGGGTTGTGAATTGATCGATGAGCTGAGTAAACGTTTCAAATTTCATGAAGGCGGGCGGGCCGTAAGGGGGGCCATCCTGACGAAACTGAATCGCGCACATTTGACATCGCAGATTGCACTGTCCAACTGGTTCAATTTGTACATACTCAGGAAGCTCCATATTGTTAACCTGCTCGCCGTTCTCGTGTACCTTGATGTTCCATATCGTGAGAGATGACGCTAATGTATCCATCACCTTCCATATAGGCGAATTTAACTGCGCTCAGATCATCAATTCCTTGCTCTCGTAGTTGAGTCATCAATTCACCTTCTGTGATTAACTCTTTTTTCATATTGCGACGCAGCATCCGACCATTTCTAACAAGTGGTAATGGAGGTGGATGAATAACACGCTGAACGACAGGAAATTGATAGCCTAACCAGTCTAAAAGGAAGCTCCAGAGAATAATTGTTGAGACTAACAATAAACCTGCTGAAATAGAGTGATAGTCATCTGCCATCGCATTTTGAGCCGCATCTGCGATGAAAACGACAACCAACAAATCAGTAATGCCAACAGCTCCAGCCTGTCGCTTTAAGACGAATCGTAAAATTAGAAAGATGGAAAGATAGACGACTGAACCTCGAATCACAATTTCAAGAATTGGTGTGTCCAGTTTAAACATTCGTTCCCAGTCAATATCCAGCAGTTGCTCCATACCATTCCCATAGGATGAACGAGGTCGTAACCTTAGCGTTTCGTATGCAACCTAAATTGACCTCACTCTAGAGAAAGAACACTCGAAAGCGAATGGCTCCTGCCACGCGCCAGAAGAGCGAAACGGGTGGAATTAGAATGGATGTGAGAGCCATTTCAACTACATGATTAAGAGAATGGGACGTGTGCTGAAGTCGCTGAAGACAAAACTGAATAGTGAGTATGACCCAACCGAGGAGAGCCGCGATCGCCCCCCATTCATGTCCCATGGCCGCCGCCGCGATCGCCAGCAGTAGTGCACCAACGATGCCGTAATAATGCCAGGGGGTGACAGGCGGTAATTTTTCTCGATAAAGGACTGGATGTTTTTTGTAGAGCAACGCATTGAAATAACTCTTAGGCTGTTGCAACAAACTCACGCCCCAGGGGGCCGGACGAATGGGATGCACCACGATCGCATCGGGAGCTGAAACAAAGCAGCCACCTTGCTTTAACAGTGTAAAAAAGAGATCGCTATCTTCTCTCCAGGGAGCGGTAAAACGCTCATCGAATCCGTTAATTTTGGCGATCGCATCCCGCCGATAAAAGCAATTGGCGGTAGCAAATTCAGCTTTTTCCAGTTCAGCCGCGTTGCGTTCGTAGTCGGTTGGATCGGGCGGTAGAGGAATTTTAAGCTGGCCCGAAACACCTGTAATTCCGGGCTTGAACGCTGCCATGCCCTGACGCAGCCACTCTGATTGCGGAATGCAATCATCATCTGTGAAGGCGATAATTTCGCCAACTGCCGATCGCCATCCAATATTACGTGCCGCCGCAGGGCCGTGAGACCCTGTGACAGGGATGTAGCGGAGGACAGGTAATCGATCGGTTCGCGATGCCCAATCTTCGACCAGTTGACGAGTAGCAGCGCTAGCCGCATCATCCGCAATCACAATTTCATACTCAGTTGGATCAAACTCTTGCGTGACTAAAGCCTGTAGACAGCGATTGAGCAATGCGGAGCGATCGCAGGTGGGAACCACCACAGAAACACGAATGGTCATACGGTCTGCTCCGGTTTCTCGACTAAGAATGACCCGATCACCAGCGCATCCAAAGGCGATGTCCAAAAACACTCGATCGCATCTCTGGGGGTACAAACAATTGGCTTACCGCGAGTGTTAAATGACGTATTCACCAGAACCGGGACACCCGTTTGCAGTTGAAATGCTTTCAGCAAATCGTAATAGAGCGGATTTTGATCGCGGTTCACCGTTTGAATTCGGGCTGTGCCATCCACATGCCGCACGGCTGGAATTTTCTCGGCTTTGTCAGGTTGCACGTCATGTACAAACAGCATGAACGGAGAGCGATCGCCATTTGCAAACCAATGTTTCGCTTCTTCCTCCAGCACCACCGGAGCCACCGGACGAAAATCTTCCCGATCCTTGATGTCATTGAGTCGGGCCTGCATATTCTCATGCAGCGGAGACGCCAGAATAGAACGCGCACCCAGAGCACGCGGGCCAAATTCCATCCGTCCCTGAAACCAGCCGATGATTTTATCTTGAGCCAGGATCGCGGCGGTTTCGGTAGCAATGTCATCGAACCGTCGATACGCGAGCTTAGCTCGTTGTAAAAATTCCTCAATCACGCTGTCGTCATACTCTGGCCCCAGATATACCTGGTGCATTATGTAGGAACGCGGTGCAGTTGAACCGTGCCGAGCATCCACCCATAAGGCCGCGCCTAAAGCCGTTCCGGCATCTCCCGCCGCAGGTTGCACCCAGATCTGCTGAAAGGAACTGCGATCGCGCAATCGCCCATTCATCACACAGTTCAACGCCACGCCACCCGCCATACACAGGTTTTCTGATTGCGTGACCGAATGCAGCCAGTTGGCCAAATGCAAAACGGTTTCTTCGAGCACCACTTGCAGCGAATGGGCAATGTCAAAATGGCGCTGTTCTAATGCCTCCCCTCGCTGTCGGGCAGGGCCAAAGCGATCGCTCAGTGAGTCAGCGTGAATCACATACTGACCGTCCGCCATTAGCTCAATTCTGTCTCGAAATTCAGTGACATAGCGCGGTTCCCCAAAGGAGGCTAGTGCCATCACTTTGTATTCGTCAGAGGAATGCAAAAAACCGAGATAGTCGGTGATCTGCTCGTACAAAATTCCCAGCGAATGCGGCGTATTAACCTGTCCTAACGATGTGAGGCGATCGCCCTCCCCCATCCAGTAGCTCGTCGTCGCCTGTTCGCCCCGTCCATCCAGCGTCAGAACGGCCGCTCTTTCAAATGGCGATGGCAAAAATGCGCTAGCGGCATGGGTTAAATGATGTGGTACAAAATGCCATCGATATGACCCGTCAACCTTAGCTCCCCGAAACCATTCCTGAAGATGGTGTGGTGCGCCGCCAACCAGATGCCGGGGTGCATTAACAATCGAGGACAAAAATAGCGGGTCCCACGCGGCTTCCCATTCGTCTGGAACAGGATGAGCGCTCGGCTCTAGCGGCAGGGTAATAGTGGTATCAGACCGATGCTTGCCTAATAACAAAAACGGATCGTAGGAATAGGCAACATGATCCACATCCGTTAAGCGAATGTTAGCCGTTTGGAGACAATAGGCGATCGCATGAAACGGCAATTCATACGTAGAGAACGGAATGGGCCGTTTGCCATGCTTGATTTGAGTAAACCTTTCTTCTTCAGCGGCAGCTAAAACCTGCCCATCTTTGATTAGACAAGCGGCTGAGTCGTGATATACCGCGTTAATTCCAAGAGTATACATTGCGATAAAAATGCGTAGAGCGATTTGCCGACAAGACGCCGACTTGTCGTTCAACAAATCATGGATCTAATCGGATTCTTTACTAATGGCTAGTCTTGCAATCAGTGTCTCTAGCAATTCACAGATGTATCTCTATCTATGGAAATAACCTTCGCGAGTAGTGTATTAATAAGGATTGCAAATGGCAAAGGTGGAACGGAGCGCTGAGGATTGTCCCCTGCTCAGTCCTTAGTCCTCAAGCCTCAGCACCTTTAAAGGACTCGCAAGAAAATAAAATCCCAATTTCTTTTGGGACGATTCCGCTGTCCCCAAGAAATTGGGATTTTATTCAACAGCAAACTCCTAACACATGATTTAGGATCATCGATAAATTAAAACCAAATTTTTAATTTTGGAAAGTGTGGCAGAGCCGCACTTTCCAAAATTAAGTTGCGGGTTTTATTAAATCCGCGATCCTTAGCGTGTAGAACGAATTGGGCCGTTGTAGTCTACATTCACGCCCCAGGTACTGCGATCGACAGTCACAACGCTCTGTACGCTGGGGTTGCTGTAACCCGGAGGGCCACCCAGGAAGGTAAAGGTCCAGGTGCCATTGCCATTATCGACATAGGGCGAATTGGCTGCGGGGCCATGCATTGCCATTTCAGCCCGATATTGACCTAGCCCGCCATTGGCTTCCTCTGCTGCCATCCGTGCCAGATTTTTGGCACGGCTGAGGTCAATGATGTAGCTCACATCGGTCATATTAGACGTCTGAGCATACGTCGTGGTGGTTCTACCAGGTGTTTGAGCATTGACGTTTAGTGCTCCAAGGGTCAAAACTGTTAAAGCAACAGCTGTAGAAATAGCGACGTGTTTCATAGCGAAATTATCCTTGAGTCAGTACCTTGAGTCAGTAATAGTTATGATCTAATGCCCCTGGTTCATGTAGGTATATCCAGAGAGACGTCAGCCGTTTGACTACAGGCTTTAAATTGCCCACGCTGGGTCATCATTAAAGTCCAGAATCCGCAGTATCAAACGCCCTCGCCATAAATAGTGGATTAAATCAGATCCTTCAACTCTTGACTGAAAAATAGAATTCTGGTTCCAAACGATACCCCGAAACAATGATGACCTCAACGGTACAATGCAGGAGCGCACCCCACGGGATGAGGTGCGCTCCTGGCGATAGCTTGTGGTGATGCCGCGATGTTAGTTGTTGAGAATTCTAACGCCGACGACGGAAGTATTGAATCGATAGGTGAGTCCCTCAAGTTCGAGGGGGGTGCCGATCTTAATCTTGTTGTTGCCCAGTACAGGGCCATTATCTACAATCTGCGCATCGCCGTTTAGCGTAATCAGCATGTCAAGCGTCAGGTCTAACTCTGGCCTTGGATCGGGTAATGCTTTGAGAGATCCATCCGGTTGAGGTGCTGCTACCGTGCGAGGCAATTCTCGGACAGACTTGACATTGATTTGGCCATAGGGCTGATTTCGAATGATCACGTTTGCTTTGCCCGCTTCTTGAATAGAACTGAGCAAGCCCTTTGGGTCAGCTACCGTCAGCCCACGAACGATCACATCTACCTCAACAGGTTTGGTTTGTACCCCCAGTTGGGCCACGGAACCAGAACTGCCAGGAAACAGGAAGATGCCCCCAATCACAAAGAAAATGATTAAGGCCGCTCCAACATCCAAAATACTGACTTTGCCGAATAGTCGGCCTTGTGAATCCAAAATAGCCATATCAAAAGCACTCTAGCCCAAACGGGAATGAACTTGGGGTGGTTGTATCACATCATCCGTTCCGGCAACTATTCACCCCGGATAATTGTGACCCACGCTAGCCTATCACGACTCTTCCCCTCTTTTCGCCATCAATCTTTAACGTCAGCAATTCTCATTTTGAGACCGATTGCAGGTTTTGCGCGCCCGCCGGGCACGCAAAACCTGCAATCGGTGGTAATGTAGGTTCGCTTGGGACGAGCTTGCATCACCATGCTTGTAGATGTTTCACGTCTGTCGAGGGTACAAAACCCGCAAGCTATGGAATCCTGCTGCCTGTGGACAGAACATGAAGAGTCCAGTATTTTCCCCCATGTAATTTGGGGAAACCTAAAATTGCAACATACCGATCTGGAAGTTCGTCTTCTTTTGAATAGGCAGGCACAGTTGAAGGTGGAACCTCACAAGCCATGAGCGGGTTCCTATTGCGGATCTGACTCAGTCGCTTCAGGATTTCAATACGGCTATCTGCCGATTTCTCCGTTATTTTTTGGCATCGTCTCTTGACTGCTTTTCATACCTTATATGTTTGATGCTCTCTTTGAAATTTATCGTCAACTGAGTCGCCGCTGGTTCTATGGTGTGATGTCTGCTGTGGTTGCCCTGGGAATTGTCGTAACAACTCCAGGCCCGTCGCAGGCTATTCCCTGGCTCGATTTGATTTTGCGCGGTGTTCAAATTATCCAGCTCTCAAATTTATCGGATAACCAGGAAGTTACGCTAGGCCGACAGATCAATCAGCAGCTTACAACCCGTGAATTTAGGCTCTATAACGATTCCAGCGTGAATCAGTACATTAGTGAAGTTGGGCAACGGCTGGTTCCCTATAGCGATCGCCCCAATATCCCCTACACGTTCCAGGTGGTCAACGATTCTCAAATTAACGCCTTCGCCACAATGGGCGGCTATGTCTATGTCACATCAGGATTGATTAAGACAGCAGACAATGAAGCTCAACTGGCTAGCGTAATCGGTCACGAGATCGGCCATATTGCCGCTCGACATGCGGTACAGCAAATGCGAGAGACAGCAGTTCAGCAAGGATTGGCAACTGCCGCAGGACTTGACCGAAATGTGGCGGTTAATATCGGGGTAGAGTTGGCAATTCGACGCCCCCACAGTCGCCAGGATGAGATCGAGGCAGACAATAAAGGATTAGTGACCATTACCCGC
>DATNPS010000526.1:0-11236 GCA_036703095.1 Crinalium sp. | reverse complement strand
TTAACGTCGGCTGAGCTAGCCAGCCTGATGAGTCGAGAAATCGGTGCCAAGCTGCTTCAGGAGAGTATCCAGGATGAGTTAGAGCCGTTATCTCAGAGCCTTCCGTTTCCCTCACTCACGGTTGCAATTTGTACAAAAGATCGACCAGATAATTTAACGCGCTGTTTGAATTCACTACTTGCGCTGCAAGTACCAGATGAAAATGGTTCTACGCTGTTTGAAGTGCTTGTTGTGGACAACGCCCCTTCTGATGAACGGACTCATGAGGTTGTAGAATCACGACCCACGGTACGCTACGTGCGAGAGCCAAAGCCCGGTCTTGATTTTGCGCGCAATCGAGCTGTGCAAGACGCAACGGGCGAAATTCTGGCCTTTTTAGATGATGATGTGACGGTGGATCACGGTTGGCTAGATGGATTGCGGGAAGCCTGGTCAGAAAATCCAGACGCGGCGGCATTTACTGGCTTAGTGCTGCCCTACGAATTGGAAACGGACGCGCAGGTGTTGTTTGAGCAGGGTGGTGGCTTCCGCCGTGGTTTTGAGAAAATTCGGTATGGTCAGATGTTGCCCGGAAATCCTCTGCATCCCTGTGGTGCCGGAATTTTTGGAGCGGGATGCAATATGGCTTTTCGACGGGAGATTTTGCTGAAACTGGGCGGATTTGACGACGCGCTAGATACAGGTGCGCCTCTACCGGGCGGTGGCGATCTCGATATATTCTATCGCGTGATTCGGGCTGGATATCCGTTGGTGTATGAACCTCGATATCTGGTGTTTCACCAACATCGTCGCGAAACTGAAAAATTGCGTCGTCAATATTGGAGTTGGGGATTGGGATTGATGGCATTCGTAACCAAGTCATATCAAAGCGATCCGGCACAGCGGCCTAAGTTGAAACGACTCGTTAAGTGGTGGTTTCGCTATCAGTTGGGCCAGGTGAAACAACGGTTGAAGAAACGCCATCCTTTACCGCTGCCCATGCTGTTGGCTGAACTGACGGGAGGAATTACGGGATTGTTGGGGGAATATCAGCGATCGCAACGACGGATTGAGCAAATTCGGAGGCAATATCCATGAGCGGCTTTTTGCCCTGGAAAATCATCCATGTTGATTTGAGTCAACCGCTACCCAATCTTCCTCATGAGTCGGGAGTTCAGGGGTTTTATGTGGTGTTTTGGTGGCATGATTTGCCGCTCGGTCGTCGAGAGATTTTAGCCGCTCAGTTGCCTATACCTGCAACTCAACTGCGTACTCTGGCCCTACAAACGATTACGCCCGCCGTGGGCGATCGCCTCTTCAATCACGGGTTCAAAGCTCCCTTGCCTGTGTTGCCTCACCTGCAACCGAGAGACACGCCTCCCGATTTTGAACAATTACGTTCGCTGGATCGCCCTCTCTCAAACCTTCAGGTTCAAGCGTCCGCAACGGCAGCGACGGTTTCTGTCATCATTTGCACGCGTAACCGAACCGATCAATTGGCAAACTGTTTGCGATCGCTCCAAATGCTATCTACCCCTCCCCATGAAATTATCGTGGTGGATAATGCCCCCAGTTCTGACGCGACACAACAGCTGGTTGCGTCAATGCCCAACGTCCGCTATGTGCTAGAGCCGAGGGCTGGCTTAAGCATTGCGCGAAATACAGGCATCCGCCACAGTACGGGTGACATCATTGCCTTTACTGACGATGACGTAACCGTACATCCCAACTGGATTGCTCAATTGCAACGCAGTTTTTCTGATCCTCAAATGATGGCCATCACGGGTCTGGTTTTGCCCGGTGCGTTGGACACAGAATCTCAGGTGATCTTTGAAAAAGAACTGGGTGGATTTGGTCAGGGGTATCGAGTCAAAACGTTTGATAAATCATTTTTCATGGCCATGAAACATGTCGGTGTTCCTGTATGGCGGATTGGAGCCGGGGCCAATATGGCGTTTCGTCGTCAAGCCTTTGATCGCGTTGGGGATTTTGACGAACGCTTGGGCGCAGGCGCATCGGGATGTAGCGAAGATTCGGAGTTGTGGTATCGCTTATTAGCAGATGGCTGGTCATGTCGCTATGATCCCTCAGTGGTTGTATATCACTACCATCGCTGCGATTTGGATACGCTTCAGCATCAGGCACATCAATATATGCGGGGACATGTCGCCGCTCTATTAATTCAATTTGAGCAATATAGACATTGGGGAAATCTTCGTCGGCTTTGTGTTGCGTTGCCTCGATATTATTTCAGGCGATCGCTCAAGAGTCTCTTTCGTCGTTCAAAATCCTTCAATAAAACGCTTGCCGCAGAAATCTCAGGTTACTTCTCTGGTGTCAAGTTCTATCTACAAAACAAATGAGCCTTGTTCTCTAATTTCACTAAAGAATTTAGATCCCTTATAGCAATTAAAGGGTTAGTTAGGGTGGGGTGCAGAGGTGGAATCCCTGGCTGGGGACGAAGCTCACATCCCCCTATCCCAACTGTTTCGACGGTTGCCATACCACTCAAAAAACGCTGAATTTTTTCTTGGAAATGATGTATAAAACACCGTTGGCTGAATTTTTAGATAAGAATCCATTTCCTGAACCATTAACACAGGGATTCTTTTACCGTGAAAAAATGCGGGCCATTCACCGGATTGCGCCCGATCGCCCATTTGAAACGATTTTAGAAGTAGGTGGCGGACGCGGTGGCTTGACAGCTTTGCTGTATCCCAAGGCAAAGATCACGAATATTGATCTTGATCCGCAGTATGCCAACGCGCCCTGCAATCAGCAAAAGAATGTTCAGTTTGTCTGCGGTGATGCGACACAGCTTCCATTTAGCGATCGCTCGTTTGATGCGGTCACGATGTTTGATGTATTGGAGCATGTTCCAAATCACGAAAAAGCGATTGCAGAAGCACGGCGCGTTTTAAAGCCCGGTGGCTTTTTGTTGGTCAGTACTCCCAATGAAAATTGGCGATTTCCATACTATGGATTCATGAAATCGATGTGTCCTGATGAAACAGACGTGATGGCTGAATGGGGCCATGTGCGCCGAGGATACACGCTGCAACAATTAGAAGATCTGATTGGTCTCTCTTATCAAAAGTACGCAACGTTTATTAATCCACTAACTGTTCTAAATCATGACATTGCATTCTCCCGACTCTCTCATCGCAAGCGTCAGTTTTTGTGCAGAGCACTCAGTCCGTTAACCTGGATCAGCTATTATCTGCATATCCCTCATGCCAAAGGAACAGAAACAGCATCCGTGTGGCAGGTGTCGTGAACTTTAGCTAGAACTCCCCAAATCCAACGCCGGACAGCGGTTGGGAATCAGTCGCAAATAGCGAATACATTCCTCTGGTGTGAGTTGTCGGAGGCTGCGATCGCGCGCTAGCTTCAACAACATCTGCCAGGTGGCTGCCCAAAGGTGAATCTGCCCATCCTGTGCCAGAGTCGCAATATATTCGCCATCGGGGCTAAAGAAGGCACGTTGAATGGGTATGGGGGCTTCCCCCGCCGTGTTAGGCCGCAACTGGGCTTGCTCGATTCCCGTTTGGGCATCCCATAAACGGGCTGTGCCATCTTCGCTGGCCGTGACGAGCGATCGCCCATCGGGGCTAAATTCGGCGCTTAAAACGGCGTCACGGTGTCCGGTCAAAATGACCTGTTCTAGGCCAGTGTCGGCATTCAAAATTCTGGCGTTATCATCCCAGCTGGCGGTCGCGATATGTGTGCCATCGGGGCTGAAACGAGCGCTATTGACTCTCTCAGGATGCGGAAACACTCGAATGAGCTGCCCTGAATCGGTTTTCCAAATGCGAGCCGTTTTATCCCAACTGGCGGTTACGATGCGCTGACCGTCGGCGCTAAATTGAGCATCGGCAATAGCGGCCTGATGTCCCTGGAGCAGGTGTAGCAGCTGACCCGTTTGAACATTCCATAATCGGATGGTTAAATCATCGCTAATGCCCATCAATCGTTTTCCATCTGGGCTAAAGGTTAATTGCTGCACCAGGCTGACGGTTCTGCGAGTAGAAGGGGTAGATGTTGCCGCGCTAGGCTGCGATGCCATCTTAAAATTTTGCCAGCGGTGCAGCCGTTTTAATGAATGATCGGGCTGTTCCTGGGAGAGTTCGATCCATCCATCTGCCGTGGCGATCGCCACCAATGACCCATTCGGGCTGGATGCAAAACTGGTAAGTGCTGTCTGGTTAAGCGCGATCGCCTGTCGGTTCAAGACATCTGTACTGACGGGTTTGGAGGCTGGGGAAGCGGCGGCAACGGATTCATTCACGTCAGCCGAATCAGCCTGATCGGCGGGAGGTGTATTGTATCCGGAGTGCAGATTTTTTGACGCGTGATAAGCCAGACTCAAGAGCCACTGCCAAAAATTGAGCGATTCAATCCGGTTAGGATGGAGCAGCGGCGTGGCTGGACTTGATTCCTCTGTATCGACAGCGGGAGCTGCCTCCGACCAGATTTGCCAGGTGCGAAGAATGCCGTGACCGTCTACCGTTACCATCCTGGTGTTTTGTGAAGAGGACGTCGTTGAACTAAAAGCCGCCCACTCTGCTGGAGCGTTGGCGATCGCAATGCTCGGCAATTCTCCGCCCCGATCCGCTGACCAGAGTCGGACAATGCCACTGGGGCTGCTGGTCGCGATGTAGGTGCCATCCGGGCTGAACTGAAGCGCTTCAATTTCACCGGAGTAATCCTGCAACGTTCCCATTTCTTGGCCGCTATAGAGATTCCACAGGTGAACCGTGTACAAATTCTGCTGGCTGGCAGAACGACGGCTGATGGTGGCCATCATCTGACTATTGGCACTAAAGGCGATCGGGCGTAAGCTTGGTTCAACGTTCAGCGATGCTGTATTTTCCGAGGCTGGCGGTTCGAATTCAGACTGATTAAAGAAAGCGGGGGTTCGAATGACCGATTGGCCTGTGCGGATGTCCCATAGGCCAACCTGATTCTCCGCATTGGTCATGGCCAAAAACAATCCGTTTGGACTGAAGGCGACTTGTTGGATCGGGAGCACGTTCTGATTGCCAAATAGAGTGGTTGGGTTGGCGATCAGCCTCGATAGATTCGGAAACTCTGGTTGGGATGGGTCTCGGGGAAAGACCTTTGTTAATGTTCCGGTGGCGGCATTCCACAATCGCGCTTTGCCATCAGCGGCAGCAGTCGCAATCCACGAACCTGTGGGGCTAAAACAAGCGCTGTTAAGGGCGGCCGGATGCGAGAGCGATTTGACTAAGGTGGGTTGAACCAGGGTTTCTCCAGTCGCGATTTTCCAGAGGCGGGCATTGCCGTCCCGTCCTGCGGTGAGGAGAAATTGGCCATCGGGACTAAATTGGAGGCTGTTAATCCATCCCTGAGCGGGTAAGATGATGCGCCGTTCCCCGGTACTGGCCTGCCACAGGGTAATGATTTGATTGCCGCTGAGGGTTGCAATCCAGCGATTATTCGGGCTAAAGGCAATCTGGTTAGCGGGATTCAACAGCGCTAACTTAAACAGAAATTGTCCCGTTGCGGCTGACCAGACTTTGACGGCAGGAGATCCTTGGGCGATCGCCGCCACTTGCCGGCCATCTGGACTTAAGGCCAGTGTTGTAATATCCGCTGGCGTCTCTGAAGGGTTACTCGGTGCATCTGCGTTCCAGGAAAGCACATGGCTGGGCGTCAAGGGCCTGGTATAGATGGTTTGAGCCATTAGAGGCCAGAGGCGAATGGTACCATCGGCGCTTGAGGTTGCGACATAGCGTTGATCATGACTGAAGACGATCTGGCGGACGGCTCCTTCATGTCCCTTCAGTTCCAACTGTAGACCCAGGCTCCGGAGGGCTGCTCGTAAACTGGATTGTGCTTCAAACGTCGGGCCGCTTTGTTCTGCCGATAAGCGGCTGATCAGCAGGGCCGTCATGGGATCGGCATTGGGTTCCTGGAGAATGGATTGGGCGATCGCTGCCCGCTCTCGTGAGGTCGCTATCTGAAGCTGATAGTCTTTTTCAGCCTGGGTTTGTAATGTGCTGCGATATTGATTAACCGTAATCGCTAAGGCCACCAATAAAATTGATGGCACTGCGATTTGCAGCGATCGCGACTCGCGTTTCGTGCGCTGGCGCTCCGTTTGGCTGGTAGAGACATACTGCTGAGCTAACGCTGAAATTTCATCAGGATAAGTATTTACGAACTCTTCGGCATCGACCAATCGACTGCCGCGCAGCAAATACTCGATCGCGATCGGTTTGCCGACGATCTCCCATTCCTGGGCCGCCCGTTCAATCCAGCGTTGCCGCTGCAACATCGTCCGATTTTCATCCAACCAACCGCGTAACAGCGACCAGTTCCGGATCAACGCCTCATGCGCTACATCAATAGTTTCATGGCTCACCAGGATTGTTTTTGTTGAGTCTGCCTCTACTGAGATGCAAGCATTTTTCTCTCGATTTGTAATAACTAGTTTCGCCGCGACCAGCTTTTCTAGCGTCCGTTCCACCAACTCGGCTGGAAAGGCAGGACTGACCAATTCGGCTTTCGTCACCCGACGACGAGTGTCCTCTGTGCCTTCACCCAATTGCGTGAGCGCTAAGAAAATGCGTTTAGCAACGGCTTGTTCGTCTGGGGGCAAGCTATAGAAAATTTCAGTCGCGCGTTTTTGTAAGGTGCCCCTCACGCCGCCCAGCTCGGTATAGGTATCCAGGGTTAAACGGGATGGGCCATTGTTAGAATTCTGCTGGCGACGCTGCCACAGTTCCATCAATGTATATTGCAGCAGCGGCAATTCTCCCGGTGAGCCAATCAGGTCGAGCAGCATGGTGTACACCAGGTTTGGCTCACACACCAGTCCAACTTTTTTGGCAGGGCGAGTGATGGTGGCTTTAATCTGCTCGTAGTTGAGCGGTGTCACCATCACCAGATTTTGTTCAATTTGCTGTGCCAGCGTTTCATACAGAGAGCACTTGCCAATAAAATCGGCCCGCAACAGGATGATGATGCTCAGGCACTCTCCAGCCGTTCTTAACGCTCCAATCAGACAGTTGAAAAACTGCTGGCGCTCTTGCTCGGCGTTTGGGCCATCACATAGCGTAAACACTTCCTCAAATTGATCAATAATCAGCAGCAGGTGTGGCCGAGCTTGAGGCATCACTGTAGTCCCTGCTTCTATCGGCAGGCTAGCCCGAATCAGTTGGGCCAGCCCATTGCTCCCATCTTTCAGAAAAATCTCGGCTCGTCTGAGCTGTTCGGCTCGCTCAAACTCTGTCAAATCGGTGTCGATGAAGGCGGCAGCTAGACTTTTGAGGGGATGTTCTGTAGGAGTGAGTAATTTAATGCGCCAGCGATCGCTTCCCGAAAAGGCTTGCCCCCGATGCAGTTTAGCCATTAGCCCCGCTCGTACCAGCGAAGATTTACCGCTGCCCGATGCCCCGGCGACGGCAATAAATCGTCCGGTTCTGAGTTTTTCAATCAGTTGATCCGTTAATTCTTCTCGTCCGAAGAAGTAGTCTGCGTGAATTTCATCGAAAAACTCTAAACCCCGGTATGGGCAAATCTCGCTAGATGGGTGTTCTGCAATCTGGGTGGCTGGCCCGACTCGTCGCGTCAAAATAATTTCACTACCAGAGTTTTCGAACAGGGGCTGTTGAACTTCGCCGTTCAGGCATTGGCTAACCCAGGCGGTTAGAGAATGGTTGGTGATAATTCCCGATGCTTCTCGCTGGGGGTTGAGTCCGTCCAGCAAAGCCTGGGTAAAGACACTGTAAGGGCCATCCAGCGATTCGTAGGCTGCTTCGTATTCGCGTGAGGCGGCCATAAACAGGCGATCGGTTCCGGCACGGGCACCCGGATCGGCTTCCAGAAAGTTGAGCAACTCGCCGCTATGACAGCAGTCCAGCCAGAGAATGCGCTGGCGAACAGGGCTTTCTTGCAGCAACCGTCGCAGCCAGAATAGGGATAATCCGTAGAACCCGACATCCGGGCGAGAGTCACTCACAGCCAGATATCCTTCCTGAATTCCGGCTTCTTTCTGGATGCCATGCCCTGAGAAGTAAAACAGTGCCGTATGGGGAATGTTGCTCCCCTTCGGTTTGAATAAATTAACCAGGGCTGTTTCTAATTCCCGTAATGTTACGGCTGTTTTGGCTCCAACTTTCGGCTGTCCCTCTTGGATGACTTCAGGTAGACGATGAACTCGAAATTCACCGCTGGTTTGAAGCTGATGGGCGATCGCCTCAGCATCGCGGGCCGGAGCCTGCAATCCCGGTAGATGCTGATATGCATTAATTCCTACAACTAGAGCATCCCGTGACATCAATTTACCTCAGCGATGACAACGAATAGACGTCTCGCAAGTGCTGACACGCCTGAGAGCAGATGTTTGGCTAGCTGTCATGCACAGGCAAGAGGTCTAACAGAGAGCGCCATGATTCATCCCTGATAGGATGAACCCTACTGAAACACGCTCAAAAAACTGCCTCTAATTGGCAGAAATATGATGGTTTTATGACGTTTAATCGTTTGTTTCTTATTCCTTAGAATGCCCAATCAAATGGGATTTCATATAACTAATACGCAGATAAAATTTTTTAACTAAAGCTATATTTAAATATAATCTTGATGAAATAAAAATGAGTTATGAGCTATAAATTTTCCCATAGAAAACCTGCTCCTCTTCTAAAGGATAGTAGTTGGAACAATAAGTTAATGGCGGTTGCCTCTAACTCAATCATCCTTTAACAAGTCTGATCTCCATCTGCCCAAATGAAGCTTGTAATGAGATGCAGAAAGTAAGATTTTGAGTTAGAGACACGGCCTCGAAATAGATAGGAGGTTAAGGTTGGGCTTCCTTCCTCAACCCAACCTACGATTTTTCAAGGGTTTAAAGAGGTTTTTTGACCAACCATCTTCTATTTTGAGTAGAGTAAGTTTCTTAAATTTAAATAAGCAATTTAAGCGGTTCACAAGATATTTTTAAGAGGGGAAATCTTTTGTTTTTAGACCTCAATGGCTAAGTGGATTATTGATCTTAATTTATGATCTGATTAATCGAATGATAGTGATATTAAAAGAGTGAATAACTAGAGCTTGAATTATTTCGCTGTGCGTTAAGCTAAGAGCTTAAACAACGATGAGTTCAGACGGCTTTACTAATACCATCTCAATCTAAAGATAACTAAGCTACAAAAAAATGCCTAAGGGGTTAAGCCCCCTATTGGTGTTTATCTAGTTATTGAGGCACCCTATAGGCGAGTTTGTAAAATTCTGTAAATATTTAGGGCTAAGTGTTGCGATCGCCCCGAAAGCCAAAGGGTTGGTGAGTCCAGGAAAATCACGGTTGTTGGCGAAAAATCACGGTTTGAGGTTACGTAAGCGAAATTACGGATTAGTTTTGGCAACAAATAGTAAACTTGCGAGCCTGGATAGAGTTGACACAGGTTAATATTCGGGTAGACTCAGGGAAATGGCTAGTTTATCTACGCCATTCGGATTAGATTGATCAGGGGCAGTAATCGGACAATCTCCAAAAGAGTGGCTTGACTGGTATCAACAGCGGTGCAGACGGTTGAATATCACTACCACCTGATGTATCAATGCCTAAAACACTGAGGTAAGCATATTGCTTCGCGTTGACGATCTATGAGTAAGTCCCTTGCCCATCTCAATCAATCTTCTGAGTTTAGTTCGGCCAGTACGATCGCCTGGTATGACCAGGGCGACGCATTGGCTAATTTAGGCGATTATGAAGCCGCGCTTAATTGCTTCGACAACGTTTTGGAAATTCAGCCGACTCACCATGCGGCCTGGGTGTTTCGAGGAGTCGTGCTGATTCATCTGGAGCGCTATGAGGAAGCTCTAGAAAGCTGCGAAAATGCTTTGAAGCATAACCCTAGAGACTCAGAAGCGTTTACGTTTCGTGGGGTTGCTTTGCACCGATTAGGCCGATATCAAGAAGCGTATGAGAGCTATGAAAAGGCGCTAGGCGTTCGGCAGCAGTCTTTGCGGCAACAGTTAGGACAAAGCTTGAGAAAGATTCACAAAATGTTTACCAGTTGGCAGTTTCGCCGATTGTCGTAATTGCGCTTGAGAGGGCGTATTGTCGGCGATCGCATCACACTGAAGGACGTGAGTTCAAGAAAGCTCGAAATTTAATTTTGTGAAAGTACGACTGAGCCGCACTTTCACAAGATTAAGTGTCGGGCTTTAATTTATGATCCTGACCGGATGTGAGGGTCTTGATAGCTGTAGGCATTCGGAAATACAAAATTGGTGAATGAGAGGGAGATGCTGACGTCCAGTCCCTTCACTTGATGCCACCAGCCTACCGGAACAAAGATGATCTCACCGGGGTTAACGATCGTTTCGATGATATGAACATCTTTGAATAATGGGTATTTTTCGTAATCCGGGTTTTCCAGATCGACCCGGCTAAATACGCCAATATCGTTATAAATGAGCGGCGTGTGAGCTGGGGAAATCATGCGCCAACGCTTACGTCCATGAATCTGGGCCATGATCAAATTACACGGATCATGGTGTAAGGGAGTAATGCTCCCCTCGGGGCCAAACCAGAAAAAGGCGCGTCCCGTTAAATCATCGGGATTCAACCACTCTGGCAGAATAATATCTTTCAGCAGGTCTTTTAATTCTGGGCGATCCAGATTGCCATTATTCGCCACCATGTAATAGTTATTGCTATCGCCACCCTGACGAATCATGTCTACATATTGACGCATTCGAATGGTGAGCTTGTGCTTGTTGCAGTTGACTTCATAATCTGGATCAGAATTTCGGCCAAACTGGATCTGCACCTCGGCATCGCCATATTGAGTTCTGAAAAACTCTGAATTCCACAGAGATAAGGCAGGCCAGTCATTCATCATGTCCGTCAGAATGACTGGCGTATTGGTCGCGTAATACTGTTCTAGAAACTCTTCTTTTGAAACGTCTTTTCTGCGTTCAATCGTGCCAAAGTTTGACGATAGTTCCGACACTTTACGTTGAGTCGCTAAAACAGACTCTAGCTTACGCAATCGTTGAGTGGCCTCATGCTGTTGTTGAAAGGTTGGATCAGCCTGAATGGTATGGACGGCCCTGGTAGCCAGATCGGCGTCAATGCCATCCCGAATCATGGTTTGGATCAAATTCTCATTTGGAATCTGACGCAGCTTGTTTTCAATAATCCATCCTTTCCAATCATCTGATAGTTCCGGTAGCGGTTCCTCAGCAGGTTGAACCGTTGAGGAGGGGCGATCGCCCCTCTGTA
>DATNPS010000524.1:0-11129 GCA_036703095.1 Crinalium sp. | reverse complement strand
GACAGATACCCTCAAATTTGAAGGATCTGGGTTTACAGCCAGTCAGCTATTGCTCACTCAAGTTGGTAATCACACCCTCGTATCCTTTGAAGGTGTTTCCGATACTGGAGTTTGGCTTAAAAATGTGCGGCTGGAGACGCTGGATAATTTAGGAAGGGCGATCGCGTCTAATCCGGCGAACATCTTGTTTAACAAACAAAAAACTCCACAAGATAGCTTTGATGTCTTTGATGCAGATTCCACTCAACATCAAGTTTGGAATCGCAATACAGTCACGTTTCTGAATGATTTGAACAACCAGGTTCGAGGGTTTGACAATTCGAATGATGTCATTAACGGTCAACGTGGTAATGATACCCTCTTGGGACTCAGTGGTGATGATCTGCTGCGAGGAGGGGACGGTGACGATATCTTAGCGGGGGGGACTGGAACAAACCGTCTCGTGGGTGGTGCTGGTGTTGACACGTTTATAATTTCTAAGAACGCACTCACCTACATCACTGATTTTATCCCTAGTTACGATTTAATCAGGTTGGCCGATGGGCTGACGGCTGATCAGCTCAAAATTGAGCAAGGAATAGGCAATCGTGCTAACGAAATATGGCTCAAACTCGACAGTCGTGATGTGCCGTTAGCGTCTTTGACAGGAGATGGATCTACGTTACGTGCATTAATGTGAGTTCGATAGCGCTCAAACCTGCACCATTTGCAGGAGCGATTCGCTCCTGCAAATGGTGCAGGTTCTGAGTAATGGCCGGATTGAAAATGTTCTGTAAATAGCAGCTCAAGTCTTGTATATCTAGAATAGGAATGCCAATAAAGATTGGCTTCATTCACCTGGCTCAAACAAGGCATTATGGCTGCAACCCTACACATTCAGCTTTTAGGGGAATTTGCCATACGCTATGACGGCGCATCGGTTGCGGGTTTCACGACCGGGCGATCGCGTGCGCTATTGGCTTATTTGCTACTCCATCGCCATGCTCCACAACTGCGGCAGCGGTTGGCCTTTCAGCTTTGGACGGAATCTACAGATGAGCAAGGGCGGGCCAACTTACGCAAAGAATTAAGCTATCTGCGGCGATCGCTACCAGACTCAGACGACTTTTTAGCAATCGATGTAAAGACACTGCAATGGCAACCTAACGCATCGTTCACGCTAGACGTTGCGGATTTTGAAGCATCGCTAAAAACGGCATCGCAAACCGCTGATCCCAACGTGGCCCGACCAGCATTAGAGAAAGCGCTGGAACTTTATCGGGGAGACTTGTTGCCCGACTGTGACGACGAGTGGATTTTGCCGGAACGGGAACGGCTTCAGCGATCGCACGCCAATGCTCTGGTGCAACTCATTACCCTACTTGAAACTCAGCAAGACTATCGGGTGGCACTGGGCTATACGCAACAGCTAATGCGGCTCGATCCCCTAAATGAAACCACTTACAGTCTGCTGATGCGACTGCACTGGCAGAGTGGCGATCGTGCCAATGCCCTGCAAACTTATCATCGCTGCATGACGCTGTTGCGAGAGGAGTTGGGCGTTGATCCCAGTCCTGCAACTCGGCGGCTCTATGAGCAGGTTTTAAATGATGACGGTGAGCGGCTGCCGCAACCCTCGCCAATTCGCCTGTCTGAACCGATAGCGTGTCCTCCGCGTCTGTCCTCACCGCTGTTGTCGTTGGTAGGGCGCGATCGCGAATGGGTGGCGATTCAACAGTGGATAGCTCGCAAAGATGGCGATCGAGAGGTTTTGCTGCTAATGGGTGAACCGGGCATTGGCAAAACGCGGTTACTGGAGGAGTTACAGAATATGCTCCAGGGCGATCGCTACTATCTGCTGTGGGGACGCGGATTTGAAGCCGAGATGATGCGTCCTTATGGCGTTTGGATTGATGCGTTGCGATCGCTGTTGGCCCATTCACCCATTCCCATTCCCAAGGAATTAGGCTGTTTGTTGCCAGAGGTCGGATGGTCGGAAGCGCTAGCCGATCGAAGCCGTTTATTTGATGCGGTAGTGCAGTTTTTAGCAGGACTGTGCGCCAACAACCGCTCTGTTGCAGTCATTTTGGACGATATCCAATGGATTGATGAAGCATCCTGCGCGTTATTGCATTACGCAACTCGGTTACTCAATCGTGTGCCTGTTCTGTTTGCCTGCACCAGTCGTTCTAAAGAACTCGACGATAATGCCAGTGTGTCGCGGGTCGTGCAGGCGTTAAGACGGGAGCGTCGTTTGCAAACGATTGAACTCCGTCCCTTAACGCAGCAAGATACGACTGAACTGATCCACCGCATGAGTCAAACACAATCGCTCGACCTGTGTTGGGAACAGGTCGCCGATCGCATTTTTCTTGACAGCGGTGGCAATCCCTTATTTGCGCTGGAAATCACTCGTGCGTTGTCCTATGGAGACACCCGCCATTCTGATAATTTAGAATTGCTAATTCGCGATCGCCTGCAACGGTTGGATGACACGGCCCGTGAACTCATTCCCTGGGCGGCGGCTTTGGGTCAAAGCTTTAAGCCAACGCTAGTGGCTCATGTGGCGGATTATCCGATGGCCAAGTTGCTGATGGCGATCGAACAGTTGGAACAGCAGACGATTATTCGAACCAGCGCGGCAACGAGTGACGAAATTTGCTACGACTTCGCGCACGATATCGTGCGCCAGGTGGCTTATCGGCAGCTTTCGGAACCGCGTCGTCGGTTGGTGCATTTGCAAATTGCCCATAAGCTCAATCAGCTTGTTGCGACCGATCAGGCTTTAGCGGTTGATATTGCTCATCACGCGTCATTGGGGGGCGATCGCGCTCTGTCGGCATCTGCGTCTTTAACGGCAGCAGAACGATGCCTTAAACTATTTGCCTATGCTGAAGCGGCAGAACTGGCTCAGCGCGGGATGCAAGACTGTCAGGTGCTCGACGATCGCACCCGCATTCGACTGCACTTAAATCTGCTGCTGACTTACATTCTGGCCGGAGTTACCGCTGAACAAACGGTTGAATTGGAGAATGATGCTCAGCGGTTGATCCAGAATGCGATCGCTCTGGGGCTGAGAGATGAGGAAACGCTTGGCCTTGAAGTATTGGTGACGCTCAATTTCAAGCACAACAACTACACGAACGTTCATCAACATTCGCTTAAAGTGGCTGAGGTCAGTCGGGCGGCGAGTCCGGTACGGGCGGCTCAGATGTTGGCTTACAGTGGGGCCTGTCTGGCTGAGATTGGGCGTGAAATGACTCGTGCCGAAGCAATTTTATTGGAAGCTCAGTCGCTTGCCGCCAGAGTTGATCTGAAAACCGTGGATTTGTATAGCGGCTTGGGCACGGTTGAGCGCCACAAGGGTAACTATGCAGAAGCCCGATCGCTGCTGCAACAGGCGTGGAGAATGGCGCAGGCTGAACAAGATCATTGGCGAGAATATTACCTGTTGAGCTATTTGGCCATGCTGGAACTGGAAGCTGGACATCCTGTACTGGCGCTACCCCACTGCCGGGACATGGCATCCGTCGCGATGCAAATGCAGGGAGAAGGCAGTGAATGCGCGTTTGCAGCGGCTTTAGAAGCTCTCGTTCAGTATGTGCTCCGGGAACCCAGTGCTGCCGTAGCTTTGAACCAGGCGATCGCCACGCTGAAGACCGTCGATGCGAAGCGAATGCTGTCCTACGTCCTGGCTCACGCCGCTCAAGTGGATCTGGAGTGCGATCGCTTTGATCTGGCTGTTCATCGGGCCGAAGCAGCTTTAGAAGCAGCTCAGGTGGTCAATCAGCCTAGTGAAATGGGTTTGGCCTGGGCGGTTCTGGTTCAGGCAGAGCTGGAGAGGGGCGATCGCCAGCGAGCAACGGATTGGTTTGAAGCGTTGTATCGGGACATTGATCGTCATGCCCTGAGCACATCGAGCCGAAGGGCTGTTGAGCAAGTGATGCAACGGATGCGGGAAACTGTTTCGTCTAGGAGGTCATAATGGCGCTTATCGTTGTTGAGACTACTCATGCACAGCCGCTCACGCCAGAGATCATCGAAGCGGCAGATGAACGAGTATTTCCTTGCCTGAAAGCGAGAGAGGCTGACTGGCGCTATTCGCTGATCTCAACGGATTGGCGTCGCACGATTTGTACGTTTGATGCACCCGATACGGAAGCCGTTCGTTCCTCATACCGCATGGCGAATATCAGGTTTGACCGGATGTGGCCAGCCGAAATCCGCGTCCCCGAATTCACGCAACCATCTTGGAAAGAACCCATTCTCAAGGTCGTTGAAAGCACCTATCCTTCCTTGACCGACGAGGATTGGGATAAAACCAATGGACAAATCCTACCCTACTATGCCGAGCATGGTATTGAATGGGTGTGCTCTTACGTCTCGCGCGATCGCACTCGCCTTGTGTGGGAACTCAATGCCTCTGATGCGGATGTGATTCAAGCAGCTCACCGTAAATTTGGGATTCCGTGCGATCGCGTTTGGTCAGCTAATGTTCTGAAGCCATAATCGGGGTGCAGTTGAACGGGTAGAACCCCTGGCTGAAGGCGCAGCCCCCACCCCTTCTTTCCTGGCGATCTCGACGGTTGCCATACCAAAACCATAATCGGGGTGCAGGGGTGGAACCCCTAACTGGAGGCGCAGCCTCCACCCCTTCTTTCCTAGCCGTCTTGACGGTTGCCATACCAAAACCATAACGGGGGGCAGGGGTGGAACCTCTGGCTGGGGGCGCAGCCCCCACCTCCCCTTTCCTAGCCGTCTTGACGGTCGCCATACCAAATGGAATGGTGGGAGAAGCAAGTGAATAACGGGCATTCTATGACCATAAAACTCTGATGGCTAAAAACTGCCCTCTCTTGCTCCTTTATGAAAATTCGTCATTCCAAACAGAAGCGAGGAATTTCTTTGCAGCTTGTGCTGATTATTCCTTTTGTTTTGCAGGTATTTGGAATTGTGAGTTTAGTGGGCTATTTGTCATTTAGAAATGGTCAAAAAGCCGTTAATGATTTAGCCAATCAATTAATCGATCGCAATAGCGATTTAGTCGATCAGCACTTAAACGCCTATCTTTCCATTCCGCAGAAGCTAACCGAAATCAATGCCAATGCTATTCAATTGGGTCTGTTAGATGTGGGCGATCGCGAAACGGCTGGGAAGTACTTCTGGCAGCAAATGCAAGCCTACAACCTAACGTTTATTGGCTATGGATTAACGACAGGTGCAGGCGTTGGGGCGATTAGCTATGACGGTAAAACGACTGTGGTGGATGATTGGGGGCCAAAGCTGCCAAACAACGATCGCACTTATGCGATTAATGCACAGGGCGATCGTACCCACATTATTCGCACCTACGATTACAATCACCTCACTGAAAGCTGGTATAGAGGGCCACTAGACGCCAACAAACCCACCTGGTCTGACATTTACGTCTGGGATTCACCGTATGGGCCATATATCGCGGCTTCGGCAGGACGTCCCATTTACGATTCTCAGCATCGCATCATGGGTGTCGTGGATGCAGATATTCATCTGCTCAAGCTGAGTGATTTTTTGCGACAGCTAGAGGTCAGCCGTTCGGGGCAGGTATTTATTATGGAGCGGAATGGCATGTTAATTGCCAATTCCAGCACGCAACAACCCTTTTCAATCGTGAATGGCAAACTTCAGCGGTTGCAAGCCATTGAGAGTCCCAATTCAGAAGTTCAAAGTATTGCAAAACAAGTTCAGCAAACCTTTAACGGCTTTCAATCGATCACAGAATCCCAACGGCTAGAGGTGAATTGGCAGGGAAATCGCTATTTCGTGCATGTCACACCCTGGCGCGATGCGTATGGGCTGGATTGGCTGGTTGTGGTAAGTGTTCCAGAACATGCGTTTATGGCGCAGATTGATGCCAATACTCGCACGACGGTTCTGCTGTGTTTGGGGGCACTGGCGATCGCTTGTCTTTTGGGGATTCTGACAGCGCGTTTGATTGTGCGGCCAATCCTGCGCCTAAATCAAGCCAGCAAAGCGATGGCATCGGGTAATTTAGAACAGTTTGCCGTCAGTAGTGGGATTCGAGAACTGAACGGGTTAGCGAATTCATTTAACCACATGGCAGGGCAAATTCGCGAATCGTTCCTGGCTCTGGAAGACAGTAATGAACAGCTAGAAGCGCGAGTAGAACAACGCACCGTTGAACTTCAAGATGCGTTAACGGAATTGCGGCGCACGCAGGCGCAAGTGATTCAAAGTGAGAAGATGTCGAGCCTGGGACAGCTTGTAGCTGGAGTAGCGCATGAAATTAATAATCCGGTTAACTTCATTCATGGCAACCTCAGCCATGCCCAGGAGTACACTCAGCAACTTTTAGAGTTTGTGCAACTTTGCAAGCAACACTATCCCAATCCCAAAGTCGAGATTCAGGAAGCGGCTACGGACATTGATCTGGAATTTTTGCAGGACGATTTGCCGAAAGTGCTGTCGTCTATGCAGGTGGGAACCAATCGCATTCGTCAGATCGTATTGTCCCTGCGCAACTTTTCCCGCATGGATGAAGCGGAAATTAAACCTGTGGATATTCACGAAGGGCTGAACAGCACGTTGTTGATTCTGCAACATCGGCTGAAGGCGAAACAGGAACGGCCAGAAATCGAAGTGGTGAAAGATTACGATCGCTTACCTCCGGTGGAATGCTACGCAGGGCAGTTGAATCAGGTGTTTATGAATGTTCTCACCAATGCGATCGATGCTCTGGAGGAAAGCTTTGCAGGTCGCACATTCCAAGATATTCAGGCGAATCCGGGCCGACTCACGATTCGAACGTCGGCGATCGGTAAACAGTGGGTGCAAATTGCGATCGCTGACAATGGTCCTGGTATTCCGCCAGCCATTCAACAGCAAGTCTTTAACCCCTTCTTCACCACGAAACCTGTTGGTAAAGGCACAGGGATGGGTATGTCCATCAGCTATCAAATTATCACCGAGAAGCATGGTGGTAAATTAGACTGCTTTTCTAGGATGGGTGAAGGGACGGAGTTCGTCATTCAAATACCGATTGCTCCATCCAACCAGAACGGTCAATAGTCGTCACAGCTATTATTCAGATGGGCTACAGCATGCGAAGCTTCGCTGTAGCCCATTTTGGGGTTGGAACGCTTTTAGAACGCTTTCGGATCGCTCTCCTCGCTACCGTAAGTCTAGATGCACCGAAATAGATGTGCATCCGACTCATAAAGCCAGGAGAACTCCTCATGATGACCACTCAAACCTTTGACACAACCAAAGCCGATGCCTTTGCCGAGCAAATGCTGACGATGCTCAACAATGGCGCACTGGCGCTAATGACCTCTATTGGACATCGCACAGAACTATTCGACACGATGGCAGAATTGCCTCCCTCTACCAGTCTACAGATTTCTAATGCCGCAGGCTTAAACGAGCGCTATGTGCGGGAATGGCTGGGCGCAATGGTGACAGGTCGGTTTGTGGAATACGATCCATCCGACAAGACCTACTACTTGCCCCGCGAACATGCCGCCTTCCTAACGCGCGCCGCTGCATCTGACAACATTGCTCCGTTTACTCAATACATTCCGCTTTTGGGATCGGTGGAAGAACAAATCCTGAATTGCTTTTACAACGGCGGCGGTGTGCCCTATTCAGAATTCAAACGTTTCCATGATGTTATGGCTGAGGATAGCGGCCAAACAACCGTATCTGCGCTGTTTGATCACATTTTACCGCTCATCCCTGGATTGCTAGAGGCACTTCAGCAGGGCATTAATGTCTTGGATGTCGGCTGTGGCAGCGGACGGGCGCTGAATAAAATGGCTCATACGTTTCCCAATAGCCGCTTTGTAGGATATGACGTTTCCGGAGAAGCGATCGCCAATGCCAATGCTGAAGCTCATCATCGCGGTTTAACCAACATTCTGTTTCAAGTGAAAGATGCTGCGACCCTGGATGAGTGCGATCGCTACGATTTAATCACCACCTTTGACGCCATTCACGATCAGGGCAGACCCGATCTCGTGCTGCGTAACATTTACAGTGCTTTGCGTCCCGATGGGGTTTACCTGATGCAAGACATTCACGCGTCAACTGAGGTCAGCAGTAACCTGAATCATCCCGCTGGGCCGTTACTCTACACCATTTCCTGTATGCACTGCATGACAGTCTCCCTAGCCTCTGGCGGAATGGGGTTGGGAGCCATGTGGGGGCAAGAAAAAGCGCTGCAAATGCTGAGCGAAGCTGGATTCACCCGTGTTGATGTGAAGCGTCTGGCTCACGATTTTCAAAACGATTACTACATTATTCACAAAAACTAGAGGATCGTATGTGCAGAATTTGTGCGATCGCTACCCGATTGCGACGAACTGACAGCCATAGTTCACCACTGCTCAATACCCATCAATTCTCAATCGTGATTCAGGACGATCGCTCTACAAGATTAGAAACTTCAACGCATACTCAACTCTCAAATCAACAAAGCGATCGCTTACCGTTTAGACATGATTGAAATATTTTAGATTCTCAAATGGTGCGATCGCTGTTTAAAGACAGTTGATAACGGTTCAATCTCTATTCTCATTCACCTTAATGACAATCATGAACATGTATGTATTCTCAAAACTCAGTTGTACATCGTTAATCCTATCAATGTTGCTCTCAATGAGTACGGTCGTATTGTCTCCTAATCGAGCAATCGCTCATACCGAAGAATCTTCTCAAACCATGTCTACACAAATTTCTGCAACAAACTCGGATTCTACAACCGTACCCTTATTTGACGATCTGGGTTACTATAGCCATCCAATCTCGACAACCAATCCGCTGGTGCAGCGCTACTTCGATCAGGGATTGATCATGGCGTATGGTTTTAACCATGCGGAGGCTATTCGCGCTTTTCAGCAAGCTGCCGAATTAGAACCCACTTGCGCAATGTGCTATTGGGGAATGGCGTATGTTCTTGGCCCAAACATTAACGCTGCGATGGACACTAGTGCTGTCCCGACTGCCTGGGAGGCGATTCAAAAAGCGATCGCCTTGAGTGACCAGGCCAGCGAACCAGAAAAAGCCTACATTCAAGCTCTGGCACAGCGCTATACCCAAGACTCTGGAAGCGATCGCGCTTCTCTCAACCTTGCGTATGCCAACGCCATGCGAGCGGTTGTGCAGCGCTACCCCAATGATGTAGATGCGGCTACCCTATTCGCTGAAGCCTTGATGGATACCATGCCCTGGGATTACTGGCAAGCCAACGGTGAACCCAGGCCAGAGGGCGCGGAACTCATCGCCACATTGGAATCCGCCTTGGATCGCAGTCCTCATCATCCCGGTGCTCTACATCTATATATTCATGCGGTCGAAGCGCAACGGCCTGAACTGGCTGCTGCTGCTGCCGATCGCCTGCGGGCGTTGCGGATTAACGCTGGTCATCTGGTACACATGCCAGCCCACATCTACATTCGCGTAGGCCGCTATCGTGATGCTATTCTCGCAAACCAGCAAGCGGCTAGTCTGGATACCCACTATGCCACGCAACACAACCCGGAAGGTATCTACCGAATTGCCTACATGCCCCACAACCATCATTTTCTTTGGTATGCGGCAATGCTGGCAGGTGAGCAGGATATCGCCCTCAGCGCGGCTCGTCAAACTGCTGCTTTGGTTGATCCAAACCTGCTGCGAGCACTGGGACTGGGCACGTTGCAGCACTATCTCTCTATTCCTCTCTATACTCAGGTCAAGTTCGGGCTTTGGGATGATATTCTCGCCACGCCTGCCCCTGATGCCGATCTGGTGTATCCGACGGGTGTATGGCACTTCGCACGAGGCATGGCTCTCATTGCTAAAGGTCAGTTACAGGATGCCGCGCAAGAGCTAGAGGCATTACAGGCCAATGCGGCTGATCCTGCTCTGGAGGGTGTGACCATTTGGGATAACAATACAACAGCCCATCTGCTGCAAATCGCCACTCAAGTATTAGCAGGGGAATTGGCAGCCAGACAGGGAAATTATGAACAGGCGATCGCCCACTTAAACGCTGGCGTTGACCTGGAAGACGCCCTCAAATACGATGAACCATCCCCCTGGTATTCTCCTGTTCGGCAGGCGTTAGGTGCTGTGTTGCTGCAAACAGGCCGTCCAGCAGAAGCTGAGCAAATCTACCGCGAAGATTTAGCCACCTATCCCGAAAATGGTTGGTCACTCTACGGATTGGCCCAAAGCTTACAGGCTCAAGGCAAGATTTCGGACGCTGAAGCGGTTCAAGAGCGCTATGAAGCAGCATGGCAAAATCCAGAAATAACACCCGCTGCTGTCAATGCTTTGGAGCCACTCCCCTAACCACTCAATGTTGCGGGCCTATCTGCCCATAATATTGGGCTATCGAATTCGCTTTATGCGTCTTTATAATATGGGCACAACATCTAGAGTTGCCTGTCAACATGAAGGGTATTTAGCACGCTAATTGCATTTTGGAGGAACGTGAATTCGACGAATCTGCGGTTGAAATAGCGATATCGAATTCGCGTGGGAGGAAATAAAAGCTGAGTAAGGTGTAGTAACGGTACGCTTTTTTCTAGAAAATTCTGGGGGTTAGCGGATGACTTGAGCGGGCGATCGCCCGCTCTGGGCCTATTTCAAGAGAAATGATATAAAAGCTACAAAAATTTTCCAAGTTGTTGACACAACCGCCCATTTATCTGTTACATTAGGAAAGCGTCAAGGAACGGCCTCCACATCTGGTGGTCAGATAGGAAACTAAATGCTAGCGGTAGCGTATAGCTGCTTCAACTAGTAAAAAAGTTTCACCAAAATTGGAAACTGTCTGATATACTGAAGAAGTGCCGAGCGAGTTCTCGAGACACAACGAACCTAGACAAAAGAATAGTTTGAAAGCCAAAAAATTATTCAATCCTCGTTAATTGAAATTGAGTTGCTTTGAGAGTATTTTCAAAGCAAAAAAAACAAAGAGGATTCCGGAGCAAATTAAAACTGTTCTGGAGCCAAAAGACAAACTACAACATGGAGAGTTTGATCCTGGCTCAGGATGAACGCTGGCGGTCTGCTTAACACATGCAAGTCGAACGGGGTTCTTTCGGGAACTTAGTGGCGGACGGGTGAGTAACGCGTGAGGATCTGGCTACAGGATGGGGACAACG
>DATNPS010000519.1:0-6273 GCA_036703095.1 Crinalium sp. | reverse complement strand
GGTTCTGTTTGGTTTGAGAGGCTTAGCGGCTCTCAATCATCAAAGGGTTGCGAGGTAGAATGTTCGTACACTAGGGGGAGCGATCGCCATGACTCCAAAATTTGCCAACATGGCCGCATGGCAGCAGGCCGAGCTATTGATGCAACCTGTTTTCATTCGAGTGATTGACAACTTGCGGAAAGAATTAGAGCAATCGTCCTGGAAAGGCACCTACCGCGACATTCCCGTTTGGGAGGCAGGTACCACTGATGAAACGCGAGCCACCGTCACTCAACTCCAGGAAGAGCTGAAAGGAGCCTCCCCCGAACGCACCGCAGATATTGAAGAAAGCTTGGCCCGCCTCCCCAAATCCCATCCCGGCTATCAGCTTCACCTGCAACATCAAAATCACGAATTTACCATCGACCTCTGGCAGCTTTGCTATCAGATTTGTTTTCGCAACTACAATCCCGTCATCAATTCTCTGGGCGATCAAGTGGTGGAGGTTGATACTACCTTAATTGACGATGAAACAGGCGATGTGGATTGGATCAACCTTGATGCAAAAGCGCAGAAACTGATCGCCCAAATTTTTGCCAGCCTTCCCAAGTAAACGCGAAATCAGGTTATTGGGAGGGTTCCGCAACGCACAACTCTTCCATTAGCCCATTCGTCGAATTCCTAAGAAAACGTGTTTTCTTTTCGTTGTCCCCAAGGGGGTAGTAGTGCGCTGCACTACTACCCCCTTGTTGGAGACTCACGTTAAACCCACTTGGCCAGCACGACTCTTACCGTACCGTCTTCCAGTGTCTCTTCTTCCTCAACCGTAAATCCTTCGGTTGGGGCTTTTGCCATCAGCGCATGATAGGCATAGCGCTGAGTCAACCGATTCAACCAGACTTGAGAATACTGACGCTGATCATACTCAGAAATAATAGCTTCAAATGTTCCATCTGGCTGACGCTGGAAGCCAATATCATTACTCATCGCTCCAACATTCGCCCGACGAATAATTACCTCTGCTGTATCCGGTCGAATATCGCCTTCGTATCCATACAAATGCTGGGCCGTGGCGTGAACTTCAACAGCCTTGAAGCCCACATCGGCTAATGCCTGAACCAAAACGTCAAGTTCCTTTATCTGAGTTCGAATCCGAGTGAAGTGGGACATTTGAGGTGTTGGGTGTTGGGTGTTAGGTGGGTTGTCGGGTGTCGGGGGATAGGGAAGGTGAGGGAAATGGGGAGGATGGGGAAAGTCGGGAGGATGGGGAGGGAGTTTCGAGAAGGCTTTTTTGTTCCCTACACCCCATACCCCACACCCTCTATTCCAACACTCAACACCTAATCCACTTCCAAAGGCTTAATGCCTCGCTGCAAGGTGTAGCGCTTCAATTCCTGGACGAGCTGTACATCCTTGGAGGCTGTCCTCGCTCCGGCTTCAGCGGCCCAGTACTTGAGTGCTTCGATTTGGTCACGGGCGATCGCCGCTAGAGGAACTGTTTCTTCGATCGCCATGATGATATCTTCGGTCGTGAAGTCTTGCCGCTGACCGCTGCGACCCCGACCAAAGGCGCGATTCATTCCGTCGATAATCACCTGCTCGATCTCAGCTCCGCTAAAGTCCTTGGTCTGCCGTGCGAGCAGTGCCAGGTCAAACTCGCGGAGACGACTGGGACGCAGTTTTTGTAGATGCACCCGAAAAATCTCTTGCCGTTCCGGATCGGTGGGTAGGTTGAGGAAGAAAATTTCGTCGAAGCGGCCTTTTCGCAACAGTTCGGCGGGTAAAATCTGGACGTTGTTCGCAGTAGCCACGATAAAGACCGGGCTGGTTTTCTCCTGCATCCAGGTGATCAAGCTACCAAAGACCCGTCTGCTAGTCCCCGAATCACCATCTGAACTACTGTTGATATTGCCAAATGCCTTGTCGATCTCATCAATCCACAAGACGCAAGGAGCGATCGCCTCGGCCAGTTGAATCATCTGGCGCACCCGACTTTCACTTTCGCCAACAATGCCGCCAAACAGCCGTCCGGTGTCTAGACGCAAAAGGGGCAACCGCCATTCATTGGCGATCGTTTTTGCTGACAGCGACTTGCCCGTTCCCTGAATGCCGACCAGCAGCACGCCTTTCGGATTCGGCACACCATAGCGACGCGCTTCTTCCGTAAACACATCCTGCCGCATTCGCACCCATTGCTTCAAGTTATCCAGGCCACCCACACTTTTTAAAGATTCCTGCGTCGTAAAAAATTCCAGGATTCCCGTCTGGCGAATCGCCTGTTTCTTCTCATCTAAAACACCAATGATGTCGGTTTCATTCACCTGCTGTTTCGCGGCGAGTGCCTTAGCCAACACCCGCTGAATGCGAGCGCGGCTCAATCCCTGACACGCTTTAACCAGTTGTTCTCTGGCCAATCCTGTGATGCTGAGCTTTTCGGGTACCACCAGTTGCGAAATCAGGAAATCGATTTCCTGCGCGTTGGGCAACGGAAACTCGATGACTGTGGCTTCCTCAATCAGTTCGGCAGGCAGTTCCAGCGTGTGGCTGAGCAATACTAGAGTCTTGCGACTGCGCTTCAACTCGCGCACCAGATTCTTGATCTCGCGCACCACAGGCGCACTTTTATCGCTATTAGGATATTTCAAAATGGGATGCAGATCGCGCAAGACAAAGATAGCGGCTTCTTCGGAGACGGCTTTTGCGATGCGACTTAGGGCCGCCATCGCCGAACCTTTGTCGGAACCGTTGTCTGTCCACCCCCGCACAACATCCCACAGCAGCACCTTCCGCTGCGGCTGAGCCTGAGCCGCGACTTGCAGCAATACCTCTTCGACGGGTTCTTCTTCAACAGCAACGATGTAGAGCAGCGGATAACGCGCCCGAATCATCAAATCCAGGTTTTTAATCAGGTCGGAATGTGGGCCGATGGAAGCGTTTGCAGAGGGGAGATTTCCCGATCGCTGGGGACTATGAATCATGTTGGGTGGAGGAGTAAAACAGACGCAAGGTTAGGCAAACCTAGATACAACCAATCTTCTCTAGGATGCCTTCAAATTCCGTGAAAAGTCATCCTTGACGTGGCTCAACTAAACTAAGGTGGGAAGCCTAAGTTATAGCTGCCGCCATGCTCGTTAGGATATTGAAGCCTAAAGGTAGGGTGGGGGCTTCGCCCCCAGCCAGGGGTTTCACCCCTGCACAACGCCTTAATTCACATGACGATAGCTATAAATACAGGCGAGAGATCAATATCCAAGCTTTACCCTCATGCGCGACTTTTTTAAGTATGTATTGGCTAGTTTTGTGGGCTTGATTCTTTTCTCTGCGGTAGGGCTGGGAGGGTTGATTTTCCTGCTGGTTGCCTTTTCTACTGCCGCCAAAAACGATACAGCTACGATCAAAGACAAGACGATTCTAGCGTTTGATTTATCGCTCAACATTACAGACCAACCACCCCATACCGGGCCGGGTGTGATCCTGGGTAGCGCTTTATCCGGGCAAGATAGCACAACGCCGATCGCCCTTCAGTCGGTCTTAACGGCGATAGAAGCCGCCGCCAAGGATGATCACATCGTAGGGCTATATCTGTATGGCAACATTAATCCGTCTGCTTCAGGATCGGGGTTTGCCACCTTGAGGGAAGTCCGGCAAGCGCTACAGGCGTTTCGAGATGCCGGAAAGCCAATTTTTGCGTATGAGACAAGCTGGGCCGAGCGCGACTATTACCTCACCTCTGTCGCCAATACAACAGTGCTCAACCCATCGGGCCTGATGGAAATAAACGGATTTCGGGCTGAAACGACGTTTTTCGCCGGAGCGTTACAAAAATACGGCGTTGGGATGCAAGTCCTGCGAGCGGGTCAATACAAATCCTTTGTGGAACCCTTCATTCGCACGAGCCGCAGTCCTGCCGATCGCCAGCAAACTCAGAAATTGCTGTCTGACCTGTGGGGTGAATTCTTGAGGACAGCCGCCGCCAGCCGACATCTGACCACTCAACAGCTACAGGCGATCGCTGACAGCAACGGAATTTTGCTGGCACCGGAAGCGAAATCTGCTGGATTAGTCGATCTGGTTGCTTATGAGGATGAAGTGATCACCAAACTGCAAGCGCTGACGGGCAAGCCGAAGTCTGAGACGAATAAGCCAGATGAGGATGAGGATATCGAATCCTTCCGCCACGTTAGCGTACCGGAATATGCAGCGATCGCCTCTAAAGAAACCGAGCGCACCAGTTCCAAGCGCATTGCCGTCGTCTATGCAGAAGGCGAGATCGTCGATGGAGACGGCAGCGGTGGCCAAATTGGAGGCGATACACTGGCTCGCCAGATCCGCGATTTGCGGTTAGATGATGACGTGAAGGCGATCGTGCTGCGGGTCAACAGTCCAGGTGGCAGTGCCGCCGCCTCTGACCGGGTGATGCGGGAAGTCAAACTGACCGCCAAGGTCAAACCCATCATCGTCTCAATGGGCAGCGTGGCCGCATCGGGTGGATATGAGATCTCAACCTATGCCACCCAAATTTTTGCATCGCCCAACACGATTACCGGATCGATTGGGGTATTTAGTCTGCTGCCCAACGTTCAGAAACTGGCCAATCAAAACGGCATTACCTGGGACGTGGTGAAAACCGGACGCTATGCCGACATCGAAACCATTTCTCGCCCTAAAACGCCGCAAGAACTGGCTTTGGAACAGCGGATTGTCAATCAAATCTATGGCCGCTTTTTAGATAACGTCTCTGAGTCGCGATCGCTCCCCCGTCCCAAAGTCGCCGAAATTGCTCAGGGGCGAGTCTGGTCTGGCATCGAAGCTAAACGGATTGGCCTGGTCGATGAACTGGGTGGGCTGGATGCCGCCATTCAGGCCGCCGCTACCAAAGCCAAACTGGGCAACGATTGGGAACTGGATGAATATCCGAAAGCGCGACCTTTTGGTGCACAGTTCATTCAGGGCATCTTTAGCCGTCAAGCCTCTGAATCGTTGGCCCACCTCGATCCCATTACGTTAGGCTTGCTCAATCTCCAGGCCGATCTGCAAACGCTGAAAGCAATGAACGATCCGCTGGGCGTGTATGCCCGGATGCCCTTTACGCCTCGAATTGATTAACGCGAATTCGATAGGCACAGCGGCGATCGCCCTTCACAATGTGTTCCACTCGCTCAATGGCGATCGCTGACCCCAGCACCGCCTGAAATACCTCTAATTCTGACGTGCAAAGGTTTTGACAGGTTTGAGCGGCGACACAGATAGGACAGTGATTTTCAACCAGGAGTAACGTCTCTCCAGGTCCATCCAGCACCTCCGCCATGTAGCCTTCCTGATTGCGAAATTGGGCGATCGCCTTCACTTGCTGCTGCCAATCCCCATTGACGTTCAGGTCGCGCAATTTCGTCTGGTAAGTCTGAATTTGACGACGGCTGCGCTCCGCCAGAATTTTGGCAATCCCTTCAGCACCAAAGACCGTCTCAACTCCCCGCAGCAAATCCAGCATGAGGTCGGCGTGGCTGTCCGGAAAGCGGCTCACCGAATGTTCGGTCAACTGCCACAGCTTCACAGGCCGTCCCATAGGCCGTCGCTCTTCCCGATACATCACCCAATGCTCGGCCTTCAAACTTTGAAGATGCTGCCGGATCGCCATCGGTGAAACATCAAGCTGTTCCGCCAGAGCAGTCGCCGTCTGCGCCCCCTTCATCTTCAGGAGGTGCAAGATCTGGTCTTTAACCTTTTGTTTAGCCTCCTCCATACCCTGCCCGTCGCAAACCCTTGAGACTGCAAGCTTAACGCATTTCGCTGTTCCCTGCGTTTCCTATGGACGGCTGTATCGACCGATCAAGATTCCCACAGCCAGTACATGTCCCTGGATCGCGTTAAAGACGTCGCGTTTCTTGGAACCAGGTGGCAGGTTCAGGAGCGCGTCTAGGGCATACAGGCGAAAAACGTAGCGATGGGTTCCGCTGGGGGGGCAGGGACCACCGTAGCCATAACGGTTAAAGTCGTTCTTTCCCTGAATACCGCCCGTTGTAAGCTGCGGCTGGGCGGGAATGCCTTCGGGCAACTGACGCGTAGCAGCAGGCAAATTGTAGATTAGCCAGTGGGCAAAGGCTGGGCCAGGGGCATCCGGATCATCGACAACCAAAACGAAGCTCTGAGTCCCATCGGGAGGGGAATCCCAGCGCAAATCAGGCGATCGATTGTCTCCATCACAGGTGTATTGGCGGGGGATAGTGCCGTTGGGAGCGATCGCCCCACTCTCCAATCGCATCGTTACAGGTGCATGAATGGTATCAAACGCCG
>DATNPS010000506.1:0-12531 GCA_036703095.1 Crinalium sp. | reverse complement strand
TCGGTAGCGGCCTCACGCGTGCTCAACCAAACGCAAAACGGTTCCGTCATTGTGTTACATGATGGCTATTGTGGCGGAGAAGATGTAGCCGCGATCGCCAACGAGATCATTCCACGCTTACTAGAACAAGGCTATCAGTTTGTCACAATTAACGACCTCTGGAAGCAGCGATTGCAGTAAGGAGGCAGGGGTTGGAGGGCAGGGGCTGGGTATTGGGGAGATGGAGAGGATAGGGGAGATGGGGAAGACAAGGAAGAATTAGCATTCGTAACACCCCACACCCTCTGCTCTACACCCAACACCCAACACCCCGAACCCGTTCAACAGCAATTTCTACAGGATTTTTGGGATTGCTAAAGTATAGAGATACATGACGGGACTAAATTATTTGAAGCGCTACTCATTGTGTTGCCCTTAGTGATAAATGAGGGAGAATTCTTCCCTTTCAAATTCTGGTTTAACAATTGCATTCAGGACGGTATGTATTACCGGAATGAGTTGTTTTACCGTCTTTACAGCATCGATATCAAGCATCGTGCTCGGTTATATCACTATGCTTGCAAGTTAGCTCAGCACGATAATGTGGTTGTCACAGCCACCGATGTTTCATGCAGCATTTGGGTGAGCTTACGTAGCCCCAGTGCGATCGCCACCAATCTTCGAGAACAAGAACTACCCCTATTCCTGGAATGTTTGGAAGATGGCCTTGAGTAATCGCAGTTACGCCAGTCCTGCGTGATAGAAACCACACCAGCAGCAATTCTAGTTTGAAACCAACTTCAATGTTTGCGCATCCGACGGGCGCACAAAAATTAAAATTGGTGGCTATGCAAGCTTGGCTGTGGCGAACTTGCATGACCACCGATTGATACACTGAGCACTGCTACGATGCTAGAAGTTATTTTGTAGATTTTTCAGACTTGCGGTTAGAGTCTGTAAAAGACAGCGCTTGATCTAGAATATCCCGTGCCTGTTCGGCCTGAACACGGGCTTCTCGATATCGCAAATTGGCTTGAGCAAAGGTTTTGAGCATCTTAAATCCTTCCTTAAGCTGCTCCAGTTCCGCTTCATCTACTGGATCGTCTAAGAACAAGCTATCCACTTGAGCGCGCACCTTCATGGCCTCAGCACGCGACACTTGCACTTTGAGCTTCAGCGTTGCAAGATTGCTGAGTACCTGAACGGCTTGCGTCACAGCATCTTCAGCATTTTGTGGTGTAGCGGCGGTATCCGGGTCAGAGGGCATAGGTGCTTGGTCTTTCACTTCAATAAATTGATTAGGACTAAACCCATCTGACAGATCCGCCGGAACTTCTCCAGTTTCTACCAACTCAATGAGCTGATCCATCGCTTTCTCGCGAGCCTTGGAGGAATCTTTGCCGGGAACGGTCAAAACAGTTTTGGGACTCTGGGTTAGGGTATATTTAACCATATTTCCGAGAAATACGCTTGTACTACTATTCTAGCAGCTTTCTAAACCCTAGATAGTAATACACAGAACGGACGTAGGGAAGGTAAATGATGGATGAAGGTAATCAGATCGTCGAGACACTCAAAGGGCTTGCCAATAAAGTGAGGATTTTCAATCCAATATAGGACACTATCCTCGTACTGTATGGTTCTGAGAGTGCAACCTTTGTTCTGGGCCAATTCACAAGCTTCGATGATGGTCATAGGGGTAGGTGCTGTAACGTTCTAGGGTTTTGATGAGTCAACTACCCTTATTCTTAAACCTTTTATGAAGCACGCGATCCGTACTTTTGAGGATTCATTACGATCGTAGAAAATAGTTCATCCGCTAAATATACGGATTGGAGCGAATTCAAGCAATAACCCTGTTACGCGATTAGAAGAAACTCGGGTAGAGCATGAGAATTATTGCCGCGCTTTAAGAACCGTATGCGAATTGTTTCAGTACTTTACGATCCGAGTAAGTCCCGGCCAGCGATCGATAGCATCCGTGGATTTGACAAGATGCATACCTGCCTCTTTAAATTGCTGAAACGTTGCATTGGCCTGGTCGGTGAAATCTACTATACCGGGAACCACTACAGGTGACGTGCAATCCTCCAGTAGATAAATTTTATGAGCCAAGGCCGGATCGGTTGCCTGAATGTCCGTCAGCAAGTCTGCAATCGTCCATGCAACGCAGTGACTTTTCGCCTGTCCGGCGATTGCCACCGCATCAAATGTCAGCAGCGTCTCTAGAAGGGAGGTGTTGGGCTGGGCGATCGCCTGATGGTTTTGATCAAGCAGGACTTCTGGCTGAAGCGCCGAGTAGTTTTCAGTGAGGGGATTGCCGCCTTTAATCTCAAAGCGGGTTTGGCTCTGGCGGGCCAGATTGTGAAAGAAGCAAGCGTCCTCAAAGGCCGATACCAGCGCATGACCAATGCCACCCAGGATGGAGTGATAGGGCCAGATGGTCAGAAGATATTTACCTGCGGTTTCCAATTGACGGACGTAGTGTAGGGCGTAGGCTTGTAGTTTGGCCACGTCACCCTGCGTAACATGAGGGGCGATCGCCGGATTAGCTTGCCATTTTCCCTGCTCTACATCGCTGAGCGAAATCATGGTCATAGCAGGCGGGTGTTCTCCTGCCGCATTGATCCAGAAAACGGAGTGGAAAATTTGCACAGCCCTATGGGTATCTAGCGTGGCCACGATTTGGGTAATCGCCCCCAAATTGCGATAGATAAACTCGCAGAGCCGCACGTTATCCTCGACCGCACCCATTCCCGAACGCCCGCTGACAAATAGCTCAAAATCGGGGATACAAAAGGTATTTTGAACATCGATGGCCAGCAGGCCAATGCGGAATTTATCCTCAGCCGCAGGAGTGAGATGATGCTGGTTAGCCCAGGCGATCGCCTCTGCGGCTCGTGCTTGATAGGGAACTCGCCAAACCTCTCCAACCGTAACGGGATCAAAGTGTGCTGGAATCGGAAGCTGAGTGGTGAGGCTCATCAGGACGGACTCTCCTTTGCTCTACAGACTTAAGCAACTGTATTGGGAGGGGAGTGCACGGCTGCGCCTCGCACTCCCCTCCCAAAAATCGGGGCTGAAATCCTTAGGAAAATTCTATCGAACCTGGGCAATGACAGTGCGATGGCGGGGCGAGTTGGCTGTAATAGTGGGACGGGTAAACCCGGCATCATAAATAACCTGGTCAATGTCAAGCGAAAAGTATTCGTCCAAATACGGCTCGGTACTCTTGAGCAGGGTCAAGATGTAGGGCGGCATTTTGGCGAACATCTCTGATTTTGGATTCATGTCCATGATGGCCACATAGCCACCCGGACGCAACAATCGACGGGCTTCCCGCAGAATGTTGATGGCAGCAGACTGAGGCAATTCATGGAAAATCAGAAACGCGGAAACCAGGTCAAATGATGCGTCTGGTAGCCCGGTTGATTCGCCAGCAGCATGGAGCCAGGTTGGCGTAGGCGATTGCGTAGATGCAGCTTGGGTTTGAGTGCGATACTGGGCGATCGCCAAAAAGTATGGAGATAAATCGACGCCTGTAATTTGAGCTTGAGGATAGGTTTCTTGTAACGCAAAGGTACTCATTCCTACGCTACAGCCCACATCCAGAATCGTTTGCGGCGGAGTCGGCAATTGAGCTTTGAGAATCGAATGAAAGCTCTGCCGCAGCATCGCATCGCCTTTGGCCCCTGCATCTGGCCAGATGCGAGCGTGAACAGCATGAGCTGCGACTTCTACTTCCATTGCAGGATTCCAGCCCAGGTTGCCTTCTTCATAAGCATGAAAGGAGCACAGATAATAGTCGGGATACTCCAGAGCCGGATTTTTGATTTGAGCCAGGTCAGCGTCCCAATCTGGGGAGAAAGGAGTGGCGGTTTGGCGCGATCGCAATGCCTGTACTTCCTGCCGCCAATACACGCCAATGGATTCAGCCCGCTTAATCATCATGTTGCGTGCCCGATTTTTGGCTAGATTAGCCAGCGGTTTAATCGATAAGACCCCATTAACCAGGCGGGACGCCAGTCTGGGCGCAGAAGGAGCAGCGGCAGTCATAGATTAAAATTGTGTTTTCATAAAACAGCTAATACGACAATATTTTAAGCGTTTCGCGCTTAGATATAGCAACCGTTGAGATGGTTAGGACAGGGGGTTATGGAGGCTGCGCCCCCAGCCAGGGGTTCCACCCCTGCACCCCGTCCTAACTAACCCCCCGATTGCTATAGAACTCAATCCTTCCTGGCTAACGTGAATTCGATAGCGCCATTTCAACTGCCTAACGGGCGGCTGAAATGGCGCAAAGTGGTGCCCCGCGCAACGCGCAGGGCACCACTTTGCGCTTTCGTCGGATTCACGTTCAGTTAACGCCGACTGACATCGGTATAGTTCACACTGCCATCACCAACGCGCATCTGGTCAAAGTACAGAACGCGCTTATCGACACTGGAGGCTGCGGGGTTCAGTTTCCAGGAGGGCTTGTAAATTCCAACTTTGAAGTACGGTGCATATTCATCGTTGTATGTGTTTGGGCCACGCTTGTTGACTACGAGAACGCCATCTTTCCAGATTTGCAGCAGCCCATCTGCTTTCGCTGACCATTTCGCGTGAACCACCCAATCCGTCCATACGCCTTTTTGATACGGGCCAGTCCACAGCGTATCAGTGCCACCTTCCGGCGTGGGGTCATTGTTTTTGGTCACACGTTTGGGGTCCCAGCGGTTATCAATGCCCCATTCGTTATCATGAACCGTGATCGCCAACGGTGGACTGCGCCAGTCTTCACCTAGGGCAAAGTCTGGATAATCGTGCCACTGCGTCACAATCTCTTGCGATCCATCAGTTTGCCAACTGGTTGGTAACATGATGCGGTAGCCATACCATCGCTCTGAGTTGGCCGGAATTTTGTCGAGTGCCAGCTCTGCTCGCTTACCACCGTGCACCAGGCGATCGTTCCGATTTAACTCAAATCGAACGGCTTTGCCGTCACCTGATGGGGATTGCACCACTTGAATCGATTGCTTCAAGGGACGCTCAGGACTCCACTTGGCGATCGAGCCATCCTCAAAATCGTCGAAAAACATCAGTTTCGACAGTGATTGATTGTTGGCTCTTGGCGTTGGCTTCGGAGTAGAACTGGCGATCGGTTTGGGATCGGGACTAGGGGGAGCCAGGGGTAACGGGGGCGGGGCCACAATGGGCTTTGGATCAAGGGTGACGTTTGAATCGTTTTTAGGCGTAGGGATAGGAGGCTCCGGTAGCGCTCCATCAAAGTCATTGCGATCGATTGTGCGGCTGTCCACGCCTTTTAGCACTGCGACATATTTACCCGTTCGGCTGTCGCGCAACAGCGTATCTTGAGCATTCTTACCTTTGCCTTGAAGGATGCGCAGACGCTCAAAGGTCAATCCACCGGATAGCTGGATGGTGTCTTGCCCGTTGGTAAAATCGCGAATGATATCGGCTGAGCTGACCTTCGTTTTAGCTGGCGTTTCAGCCAAAACAAAGCGATCGCGACCACTATCGCCGACCAGATTGTCTCGTCCCGATCCGCCTCTTAGCGTATCGTTGCCGCTGCCACCCGCCAAAATATCATTGCCTGCTTCGCCAGACATGACATCATTGCCGCTTCTGCCGAGCAGTCGATCGGAACCCCCTCTGCCATAGATAAAATCTCGGCTGCTGCCACCGCGCAAAAGGTTGGCCTTTTCGTCTCCCACGAGGGATTGGGTAGATTCGTCAGTAGCTGCAAGCTGGCGTCCGGAACCCGCTTTTACCCAACGATTGATATCAGTATCAACTGCTGTTCCGAGCGCGGTATTCGCCTGGGCCGTTGATAGGGTGGCATCTAATGGATTTTTAGGCGTGAGTGGGTCGGGGAGTGGAGTTAAAGCCTGGGTTGAATTGGTAATCTCGTTTGAGAGCACTGTACACCTCTCTACAACGTCTATAGAACATGGCGCATTCCGTGAAATGCGATGGTGATGTGCCCCTGAGTGCTAAACCTGGTGGGAAACAGTATTTCTCTTGACGTAATCCTCGTTTGTCATGCCCCGATCGTGACCCGATTTTGTCACGACAGCGATCGCTCGCAATTGATTGAAATTGCGATATCTATCAGTGTTTGAGTGAATGGCAAATGCTGTTTCCAGAGTGTTTTAACCACGGCGACAATCAGAATAAAATTCGCGCTGGTTTTACACTCCATCTAAGAGATGGTGTCTTCTATAACTATGTCTTCCGTTTTGGAACTTTTGTTCCCGACTGGCGATCGCAAATGATTTATTACCCTGACATTACCTTATGAACTGAATAGAATCATCTGCAAAGCCGTTGTGGATCAGATATTTCAGAAGACAACTATGTTGTTCTCGTCATCAGGTTTTAGCGATTTGATAATAACATACTGCCCAAATATGGCAATGTTTCAAACAGTATTCCCATTTTTTAAAAGCACATATTCTATATCCCGCTAAAGCAACATTCATCACACTGGCTGTAATTAGATATTTTTGATACGCAGAACGAAACAAAATTTCCTGGATCTTAGATGCGCGAATGTTGTGTTGAATGAATCAATCCTTTTTAATTTTTATACATTTGATATTCGGGGATATTACGCATTCTGTTCACATCACTTTGAATGGGGTTTGGGATGCGTTTTTAATGTGAAGAGACGTGCCGATGGCGCGTCTCTACGAGAATATTTGCGGTGCCGATATTGGTTTTGAATGGGGGGCGATCGCCTCACAGGGATTGTGTTATTGGGGTAATAGGGATTGCGTCAGGTTTGCCAAAATGGCATCTTCAGCCGCGTAGTCCAGCAAGCCAGAAGGATTGTATTGTTCAAGGTTGATCGCTGGAGGATGGTGTCGCTCCCAATCAATCGTGCGGAGTAAGGCTTCATCGGGCGAGATGACTTCTTGAAAGCCAAGCTCCTGCCGGATGCGGGTGCTATCCACAAACCAGTCTTGCGTTGTGTTGTACGGGAGGTGCCAGTCAGCAGGCAGGGCATTTGGGGATACAGGAACGACCGTTCCTGACCAGCCAGCGATCGCCCCAACATGTCTTACCCGTTCTGCCTCCGTTTGTACGGCAGCATCCGCTACATGATAAATGCGGCCTGCGGCTTGTGGATGAGTCGTGGCAAGAGCGATCGCCCAGGCTATATTTTCGACATATCCGTAAGAGCCTCGCCAGTTTGCTAACTTCGCCTCCATTAGGATCGCAGAACGATGATCATCCATGCGCTTGAGGTACGGATGCAGACGATGCAGCGGATCGTGAGGGCCATACACCATTGGTAATCGAATCACCGTACCGGGCAACTGCGGATCGGACATGACGACCCGCTCAACCAAAATCTTGTCGTAATCTGGAGGGACAGCGATCGGGCGATCGGGCATATCCCGGAATGGGTACAGATGGGTACGAAGCGGTGACTCTTCAGTAATAGGAACCGGAATGGGATTAGCTTCTTTGCCCAGAATCACATCGTAAGCACGATACACATCCATGCTGCTAATCACCACGACTCGTTGCGCCACGTTGCGAAATGTCTCCATCAAGGCTTTGGCGTGAGCCTCAGTGTAGAGCACTGTATCCAGCACGACATCTGGAGCGAGACGCTGGACATCATCGCGGAAGTCCGATAAATGGGTGCGATCGCCCTTCAAGTACTTCACGCCATCCGGCAAATCCGCCTGAGTGCTTCCCCGATTGAATACCGTAACCTCATGACCTAATTCACAGAGATAGCGAACTGTGGGAGGCCCGATAAATAACGTGCCTCCGATCACTAAAATTTTCATGATTGCTTCGCGACTCCAATTGGAGATGGGGATCGGAGAGAAACCCGTTTTGTCTAGAGATGTAGCAAAACTAGAGATGTAGCAAAACGTCTAGTAGCCTCTGTTCAAGACGATGTTGCCATCCGAATGACTGAGGAGAATTCAGACCAGCCGTTACGGCGTGCAGGGAATGGGTTGGAACAAACGACCTGGCATCATAATCTCTGGCGTCATAATCTGATGCCTGACCAGCTTGCCTGGATGCAGACTCGTAACGTGAGTCGGATGAATAGGGCGCAGACAGCAGGAATAACCCCAGACCCATCGTGTCTTGAGCGGAGGTGCGGCGAGGTTGAGAGGCGATCGCCACGGCGTAGCTATATTCCTGATGTTTGAGTTGCAGTTGCGTGCCACCTTCGACTGGCGTCAGCGTCCAAACGACCAGCGACGGTTCACAGGTTGGACTGTCGCGCCAGGTGTAAATCAACCGCTTGGGTTCATCTAGCTCAATCACTTCACAGTGAATCGTGCTTTCTAAACCCGGTAATGGGGTGCTGCGAAATTTGAACTTGTGTCCCAAACGGGGTTCAAAATCGTTTTCCATCATCCAGGCGGCAAGGGCACGGTGATCTGTCAGAGCTTGCCAAACCCGCTCAGGGGAGTAGGGGTAGAAGATATCTAACTTAATGTCCTGGGGCATGGGTGTCGGGGTCGGGGATGGGGTGTGGGGTGTCAGATGTCGGGTGTGGGGTATAGAGGCGATCGCGCGATTTAGGAAGAGGATTCGTCCAGATAGGCACCGAGGGCATCGAGTTTGCGCTGCCAGAATTGCTCGTAGTGGGCTACCCAATCCGAAATCTGTTTGAGTGGTTCCGGGTTTAAGCGATAGAGCCGCTGTCGCCCGACTCGCTGCTGGCTCACCAATCCAGCCTCACAGAGGATACTGAGATGCTGTGAAATGGCAGGCAGAGACATGTCGAATGGTTCCGCTAATTGCTTCACAGGCTGTTCGCCGTCTCGCAGTCGATCGAGTAAAGCACGACGGGTAGGATCGGCGATCGCCTGAAAGATATCTGCGCTAGAAACAGGTCTACTCAATGGATGTAAAACAATCCTTCCAAAATATATTTAAGCAATCGCTTAAGTTATCCTCAGAATACATAAGTAATTGCTTAAGTGTCAAGTGAGTTGCTTTTGCAGAAGAGAGGAGTATAGAAGGAGCGATCGCCTTTTCTACAGCAATTTTCAGTATGCAGATCGGTGGGTTTAGCGCGACCGTCGGTCGCGCCAAACCCGCCATCAGTTTCAGAATGAGATATTGCTGCCTTTTCTATCCCCCTCTTAACTGGGCAACCCTATAGTCTTAGCCGCTCAACAGCGCTTCTACAAACTCGTAGCTAGAAAATGGGCGTAAATCTTCAATCCCTTCGCCTGCACCAATAAATCGAATCGGGAGTCCAAGCTGCTTCACCACAGCCAGGGCAATTCCACCTTTGGCCGTTCCATCTAGCTTGGTTAACACCACACCGCTCAGTTGAGCCACTTCAGAAAAGACTTCCGCCTGCCGTAAGCCGTTTTGGCCGAGCGTAGCATCCAAGACCAGCAGAGATTCGATTCTAGCGTCGGGTGCTTTTTTGTCGATGATGCGGCGAATTTTGCTCAACTCGTCCATCAAGTTTTTCTTGTTCTGCAAGCGTCCAGCCGTGTCAATCAGCAGTAGCTCTGTATTTCGGGCTTGAGCGGCGGTAATGGCATCAAATACAACAGCAGCCGGGTCGGTATTTTTGCCGGGATTCGAAATGACCTCAACGTTGCTGCGATCGCCCCACACTTTGACCTGCTGCACAGCAGCAGCCCGGAAGGTATCAGCGGCTCCGATTAAACTGCGATAGCCCGATTTTTGAGCAATATGCGCAATCTTGCCAATCGTGGTGGTTTTTCCGGCTCCGTTAACCCCTGTGATTAACCAGATGTTGAGGGTATCTTTATCTGGTGTAAAGGTGGGGTCATACGGCTTGCCAGCAGGATTATCGAGCATGTCGCGGATAATCTGCTTGAGGTAGGCGATCGCCTCTTCAGGCGGCAGTGCTTCCTGTCGCAGTTTCGTTTGCAGTGCGTCAATGATGTAATCCGTCGCCTCAACGCCAACATCAGCTTGCAGCAAAAGAGACTCAATCTCCATCACCGCATCCTGATTTAATGGCCCCTGGCCTACGATCGCCTTGAGCTGGTTAATCAAGTTACGGCGCGTTTTGTCTAGCCCCTGGCGCAATCGTTTCAGCCAGGTGATTTCTTCCAAATCCACCTGGTCGGGCCGCCGTCCCTGTGCCGCCAATACCTGAGCCGACCAGATGAAGTTTTCATCGAGCGTCACATCTGGCACGGGGGCAGTTTCTGTCGTTGCCGCCGCTGCTTGAGCCATAGCAGCCTCTTCTTCAATAGCTTCAGCTTTGAGCCGCTCCAGCCGTTCTAGCCGTTCGGCTTCTGCCTTAGCCCAAAATGGAAGAGGTGCAGCCGATTCTGCATCTGAAATTTCTGTAGAAGCCAAGGCTGGTTCTGCAACGGGGTCCGCCTCTGGCTCTGGTAAGGGCGCGGGGGCGATCGCCACGTCCTCAACGGCTTGAACGTCTGCTATCGCAGCTTCTGGCGTTACATCTGCTGACGATTCAGTCTGTATCGCTTCAGGCTGAACATCAACCGCCGCTTCAATCGCCGCTTCAACGGGCGTAATGTCAGGTTCAACGGGCGTAGCGACCTGTGTCGTCTCAACCGTTTCAGCCAGCGCTTCTTCCGGAGATGCAGCAGGTTCCGTGGGGGCTTCAGATCCTTCGGGTTGAGCCGTCTCGGCCTGACGCTTCTGGATGTTTTTGTAAGCAGCTTTGGCCCAACTTAAATAATCTTCAGCGATCGCCGGAGGTTCACTTTTAGCTGGCTCTGCGCTGGGTTCGGGTTGGGCCGGAGCGGCTTCTGCTGGCTCTGCGGGTTTAGCAGACTGCTCGTTGTACTGACGATTGAACCAATTAAAAGACATAACGCTTATCTGAACCTGCTGCCGGATGACATCTCAGTAGATAGGCATCGACTGCCTACTTCCTTAACTTTAGGTTACAAGGTACTGTCCCCAAAGTGTTGATTCTAGGAGTTAGGTGCCTTTAGTGCATCGCTAACACGCCGGAGTACACCATTAATAAAGCGGTGTCCGTCATCGCCACTGTAGCGTTTGGCAAGTTCGACGGCTTCGTTAATGGCTACTTTGTCAGGGGTTCCTAAAAACAACATCTCTGCGACGGTCATTCTTAAAATATCGCGATCGATCCGCGCCAATCGTTCCAGCTTCCACTCCACCATGTTTTCGGTTAGAACGCGATCGATTTCATCGCGATTGGTATGTACCTGACTCAACAGATCCATCGCATAATCCCGGACCTCATGCTGATTGGCAAGCTGAATGAATTCTGGCAATTCCATAGCTGTGCCCAATCGGTTAATGGCATGTTGGGCTAAATCAATGGCTTCCTTGACCATTGCCCTGGCACTGCGGAGATCAATCGCGCGGGTTTCACTGCTTAAGAGGCGATCGCTTCCGCGTTCCAATTCAGCACTCGCCGTTTCTAGCGCATCTTGCACTTCGGTCGTAAGGGTTCTAACGGATGCCAGGAGCAAGCTTTGTAGTTGCTGAGCCTGTAACTTCTCCGGGTTACTGGGAAGCTGACTAATACTGAGGAGAGCCAGTTCACGGGCAATTCGACGAGCTTGCATATCGGTTTGACAAGGTGCACATAAACTTGTTGATCTTAGCAGGGATTGGGGGTTGGGCGATGGGTGTTAGGGGTTGGGACAGCAATTCTCATTGTGAAACTTATTGCGGGTTTTGCGTGCCCGACGGGCGTGCAAAATCCGCAATAAGTGGCAGCGCACGCTCGAGCGTGCGCTGCCACTTATTGCATACTGAGAATTGCTGGGGTGGGGGTTAGGGACAGGGTGCGGAGTGTGGGGACGGCAGTAAAAGGTGCATGAATTTTTCAGGCAAGAATTTGGCGCGATCTCTTCCTCGGGATTGAAGTTTTCATTCGTCTACATGTCATGAATCCTCAATCTTCTACACTGTTATGACAACTGCCAAGACATTAGAACAAGCTAAACCCAATACCCCCTTCCCCACCCCCTAACACCCAATACCCAGCACCTCATACCCCTACACCATGCTCCCCCAAGACATCACCCCCATCCTCACCACCATGTTCGGTACGGCAGTTCAGGCATCCGGGGTAGAATCCTGGCAGGTTGAGTTAGGGACGTTTCGGCTCCTCGTGTTGCTGTCAGACGATCGCTCCTGGCTGCGATCCCTAATCTCTATTGCCCCCGCTCAGGAGGCGCGGCCTTACTTGGAGCAACTGTTGGAAGCCAACTTTGATGAGACGCAAGAGACGCGCTACGCCATACATCAAGGCATTTTGTGGGGAGTATTTCAGCATAGCCTTGAGGGATTGAGCGGGGAAGATTTTCAAGCAGCGATCGCCCGTCTCATCAGTCTGCAAGAAAAAGGACTGTCTCAAAGTTTTAGCCAACTTGCTGAAAGCCAGATTCGCCAAATCATTTATGCGGCCAAACGTCAGGGGCAATCGATAGAACTAACCTTGCAAAACTTGGAACGGTTTTATCAGGAAGGCTTGATGGGTGACATGGATCAAAACGCTCAACAGCGGCAAAGCGTTCTAGACGCATGGCGCTATCAGCTAGAACGACTGTGGAATGAAGTAGAACT
>DATNPS010000495.1:0-6785 GCA_036703095.1 Crinalium sp. | reverse complement strand
GCAGGAGAATGGGAGTTGCACTCCCAGTCAAGGTTCCACTCCTGCACCCGTCTTAACTAACCCTTCAATTGCTATAACAGTTATCTCAGCAGCTCAAAAGCGATCGCAGTCAATACTGCGATCGCTTTTGAGTCGCTGAGGATGGGAAGGCAACTCCCATTCTCCTGCCCTAACCGTCTCGTCAATTGCAATAAGACAAATATTTTGTAGAAATAATGAATCATGAATAAGCGAAAGTTCGATTGAGTCAAGCTTTTCGTTGATGCAACCAAAGACCTTTTACTGACTGTGATTAATGAATGCTTTTTTATAGTGAATATATAAGTTCTTCAAGAACTGAAAAAAGTGAACTGTAAGACATTTGCGAGAACACTATGAACGACAGAGAATGCGAACAATTCTTGACTGATCTAACGCCTGCTCAAGCTGAAACAACGGCTGGAGGTAGCCCCTTTGATGATATTCCGGGGCCTTCTGGCCCAACCCGGTTTGCCAGTGCTGCTGCCTTCTATGGCAACGCCAACTCTCGTTTCCGCCGCCGTGGGTCGAGTGCGTTTAGTACTCAAAATTTCTTTGTTAAAGACAGTTGGAAAGATGGGCATCCCGTTTACGCACAGTTTCAAGGAATGACAGCTAACGGCAGCATCTTAAATGCGATCGGGACGCGACGTTTCGATTTCAAAACTGCTCGTGGCCCTGGAACGTTCCATCCCAGCCTTGTTGGTACCTTTACCAAGAGTGTTAAAAAATTGCGGTTGGTGATTATGCGGCAAAATCCTGGTCGTGATCTGTTCGTCGCGGGGCATTGGGTGGATTTTTGAGGTCGCGAAATCCAACATTTCTGAAAAGGTTAGATTTCATTCTTCAATCCAATCTACGCAGGATAGTTAACTCACAATCCTTAGGGTTGTGGATTTAATAAAACCCGAAGCTTAATTTTAGAAAGTGCGGCTGAGCCGCACTTTCTAAAATTAAAAATTTGGTTTTAATTTATCCATGCTCCTTAGCCCATTGAATGCAGAAAACGATCAAAGTTCATGCTGCGATCGCTTCTGCATTCAACATTGAATTTAAAATCTCTTTTTCTTCTTTTGAATTACATGACGTCACAAACTTATAGTGAGCAAAGAGATAAAATGTTATGCGCTATCAAAGTGTATTACAGCACAGCGAAGAAGATTGTGGGGCGGCTTGCCTGGCTACCGTTGCCAAACATTATGGACGCACATTCACGATTAGCCGAATGCGGGAAGCGGTTGGCACAGGGGCACGTGGGACAACCCTATTGGGATTGTATCGAGGAGCCGAAGCACTAGGGTTTAATGTACGGCAAGTGAAAGCGTCTCCACAGGTGATCGATCGCCTTAACCAGGTGCCTCTGCCTGCCATTATTCACTGGAAGGGCTACCACTGGGTTGTGCTGTATGGGCAGAAGCGCGGCAAGTATGTGATTGCCGATCCGAGTATCGGAATTTGCTATTTGAGTCGCCAGGAACTGATGCAGGGCTGGAATAATGGCATCATGCTGCTGTTGGAACCAGACGATAGCCGCTTTCATCAACAGACTAATGATTCGGTGGGTGGCTTTGGGCGGTTTCTCCGACGGGCTTTACCCTATCGAGCTGTTTTAGCACAGGCGATCGCCATCAATATCGGCGTTGGATTACTCTCGCTGGCGTCACCGTTTCTGATGCAGTTACTCACCGATGATGTGTTGGTACGAGGGGATACTCAACTGCTGACGACGGTTGCGATCGGGGTTATCGTGATGAATCTGTTTCAAAGTGCGATCGGGCTGGTGCAAGCTCATTTGATTGGACATTTTGGACAGCGATTACAGCTAGGGTTAATTCTGGACTATGGACGGAAGCTATTGCATTTGCCGCTTAGCTATTTTGAAGGGAGACGCAGTGGTGAAGTGGTCAGCCGAATTTCAGATGTGAGTGCGATCGATGCTCTGGTGTCTGAAATTGTTCTTGGGTTACCGAGTCAATTTTTCATTGCGATCGTATCTTTGTGCGTCATGCTGATCTATAGCTGGCAGTTAACTCTGGCATCGATCGCTGCCTTTATTCTGGTTACTTTGATCAATCTGCTATTTCTGCCTGCCCTGCGTCAGAAAACGCGAAGCATGATTCTGTTAGGCACTGAAAATCAGGGTTTTCTGGTTGAGACATTTCGTGGGTCGATGGTGCTGAAAACCACGCAGGCAATTCCACAGGCATGGCAAGAATATCAGAGCAACTATGGCCGTTTGGCGGGCTTGGGTTGGAGCACCATGAAGTTAGAGCTGTATAGCGGCACGATCACAGGCATCCTCTCTTCGTTCACAAGCATTGCCCTGCTCTGGTTGGGTAGTTATCTGGTGATCGATCACACCTTATCGATTGGGCAGCTACTGGCCTATAACGGCATGAGCGGCAATTTTCTCGGCTTTCTGGGAGCGTTGATTGGGCTGGCCGATGAATTTATCACGGCTCAGGTCGTGATTCAGCGCTTAACGGAAGTGATTGATGCCACGCCTGAAAATCAGAACGACGAGAAGAAAGCCTGGGTAGAAATCGGCAGTGATACCGATATTACCTGCTCTCAACTCAACTTTCATCATGCCGGACGCGTCGATCTGCTACAAGACTTTTCGCTGACCATTCCCGGTGGTCAGGTTGTTGCATTAATTGGCGAGTCGGGCTGTGGCAAAAGTACATTGGCGAAGCTGTTGGCCGGGCTGTATTCGCCGCAATCGGGCAACATCCGCTATGGAGCTTACAATCAGCAAGACCTGGCGTTGGAGTGTCTGCGACAGCAGGTGATGCTTGTACCTCAGGAACCGCACTTTTGGAGTCGCTCGATTCTCGACAACTTTCGATTTAGCTATCCCCATATCGAGTTCGAGCAGATCGTTCGTGCCTGTCAAATCGCCGGAGCCGATGAGTTTATTAGCAATCTGCCCGATCGCTACCAAACGATATTGGGCGAGTTTGGAGCCAATCTATCGGGTGGACAAAAGCAACGCTTAGCCATTGCCAGAGCCATTGTTACCGATCCTCCGGTGTTGATTCTCGATGAATCGACTGGCGCACTTGACCCGGTGAGCGAAACGCGAGTGCTGGAGCAGTTATTTATCCAGCGCCGAGGAAAAACCACCATTCTGATCAGCCATCGTCCCAGCGTCATTCAGCGGGCAGATTGGATCGTGATGCTGGAACACGGACGATTGAAAATTCAGGGCACTCCTGCTGAATTGCTCCAGATTTCAGGGAGTCATTTGAGCTTCATTGATAGCGCTTATGTAGCGATTCATCCCAATGCTAATGGGTTGGTAAACGTCGCGTCTAATGGCCATCACCTGGTTGGCGATCGCACATAACATCTCACCCCATCCGGAGATTACCGATGACTGGAAACATTAAGGATTCGAGTGAAACGTTTTTACCCCAAATTCAATCCGATGAATTTCTGCCACCCCTGGGACGTTGGCCAGTTCTAGGCGGGCTGGTCGTGATTGCGATCATGATGATGGCGATTCCCCTTTCGTCAATCATCAAATATAGAGTCACCGTTAAAGCTCAAGCCGTAGTGCGGCCAGTTGGTGAATTAAGACTGGTGCAAACAGGCGTCGAGGGAATGGTGACCGAAATTTTAGTGAAAGAAAATCAAGCCGTTCAGCAAGGAGATGTGATTGCAACGATTGACAGTTCTCGATTGGAAACTCGACAGAGTCAGATACAAAATAGTGTTCAGCAAGCTCGCTTACAAATCAGTCAAATTAATGCTCAAGTGACTGCTCTCAATGACCAGATGCACGCTGAAATCAACCGCGTTGAACGAGCTGTTGCAGCGGCGTCAGCTCAGTCGAAGGTGCGACAGCGTGAATACCAGGATCGACAGGTGGTGGTGGCCGCAGATGTGAACGAAGCAGCAGCAGAACTGCGAGCCGCAGAAGCTGGATTGAACGTTGCACAGGCCAAGCGCGATCGCTATCAGGCGATCGCCGCTAGCGGAGCACTCTCTCAAGACCAATTAGAAGAAACTCAGTTTGCAGTTGAACAACAAGTGCAAGTGGTCGAGGCAGCCAGAGTAAAACTGCATCGTGCTCAGTCTGCCCTTAATCCGACCGATGCAGAAGTCGCCGTTGCCATCGAGCAGATTGCTCAGGAACAGGCTAGCGGTCAAGCTAATCTGGCAGCATTAACCAAAGAAAGAGGTGCACTGATTCAGCAACGAATTGAATTGAATAAACAGCTAGAACAAGATTTGCGTGAACTACAGCAAGTGAAAATTGATCTGCGTCAAACCCAGATTACCGCGACTGCGGATGGCATGATTACCAAGCTAAATTTGCGCAATACTGGACAAATAGTGAGTGCCGGACAGGAGATTGCCCAGATTGTTCCCAGTCATGCTCCGCTTCAAATTGAAGCAATGGTATTACCGGATGACATCGACAAAGTAGGGACAAACCAATTAGCGCAAATGCGAGTCTCAGCTTGTCCCTATCCTGACTATGGCGTACTGAACGGTGAAGTACAGCAAATTTCTGAAGACACCATCAAACCAGATAGTACAGCGACTAACTCAAAATTTGCTTTCTATGAGGTGACGATCAAACCAAAACTTCAAGGATTAAGCCAGGATAATCATCACTGTTTGCTGCAACCCGGTATGGAAGGCAATGTTGATATCGTGACACGAGAAGAAACGGTGCTACAATTTTTGCTCCGCAAAGCTCGATTAATCATAGATGTATAAACGTTAGCTCAGCATCAGCAATTCTCAGTTTGAAACCGATGGCGGATTTTGCGCGTCCGTCGGGCGCGCAAAATCCGCCATCGGTGCCTACGAAAGCCACCGCTCTGCATAATGAGAATTGCTGGCGCAGCATTTGCAGGACTGCAAATGTTGCAAGATCTGAGCTAACATAACAATCTCATCCATGCGATAGCGTTACCCTAAATTCTCTAGCTAGCTAGAAAGCCAAGGTCATGAGAACACGAAAGTCGCCTGTCAAACTGCTGGATTATTACCAGGAGAGCGCATCTGATCAGATCGTTCCTAACCCTGCTGTTTTAAAGAGTTTGGGTTGGCATGGTGTACATCTTGAACTGCATCAACAACCAATCTTTGCAACCGATGAGCATCACCACACGATGCATGTATTAGCTTGTGGGTTGATCAATTCATCTAACCAGAATGCACCGGGAATGCGATCGCTCGATGGCAAACGGTCAAAAGAAAGACGCGGTTCCGGAGATATTGCCATTATTCCGGCAGGCGCGACTCATTCCTGTAGCTGGGATGCTCCGGCTCAATTTACGGTTCTGGCAATTGAGCCAATTCTTCTGAAACAAGTGGGACAGGACTGGGTCAACCCCGACCAGATTGAACTGGTACCCCGGTTTATGAGCGAGTCAGATGCGTTTATACAAAGTATCTTTTCAACTCTGAAAGAAGAAGCTGAGATCGGCGGCATGGGGAGCCAGTTGCTAATAGATAGCCTCAAAACTGCATTAACAGTTCATCTACTCCGAAACTACTGTGTTACTAAACCTAAACTCTCCAGTTATTCCACTGGTTTGTCTCAAAGTACGCTGATGTTGGTGAAAGATTATATCGCCAGTCATCTCCATCAGGAATTGAAATTAGATGAGCTTGCAGCGATCGCCCAACTGAGTCCCTATCACTTCTTACGCTTGTTTAAGCAAAGCGTGGGAATCACACCACACCAATACATTTTGCAGCGTCGTCTGGATCAAGCGAAGCACCTTCTACAATATAGTGACCTGAGCATCGTTGAAATTGCGACTCGAACAGGTTTTTGCGATCAAAGCCATTTAACTCGATACTTCAAACGCATCGTTGGTGTGACACCCAGGCAACTCCTGCGATCGCGATCGGGATATAACCATACCTGCTGATGGTCATTTTGAGTTATTTCCACCGCGCGACGCGCGGTGGAAATAACTCTATCGAATTCACGGTGACTCAGAGCTACATCTTTTCTTCTCTTGAGAAGTAACTCGTTGCCCTACTAAATCGTTTGCTGTATTTACGCTGATACCTGTGGCGCAAGCAGGGGATGAAAGAATCATTCTTCGTATTCGTATGGCTCCACAAACAGATCCGCCCGATCATTGCCCTTACTCCCTGTTTAAAGTTCGCTCAATACAGCCTCTGTTTGCCTTTCTGATTTCCGGGTTACGACGAGGCTGGAGTCGGGAAAGTGGGAATACACTCATTCTCCTTAAACCACGACTTTCTACCCCCTTTGACCTTCACAAGCAGGCGATCGCGAGAGCAAAACGGTGGAGGAACAACCACACCATGACGACCATTCGGAAGGCTGACTGGAGTACCTGGAACAATTCTCATAATAGTTTTGGGAGAATGAAAGCTATTAAAGGGCTGGACTTTTCAGAACGAACTGGCCGTAATGCAAGGCTTACGACCAAACAGTACGAATGTTGATTAAACCAGACCAAACTGAGGGATGTTTGGGGTATCAACCCTTCATTCATCCCAAGCGGCTTGTCTCAATCACCCTGTCAACGAAAAATGTAAAGCAAATCTAAAGAATGATCAAAAGTCTAACGAAATTCACTGCTCACTTTAATGTTTTTAATATTTCTTTATAGTAGCTGTCGGGACGATTAGACGGTCATGCGCTAAAGAAGTGTGGGATAAGTAACGAGGTCTGTCCAAGACCAAGAACTATCCGTTAATCCAGCCCGTTGCGCTGCTGTTGTTTTCAGCTGAGAATGCTGCCAAATCCAATTGAAGTAGCTGAC
>DATNPS010000484.1:0-6165 GCA_036703095.1 Crinalium sp. | reverse complement strand
AGCGATGTTGATAGCGATCGCCCGCACACCGGATGTGCCAAAATCGATTCCCAGATAAAAACCTGTTGCCATCGGCTGCCCACACTATTCTTCTAGCAAGTGTTTGAGTGCTTGAGTCACATTTTCGCTAACGAGCTGATTACCTGTAGGATTCAAATGAATATGGTCGTGATACAGCGTTTTGGGATCAGCAGCGTTAAAAATCGGCAAGAAATCCACATAGGGAATATGTTCCTCTCGCGTAAAGTCTGTGAGCCTCTGGCGTGCCTTTATTTCATAGTCACGGGGGCCAGCGGTACCCGTTTCTCGCAGAAGCGGTGTCATTCCTAAAATTAGTTGCGCGTTGGCTTGATGCAGCAGGGTTTTAATTTGGCGGATAGCCTCTAAATTCGCACCAACGCGATCGCCTCCTTCCGCCTGAATCGCCTCCAGTTCCGGAATCTTGACGGGAGGCAAGACATAGCGTGTAAAAACTTCCACCAGCGCTAAGGGAGGTTTGCGGTTGGGATAGTTGCGATCGCGTCCGACCTGGACTGAGGTGGGCGTTGTGGCAAACAGATCATCGGTGTTGATCAACAGCACGACCATCTGCGATTCAAACGTACCAAACCGCTTCAGGTATGCCAATTCATTGCGTGGCCCCCATGAGTTAGCCGACGCATTGAGCACTTCTACTCGATCAAGCGACGTTCCCGGAAGGAATGATTGCAACTGCTGTTCCATCTTGGTTGAAATGGTGTCGCGTTGATCCGTCCACCAACCGCCATTCGCAACCGAATCACCAATCAAAAATATCCGCAGGCTATTGGGCGATCGCTCTTTCGTCAGGGCTGGGCTACGCATACAGTAAGCGTTGATGGTAATCCGCTTGCCAAACCGCTGCACATCCTGGTTTGGAGCCAGCAGATAGCCAATTTGGTCGTCTGCCATGTAAAGCAGCGGATTACCAAAGCCGAAGAATACGCGCAGACCAATCTCTAGCAGGACTAGCAACGTGGCGATCGCCACGATCGTGAACAGCGCAAGCTTCACTCACCATTCCCTCCAAACACGCAAAACTGTGACCAGTCTAAACGAACATGAATTCGAACGCCCGGTTTTGCGTGCGAAACAAATTGTTAGAGGATGCCTAAAAAACACCTAATTTGGGAAAAGTCTATATAAAATGGACGGGGATTTGCCATTTTGAATCGCATATCCTGTTTTATGTAGTCTGAATCCATATCAAGTTCTGTCAGGAGGAGCAGCGTTTATGACAGATTTAGACCGGGGAATCATGAAATTTAGAGGGGCAGATAGCTGGATGGCGATCGTCCTTTCCGCAGTTCTGATCTTAGGCTCAATTACGGTCTTGATTCTGTGGGCCTTACAATCTGCCTACGCTCTGGGGTAATCATTACCCTCAATATTTTAGAAACAACGTGCTGAGTGCCACCATTCAGCACGTTGTGTAGTTTTTACTACTAGAGGCAGAGCCTCCTTGCCATTCGCAGTATGCATATCGGTTTCAAAATGAGATTTGCTGAGAGACTCCCAGCCTCAATACTTCTTGGTTAAGAACCCAATTTATAATTAACGCGAATTCGATAGCCCGATTATGCGTGCGCATCGCGCAACCATCCTAAAAGCCTATTCGTCAAATTTATCTTGCACAAAGATACTACATTCATGCTACAATTCGTAGTCTAGTGAATTTTTGTCGTCAGAAATTTTGTAATTTTTGTATTTCCACTCGTATAGCAACCGTTGAGACGATTAAGACAAGGGAATGTGGGGGCTGCGCCCCCAGCCAGGGGTTCCACCCCTGCACCCCGTCCTAACGAATCTCTCAATCGCCATAGTTGTTAATTATTGCGGTTTGCTGCCGCCCATTCATTTACTGACTTGCGTGTGTTGCCGTTTTCACGTTTGTTGTCGATCTGTCTCAGTTCGTGATCGCCGTTAATTGTCACTTTAATCGGGGTTTCTATGGCTGACAAACATCATCAAGCGAAGCAGTTGAAATCACCAGAGAGGGTGAATTTGATGAACGATATAAGACTCGTACCTCCATTCCACCGTCAGCATTAAAAGCGTTTAAACCCTGCTGAATCGACGTTAAAGCCCAGAGCACCACCTGGGCCAATTTATCCTGCGAAACGCAGGAATAAGGAGCCAAAAGTCAGAGTCAGACATCAGGAGGAAATGCTCCCAATTCTGACTCCTGGCTCCTGACTCCTGACTCCCAAATCTTTGTAATTCACTCAAGATTAACGCCACCTGCTGGCGGGTTTTGCCCTGCCTCTTGCGTTGATCTGCCTTTGTTTCACCTTCCGAGAACTACACCCGCAAGGAGAAGGTATGGCAACGTTTCGAGATATTGTGGGCTATTTCAGGGCCTACCGAGCGATCGCCCTGTTTAGCATCATCGCGACCAGTTTATTTGAAGTTATTGATCTGGTGGTTCCCTATGCCGTCGGACAATTGCTGAACGTTCTTTCAAACGAGCCGTTAGATGGCGGCATTCAACAACTCATCCGCTATGCCTCCGGGCTAACCAGACAGGAAGCTAATCAAACGCTATCGGTTGCCGTATTGCTGGCAGTCATTTTTCTGGTGACAGTCGCCAGAGCACCCATACAGCCCTGGATCGGTAGCTGGTTTCACTGGGATGTTGCACTGCGAAGCCGTCGGGATCACACGATGAAGGCGATCGCTAAGATTCTGAGTCTTCCCGTCGAGTTTTACGACGAAAACAACGCCGGACGTATTTCTGGACGAGTGGCAAAAGGATTGGCAAACCACACCTGGACTTATCCAGAAATTGCTGGACAGGCCATTCCTAAAGTGATTCGGGTACTGGGCATCTTCATTGTGATCTGGTGGATTGAATGGCGAATCGCCATCCTGTTTTTACTGTCATTCATCTTCATTTTGAGCTTTACCATGCGCGATTTGAAGCGATTGACTCATAAGGAACAACGTCTTGATCACTACGAAGAAAATACAGAAAGTCGCACTGCCGAGATCATTACCAACATCAAAACCGTTAAAGCATTTGCAACAGAAGCAAGTGAGTTAAAACGACAGAAACAACGGTTGAATAGAGAGTTCAATCTGGTGGACTACCGCATCCACAAGGGATACATCAAACTGGCTTCAGTTCAGCGATTGGTAGTTGAATCCTCTGTGTTTATCGTGCTGGCGTTAACGCTGTGGGCGACACTGAACGGTCACATTTCATTGGGTCATTTTGTCACAACGCTGACCATCTCCAGCATGGCCTATTCGGAGCTAGAGCCGATTAGTCACGTCGCGGAGATTATGGCGCGTCGCTATGCTTCCATGAAGAACTTCCACGAATTTATGCAGCTTCCCATTGGCAGTGATGCCGCGAATCTGGAAGATAGCCCTGACGCCATCCGGCATTATCAGTTCACGGGCAAAGTGCATCTGGAGCAGGTGAGTTTCGGCTATGACCGCGATCGCCCCGTTCTGCAAAACATCGACCTGTTGATTCAACCCAATCAGACGGTAGCCCTGGTGGGTCGGTCTGGCTCTGGCAAATCCACCCTGGTTAAACTGCTGTTCCGCTATTTTGAACCGCAGAGTGGTCGCATTCTGATCGACGGTCAAGACATTCGCTCACTGGATGTAACGGGCTATCGTAGACGATTGGCGATCGTTCACCAGGAAGTCGATGTATTTAACGGCACGTTGCTCGACAACCTAACCTACGGCAATCCCACAGCCACCATGTCAGATGTCGAGTCGGCCTGCCAGATTGCGCGAGTGGATGAATTCATTCATCTCTTGCCCAAGGGATACCACACCGTTGTAGGCGAGCGAGGCGTTCGCCTATCCGGTGGACAGCGTCAGCGTTTAGGCATCGCCAGAGCGCTGTTGGTTAACCCAGACGTGCTGATCTTTGACGAGGCTACCTCCAGCCTCGACTATGAATCTGAGCGATCGATTCAGCTAGCCATGCGGAGCATTCTCGGCACCCGCACCACCATCATCATCGCTCACCGTCTCAGCACCGTTCGAGAAGCCGACAAAATCGTCGTCCTCGATCAGGGCCGCATTGTTGAAGTCGGTAGCCACGATGAGTTGCTTAACCAGGGTGGCATCTACCAGCGACTGCACGCGCTCCAGGAAACAGGAGAACTATTAGCCTAACGTTTAGGAGTCAGGAGCCATACTGACTCCTGACTCCTGACTCCTGACTCCTAACTCCTGTCTTCTGTCCTCCCGCATGATTCCCCGACCGAAATAGAGGGTTATCATCTCAAATAACCCTCTTTCAAAACGTCGCGTGATTTCTCCATTGATTTCGTTGCCCCTGCTGGCTGTTGCTAATGTTCATCCGATTTTGGGTGATATAAGGCTGGATCTCGGCATATTAGGGCTGATGCTGGTGCTCTCTGCCTTTTTTTCGGGTTCAGAAACAGCAATTACGGCTCTCGATAATCTCAAATTGAGAGCAATGATTAAAGAGCAAGGCGATCCGAGCGGCATTTTTACGCTGGTTTTGAACAACCGGGCACGATTTATTACAACCCTGCTGATCGGCAACACCTTAGTCAACAATTTCTCGGCTATCCTGACCAGCAGATTGTTTACGATCTGGCTGGGTGAGTCGTCTGTAGGAATTGCCACCGGGGTTGTCACCCTGCTGGTGCTCACCTTTGGTGAAATTACGCCAAAGTCACTGGCGATCAATAACGTGATGCCCATCTTTCGCGTTACGGTACGACCGATTTACGGGCTGTCACGGGTTTTGTCCTGGCTGGGAATTACCTACCTGCTGGAGGCGATCGCCCAGGCCGCTATCCGTGTGTTTCAAGGCAACGTCGTACAGCAGGGTGAATCTGTCAAAGACCTGCAATTGATGATCGAAATCCTGGGCAATAAAGGCCAACTTGATCTCGATCGCCACCAATTGTTAAACAAAGCACTGATGCTCGATCGCTTGACGGCTCGTAATGTGGTCAAACCCCGCATCGACATGCGAACCATCGGCCATGAAGCCAGCCTGCAAGACCTGGTCAACCTGTGTATGGAGACTGGATATTCTCGAATTCCCATTCAGGAAGACTCCAAAGATCAGATCGTTGGCATCATTCACCTGAAGCGGGCCATTCGAGCACTGCAAACCCTCCGCCAGCAAGGCCAAGATGATGGGCCTGTAACGCTAGCAATGGAACCTCCCATTTACGTCCCTGAAGTCAAGCGATTGGCCGACTTGCTCAAAGAAATGCTGCAACAGCGCTTCCACATTGCGATCGTCGTGGATGAGTATGGCGGCACCGTAGGTCTTGTCACGCTAGAAGACATTCTCGAAGAACTGGTTGGCGACATCTACGACGAAACCGATCTCCCAAATCGAACCAATCCTTACCGAATGAAAACCTTTTCTACCCTCCGCCTGTTTAGTCGTCCCTCCTCTAGATAAAGAGGTGAGCCTTCATGGCTGGCTATACGTTAAACCCATCCATGTTGGGAAAAGCCTTACTGCGTGGGGCTTTCCCCAACATGGATTCTTAGTCTTGGCTCTGCACACCAAAAAACGGATTGTTATTGAAAAAAATGTGTCGTTTGCCTCATTACCGTGCTATGATTCTTAATCGTGGGTTGAGCGGGTCGGTGCCCGAGTGGTTAATGGGGGCGGACTGTAAATCCGCTGGCTACGCCTACGCTGGTTCAAATCCAGCCCGGCCCATCCCACGATCGAAACAGGATGTTAGATATTTTAGGCTGACATCCTATTTCGATTAATAAATGCCCGTGTAGCTCAGTGGTAGAGCACACCCTTGGTAAGGGTGAGGTCACGAGTTCAATCCTCGTCACGGGCTTATATAGAGCTATAGAACGAGAAAACAAGTGCCCGTGATGAGACTTCAACATCACGGCAAAGGTTTGGATATCCAAATCCAAGAATGGCTCAAACAAAGCCCAGCAATTCTCAGGATGTAAATCGGTTTCACAATGAGAATTGCTGAATTCAGTTTAATTATTCACTAAAGCTACACCTAACGTGATAAGGTTGGATTGTGGTTGCTTTAACACCATAGATAGTGGGTCGGTGCCCGAGTGGTTAATGGGGGCGGACTGTAAATCCGCTGGCTACGCCTACGCTGGTTCAAATCCAGCCCGGCCCATCCCACGATCGAAACAGGATGTTAG
>DATNPS010000481.1:0-25901 GCA_036703095.1 Crinalium sp. | reverse complement strand
TTCAGGATTTTCAGGAGAATAGCCTGGATGCATTGACCTTACTGTGTGCGATGCCTAATCCCAGTGCGTTTGGAGTCGCGGTTGTTGATGAACAAGGTGGCTTAGTGCGGCTGGTCGAGAAACCTGATGTTCCACCGTCTAACTTAGCATTGGTTGGCATCTACTTTTTTTCGAACGCGATTCATGGGGCGATCGCCTCCATCCAGCCGTCTGAACGAGGAGAACTGGAAATCACCGACGCGATTCAAGCTTTGATCAATCAACAGAAGCGCGTAGAAGCCCGCCAGATTCAGGGATGGTGGATTGATACAGGCAAAAAAGATGATGTGCTGGAAGCTAATCGCATTATTTTAGATACCTGCCTGACCTCCAGTAATTTAGGCGATGTGGATGCTCAGAGCAAGATTGCAGGCCGAGTGCAAATTGGGGTGCGATCGCGCATTAGAAACTGCTCTATTCGCGGCCCCGTCATCATTGGGAACGATTGTCATTTAGAAAATTGCTTTATCGGCCCGTATAGCAGTATCGCGGATCAAGCTACTCTGATCGACACGGATATTGAACACAGCGTCATTTTACAAGGTGCTCAGGTGATTGGCATTCGCCAGCGCATTGTGGATAGTTTGATTGGTCAATATGCTCAAGTTAGAATGGCTCCCCAACGCCCTCAAGCCCTGCGATTAACCATTGGAGATGATTGTCAAATTGAACTATAGCGATAATAGCTCTCGCACTCTGTTAGTCACTGGCGGAGCGGGTTTCATTGGTTCAAACTTTGTTCACTACTGGCATCAAACCCATCCAGGCGATCGCGTCGTCATTCTCGATGCCCTCACCTATGCTGGAAATCGCGCTAATCTGGCGGATCTAGTATCACAGGCTAAGGTTCGCTTTGTTCAGGGTAATATTGGCGATCGCGCTTTAGTCGATCATCTCTTGCATGAAGAAGCGATCGATACTATCGTCCATTTTGCGGCGGAATCTCATGTCGATCGCTCTATTTTAGGGCCTGATGCCTTCATCCAGACCAACCTGGTTGGCACATTCACCCTACTGGACGCCTTTCGACACCATTGGAATCAACACCATCAGTCGGATGATTACCGTTTTCTGCACATCTCTACGGATGAAGTGTATGGCAGTTTAGAAGCCGATGATCCACCCTTTACAGAGACAACGGCCTACGCTCCCAACAGCCCCTATTCCGCATCCAAAGCAGGGAGCGATCACCTTGTTCGAGCCTACCATCACACCTATGGTCTACCAACGCTGATCACCCACTGCGCCAACAATTACGGGCCTTATCAGTTTCCCGAAAAGTTGATTCCGCTAATGTGCGTCAACCTGTTGCTGGGGAAAGCACTGCCTGTGTATGGCGATGGTCAAAATGTCCGCGATTGGATCTACGTAGACGATCACTGCAATGCATTGGATATTATCTTGCATCGCAGTCAACCGGGTGAAACGTACAACATTGGCAGTAATACTCAAATCACTAATCTTGAGCTGGTTGAAGTGCTGTGTGACTTGATGGATGAGTTAGCACCGGAGCTACCGATTCGTCCTGCACGACAACTGATTACGTTTGTCAAAGACAGACCTGGACACGATCGCCGCTATGCAATTGACATCAAAAAACTGAAAACTGAGCTGAACTGGGCACCCGCCATACCCATGATTCAGGGATTACGACAGACTATTCAGTGGTATCTGACGCACCGGGATTGGTGGCGATCGCTCTTATCAGATGATTATCAAACCTACTATCGCCAGATTTATGAATAGATCACTTAATTCCGAAACGCTTCATGATAGATTTCACTCAACACATCATGAAATCCCCATCCCACCATTGACGTATTCTGTACAATCCGTTGACAGCGAGATTGAAAAACATCTTTCAACTCATACTTCACGATCCACTCAACTGCCTTTTGATACATGCTTTCCATGCTGTTATAGAAACGCTCATCGATATCACCATAAGCATCAGTAAAACGAACGCCCTGTTCAACATAAAACAGCATAATATCGGCCATTTTTTCGGGTGCTGTACAAACTTTCTTGTAGTCGGAAACCGCTTTTCGAGCGACCGAAAGTTGTGCTTTACCTAAACCACGAGACGGGAAGAATTCGTTTTCAATAATCTTCTTATATTTCTCAATAACTTGACTATCTTCTTCAGGATTAAGCTTTGCCTGATAGTAGTCTTTTACTGATCCGAACCGTTTAAAAAGTTCTGTAATGTCTTTAATCAATTCTTCTTTAGAAGCGTTATTCAAATGTTGTTTGAGTGCAGTAATGCCAATATTATTCTTCACCATATTTGATCTGTCCTAATCGTTTAAGAATACTGAAAACTGTATACAGGTCTCCCGGATTGCGAATTCCAAAGAGGTTGGAGGTTGCATATTGGGGAGAATTGCCTTTCACCAGCTTGATAAACATGAAGCTACCACCCGTTGTAATCATGCCGAAACAAGGTTTGTCAGATTCAGGACTGGCAAGCATGTAAGCGAGAATTTGAGCTAATCCCGCTTCTACCGAAAATGCTGCTCTTTTCGACTCAATCACCAAGATCCACAGATGATCTTTGAGTACCAAAACATCCAAACTGCCAGCGATTGTAAGCCCTTCGTCATCCGTGGAGATTGCTATGGATGGTTCAGATTTAACGTGAAAAGGAGGAAGATAAAACCCACCTAAAAACAGGATGGGGTCAATCACAGACATTCTGACGACATCTTCCAAGAGGGGCGGGTAATTGAGTAGATTGATGAATCCATCAACAACCTGATCGAGAAGCTGCTTCTCTAGATCTGTAATATCTGGAAGATCATCTTGCCATTCTCGAAAGAATTGATCATGGCGGACAAGCTGAATTCCAAAATTGGTAATTAGATCCTGTAATGTAACAGCCTTAGCCTGGATAGTTTGAACCATGACTTCGCTCTGGTTTCATTTAATGTAAACCCAATATGTTAAAGGGCGTAGCATTCAGGCAACAGTTTTGGTTGATTAAACAAGCTATCTGCCGAATGCTACGCCCCTACGCAGATTTTTTACGTCTCGAATAATCGTTAACGCTTCTTGCCGAATTTCGCTTTTAGATCGTCAAGCGTTGGAGGTCGTTGTTGTGAGCTAGCTTTATTAGATGGTTGAGGATCGCTTTTCTTTTTCACTCCTTTTGCTTGTGGTTCTTGAGTTGGAATTTCTCGTTCAGAACTGCTGCCGGAGCGCATGGTTAAACTAATTCGTTTGAGTGCTTCATTCACTTCCAGGACACGCACTTTCACAACTTGTCCAACTTTAACCACCTGTTTGGGATCATTCACAAAGCGATCGGCCAATTGTGAGATATGCACCAATCCATCCTGGTGAACCCCAATATCCACAAAGGCTCCGAAGTTAGCAACGTTGGTGACGACTCCTTCCAGTTCCATCCCGACGTTGAGATCGCTGATTTCTTTGACGCCTTCTTTGAACGTGGCGTATTTGAACTCAGCACGGGGATCGCGTCCCGGTTTTTCCAGTTCAGCCAGAATATCGCGTAAGGTTGGTTCCCCAATCGTATCCGTGACGTATTTCTTCAGGTCTTTGGAACTGAGGCGTTCTGGGATTTGCGTGATTTGCGTCAGCGGAACTTGCAGGTCAGAGGCGATCGCCTTCACCACCCCATAGCTTTCCGGGTGAACTGCCGTGTTGTCCAGCGGGTTATCCCCCTGCCGGATTCTCAGAAATCCAGCCGCTTGCTCAAACGCTTTTGGCCCCAACTTGGGGACTTTCAAGAGGTGGCGGCGATCGCGAAACGCTCCATTCTCATTGCGATAAGCCACGATATTGTTAGCGATCGTTGGCGTAATCCCCGATACAAAGGTGAGCAATTCCTTGGATGCGGTATTGAGGTCAACACCAACGTAGTTCACGCAGCTTTCGACCGTTTCATCCAGCTTTTTCTTCAGCAATTTTTGATCGACATCATGCTGATACTGACCCACGCCAATCGATTTGGGATCAATCTTGACCAGTTCGGCCAGTGGATCTTGCAATCGACGGCCAATGCTGACAGCCCCCCGCACCGTGATATCAAAGTTGGGAAATTCAGCGATCGCCACCTCACTGGCCGAATAAATCGACGCGCCCGACTCGTTGACCATTACCTTAACGGGCTTGCGATTCAGGCTTTGCAGCACCTCATTCACAAATTCATCAGTTTCCCGTCCGGCGGTACCATTTCCGACCGCAACCAGCTCAATCTGGTGTTGTTCAATCATGCGGCTGAGGGTGCGGGCCGCATGCACGCGCTGCTCGGCAGCCTGGTGAGGAAAGATTGTTTGATATTCCAGAAATTTTCCAGTCTGATCTAGCGCTACCACCTTACAGCCTGTTCGAAAGCCCGGATCAACACCCAGCGTCGGTTTCATGCCCGCCGGAGCCGATAGCAACAGTTCCCGCAGGTTGGCCTCAAACGTTTTAATGGATTCGATATCGGCTTCCAGTTTCTTCGCCGTTCGAACTTCACTAATTAAGGAATTGCGCATGAGACGGTTAAAGGCGTCCTTCAGCATCTCCCGATAAAACGCCCGAATTTCGCGCTGCTTGGCACGCAGTTCCTCTGACTCCAGGTACGACAGCACCATCTCTTCATCAAAAGCCAGCTCAAAGTTCAATACGCCTTCGGTTTCCCCCCGGTAGAGGGCCAGCAGATTATGAGCGGCGATCGCCTTCACTTTGGCCTGGAAGTTGCGATACATCTCGAACTTGGTCGTACCTTCTGGAAACTCATCTTTGACGCTGGACGTAAAGACTCCCGTTTCCACCAGGTAATCCCGTATGTAGGCCCGCAATTCTGCTTTTTCAGCTACTTCTTCCGCCAGAATGTCAGACGCTCCCTTTAGGGCGTCTTCAGACGTTTTGACGCCTTTTTCGTCAGATACATACTTCACGGCTTCTTGCTCTAGCGACGCAGGAGACGCCTGAGGCGTATTCAAGGCTTTAATCCAGAGTGCAAATGGCTCTAAGCCTCGTTCACGGGCGATCGCCGCTCTGGTGCGACGTTTGGGACGGTAGGGAAGATACAGGTCTTCCAGTTCGTTCTTTTGCAGACAGGCTTCAATTTTGGCCTTCAGGTCGTCGGTCAGCTTTCCTTGGGCAGCGATCGCGTCCAAAATGCTCTGCTTCCGCTCTTCTAACTCGGTCAGATAAGTGTAGCGATCAAACAAATCGCGGAGCTGAATCTCGTTCATTTCTCCCGTTCGCTCTTTCCGATACCGAGCAATAAAGGGAACCGTTGCTCCTTCTGCAAACAGCTCTAGAGCATTGTTTACCTGATTGGGTCTGAGGGAAAGTTCCTCGGCCAGGAGTTGGGGAATATTCAGCATGTATCTGTCTTCAGTCAATGGGCGATCTCTTTTGTATCGTACTCTTAAAAACCGCTATACTGTATAACCGCTAGACCGGATGAAATAGGGGCGATCGCCAATGGATAGTCACACGCTAAAACAGCCAGTCAAACGTTGGTTTGTAGACGTTCGCCTGTTAGAGCAGTGAAGCGACTCCCTGTACTGTCCCTCAGTCTTCTTTTAGCGTCCTATGGTTGCTTTAGCTGGTTTCTGTATCGGTTGACAGAAACTTGGATCGTCTGGCTTTTTGCATTGGGGTTTGCTCTGGTTCAGGCGCTATTGTTTACAACCTTTGCAGAAGGATTCAGAAGATTTATTAGCAACTGGCTGCGTTCAGATATTGGCTACTTTTCAATCATCGCCTTAGGGGCGTTTTCCATCACCCTGATTCTAGTGTGGTTCCACGTCTTCGAATACGTTGCAATGGTTGTAGGAGCCGAAATTTTAGCCCGACTTGACTTACAAAATGTTGGCTGTAACAAGTGGCAATCGTTGGGATTGTTAACGTCTGTTTCGATTCTAGGATTATTTCTTGGCGGTGTCGTGTCTCACACACTAGCTACTTAGAAATGTGAATTTATAAAACCCAAATTTTTAATTTTTGAAAGCGCGACTGAGCCATGCTTTCAAAAATTAAGTTTCAAGTTTTACAAATTCACGATCCTTAGAATCTCTCATGATGCAAATTGGCTTCAGGATGAGAATTACTAAATAAAAGGCAACCCTGGTGGGCTGCCTTTTGATTTTGTGCATGAGGAGCTATTGATTTCAGGATAAGACTGATATCCTCCTGTAAAGAGCAGGTTACATTTTCTGATACAGCCACTTGAACAAACAGCAATGGACACTGAAAAAATCGGCACACACGACAACATGTTTCAGAGCAGATCGAACAAACTTATGGATAGCGTTTAACTGTCCTTGCCCTTCAGCCCCGGCTGTGGGGCAATTTTGTTTGGTAGGCCATATAGCAAATCTCGATCGCGTGGAGTACAGTGAGGGTGCACTGTGCCGCCGTATCAATCAGTGGCTAGAGGGGTTCAACCCATGAAAATTGTTTGGGAACGCAGCATTTATATCGGCAATGCCCCGGTGTTTTGCACCATTTGTGGACATCGATACCATCCCCTCCAGGGCAAGAGCCACCAGCTTTTGCTGGCTATCTTATATGATGAGCGGGGCGTGGCTTGTGGCGAGGTTTGCCGCCATTGTGTGGCCTCTGGATCTGCGGGGATCAAAGCCCGACTCAGCGATCGCATTCAATCTCTGCAAACGAAACTGGACGAACTGCAAGATTTAGCCAAAGACGACATTGAAACACCCAGCTTAGAGGAAGAATTTCAAATCCATCAGCGAGAGGGTGGATGAATCTTTCTCACAATGCAAATCGGTAGTCATGCAAGTTCATTGCAGACAAACTTGCATGACTAATGAGTACGGATTTTGCGCGCCCGACGAGCGCGTATAGCTGTTGCCACATCTATTTACTCCTTTCCCGGGATAAGATTTTGAATTTTGCGCCGCCTTCGGCGGCGCAAAATTCAAAATCTTATCCCTCATCTTTTAACGGGAAAAGAGTAGAACATTGAAAAACTAAGGGGATGTGGGAGCTGCGCCCCCAGCCAGGGGTGGAACCCTTGCACCCCATCCTAGCCTACCCCTTCGATGGCTATATGACTTGAAGTGATTTATGACTTGAAGCGATTGTTGTATTGGCGATCGCTTCAGTCGAAATTCTATCGTGAGAAGATTTTGGATTTTCAATCAAAAAAGGCAACAAAATTTACGATTGTCCAAAAAACTTATCAATCACCATACATTCAAGCTTGTCATTCCCCCTATTTGAGGGAAACATAAAAACATCGCCCATTGTATGCACCAACACAGTTTGAGAATTATGGACAATTCAATCAGAATTCTCCTTGTTGAAGATGACGAAGATGACTGGGTCATTACCCAAAGTTTGTTGGCTGCAATCAAAGGCGTCACGTTCGACCTGGAATGGGTAACCACGTATGAAGCGGCTCTGGAAAAAATTGCTCAACAGCGCCACGATGTTTGTTTAGTGGATTACCGCATTGGTGAACACAATGGCCTGGAAATTTTAGAAGCCGCGTTAAATAGCGATCGCCAGATTCCCGTCATCCTCCTTACCGGACAGGGGGATCACGAGATTGATCTGGCCGCCATGAAAGCAGGGGCAGCCGATTATTTAATTAAAGGCCAGATTGATGCTCCGCTGTTAGAGCGGTCTATTCGCTATGCGATCGAGCGATTTCGCACCCTTAGCCAACTGCGTCGGGCACTCCTCGAAAACAATCGTCTCGCGTTGGCCATTAACAACGTCACGACTGGCGTGGTGATTACCGACCCAAGCCAGCCCAACAATCCCATCATTTATGTGAATCCGGCATTTACTCAGATCACAGGCTATTCAGCCGAAGACGCCCTTGGTCAGAACAGTCGCTTCTTGCAGGGGCCAAACACCGAGCGACGAGTCGTTGTGGAAATTAGAGAGGCGATCGCCAAGCGTCAGTCGATTAGCCGTACTCTGCTGAACTATCGCAAAGACGGGAGCGCATTCTGGAGCGATCTATTAATCAATCCAGTTTTTGACTCTCAAGGTAATTTAATTAACTTTATTGGTCTGCAAACCGACGTAACGGCCCGTCAGCAGGCAGAAGAGGCCCTGCGAGAAAGTGAAGAACGGTATGCACTGGCGGTGCAGGGAGCAAACGACGGCATTTGGGATTGGAATCTCAAAACGAGAGAAATGTATTTTTCGCCGCGCTGGAAAGCCATGCTGGGGTATGCCGAAGATGACATTGGCAATCAGCAAGATGAGTGGTTTGAACGGATTCATCCCGACGATCGCAGTCGCTTCATGATGGACATCATGGCCCATATTGACGGCCTCACCCCCCATTTTGAGCAAGAGCATCGAATGCTGCATCACGATGGCACCTATCGCTGGATGCTGAGCCGGGGATTGGCCGTGCGCGATAGCGAGGGCAAAGCGTCTCGAATGGCTGGCTCACAGACGGACATTACCACCCACAAGCAAGGCGAAGAGCGCCTTATGCACAATGCACTCTACGACGCTCTGACTGATTTACCCAACCGCACCCTGCTGATGGAACGGTTGCACCAGGTGGTGAGATTAGCAAAGCGCAATTCAAACTACCTGTATGCCTTGCTATTCCTCGATCTGGATCGATTCAAAGTAGTAAATGATAGTTTGGGACACCTGATTGGCGATCGCTTGTTGATTCTCATCGCCAAACGGTTATCCAACTGTCTGCGGCCCGGTGATACGGTCGCTCGGCTGGGTGGCGATGAATTTGTCGTGCTGCTGGAAGCGATTCAGGATGTCAGCGATGTTACATTAGTTGCCGATCGCATCCAGCGAGAACTGGCACAGTCCTTCAACCTGGAGGGGCACGAGATCTTTACCAGCGCTAGCATCGGCATTGCCCTCAGTACAACAGGGTATGACTCTGCTGAAGATGTTATTCGTGACGCCGATACAGCCATGTATCGAGCCAAAGCCAAAGGCCGAGCGCAGCACGAAATTTTCAACAAAGGAATGCACGCCCGTGCCGTGGCCCTGCTCAAAATCGAAACCGATTTGCGGCGAGCGATCGAACGTCAGGAATTTCTGTTGCACTATCAGCCCATCGTCTCTCTGAAAACCTCTTCTATTACTGGATTTGAGGCACTTTTGCGCTGGCAACATCCGGTTCGCGGCATGATTTCTCCGGCTGAATTTATTCCCGTCACGGAAGAAACTGGGCTGATCGTTCCCATTGGGCTATGGGTTTTGCGAGAAGCGTGTGCTCAGATGCGCAAATGGCAGCTCAAATTTCCATCCAAAGTACCGCTCACCATCAGTGTGAACTTATCTGGAAAACAATTTCTACCACGCCTGATAGACAACATCAGCCAAATCTTAAAAGACACTGAGTTAGATCCGCGCCATCTCAAACTAGAGATTACTGAGAGTGTTTTGATGGAAAATGCAGAGTCCGCAGCAACCATGTTATCTCAGTTACAGGCTTTAGGCATTCAACTCTCAATGGATGACTTTGGTACCGGATATTCTTCACTGAATTACTTACACCGCTTCCCGATTGATACCCTGAAAGTCGATCGCTCATTTATCAACAAGCTCGATCGCGATGGAGAACAACTCGCCATCGTGAGAACCATTATGACCCTCGCCTGGAACTTAGGCATGGAAGTTGTAGCAGAAGGCGTAGAAACCGCCAAGCAAGTCGCTCAGCTCAAAGCCCTCAAGTGCGAATACGGCCAGGGCTATTTCTTCTCCAAACCCCTAGACAGCGAAACCGCCGAGCAACTGATCGCAACAGAACCGGGATGGTATGCGCCTAAAAGTTTGACTCCGTTGTGAAGACGGCAGATGGGGGGAGAGGATGGGGGAGACAAGGAGGACAAGGGAGAGGGGGAGGATGGGGAAGCAAAACCTATCTCCACTTTCCCTATACCCTATATCCTCCCTCCCTTCCCAACACCCACCCACCCCTCAATCAATGCCCGAACTCTCTCAACTCTCAACCGACATCCTCAGGCAACTGCCTGTAGGGTTAGTGGTGTGGCAGTTGGAGGATTTAAATGATTTCAATACGTTCAAGCTGATAGAGATCAATCCGATCGCCAGAGAGATTTTAGGGTTATCCAGTCAATCTGAATTGGATGTGGACGCTGATCCGTTTCCCGGATTCCTGAAAATCGAGATGCCGGGAGTGTATGCAGATGTGCTGTCACTCGATACGGTTAAGGATTTAGGGGATGTTCGCTATCGCGATCGCTTCGGGGTGGAGCGCATCTTTGCCCTGAAAGCCTTTCCACTCACACAACAGCGGATTGGCGTAATGATGGAAGACGTGAGCGATCGCAAACGAGCAGATACGTTGCTGCATGAATTTGAGCAACGGTTGGTGTTTCACGTTCAGCAAACGCCTCTCGCGTTTATTGAATGGAACTTGAGTGGACAAATTGTGGAATGGAATCCGGCGGCTGAGCAAATGTTTGGTTATGCCAAACGTGACGCGATCGGACAACAGGCAACCGATTTACTTTACGCGCCTGATCAGGCAGATCACTTTAACCGCGTTTGGTCAGCTTTAATGCATCGGCGGGGAGGACGACACAGCACATCACCCAACCTCACGCGATCGGGTCGGGTGATTATGTGCGAATGGTACAACACACCGCTGGTGAATGAAGACGGAGACATCATTGGGGTGGTCTCGCTGGTCGAAGATGTCACCCAGCGTCACGCCTCTGAAGCCGCCTTGGTCGCCTTTGCGCATCGCCTAGAGCAAAGCAATCGCGAGCTGGAGGATTTCGCATCGGTGGCGTCTCACGACCTTCAGGCTCCGCTCCGTAAGATTCAAACGTTTGGCGATCGCCTTTGGGCCGTATGCGGTGACACCTTAACAGACGAAGGGCGAGACTATCTAAAACGGATGCAAAATGCGAGTCAGCGGATGCAGACCTTAATCAACGACCTGCTCAGCTTTGCTCGTGTCACTACAAAAGCACAACCCTTTAGTCGGGTGGATTTATCGACCATTCTCCAGGAGGTTCTTTTAGATTTAGAAGTTCATATTCAACAGGTGAAGGGGTACCTTGAAATTGGCAAATTGCCTGTGATTCAAGCCGATCCGCTGCAAATGCGGCAACTCTTGCAAAACTTAATCAGCAATGCTCTCAAATTTCATGGAGCCGAGCCTCCCCACATTCAAGTCAGCAGCCAAGTTTTACGCGATACCAATGGTCAACCTCAATGCCAAATTACCGTTAGCGATAATGGAATTGGTTTTGAGGAGAAGTATTGCGATCGCATTTTTGCGGTTTTTCAGCGCTTGCATGGCGTGGATGACTATGAAGGCACTGGCGTTGGGCTAGCCATTTGTCGCAAAATTGTAGAGCGCCATGGTGGCACTATTACAGCAACCAGCAAACCAGGACTGGGAACCACCTTCATCGCGACTCTGCCGATCTGCCAGTGCAGCAGCAAAACCTGAAGAAAACGTTAAGCAACGGTGCTCCTGGCTACAAATTTTGTAAACTCTTGTAAAGAGTAGGTATAAATACTTGCGGCTTACACGCGTTGTCTTTGCTCTAGAGACAACCTTCTGTGCTGCTTAAAACGTTGATGTCACATGCAAAGGATAACAATTGAAGAGTTTTTGGCGGAATACGCCAAGGGTAGACGAACCTTTCGGGAGGTCGATTTGAGTCGAGCCAACTTATTTGAAGCCAACCTACAAGATATTGATTTGCAGGGCAGTAACTTAAGCTATGCTTACTTACCCTATGCCAATTTGAGTCGGGCCAATCTTCAGAACGTTCAGCTACAAGGTGCCGAATTAAGCAATATTCGGCTCACCTCAGCAAACTTAACCCATGCCGATCTCAATCGCGCAAATTTGTTTCGGGCCGATCTGTACAACTGTCGTTTAGAGCACGCTGATCTGTCAGAGGCCAATCTTCAGGGTGCAGATTTACGCTACTCCAATCTCAGTTGTGCTGATTTAACCGATGCCAACCTGTCGAATGTCAATCTCGAACAGGTCAAACTTATTAAAACTAACTTAAGCCGCTGTAATCTATTTCGCGCGCTGGCTGCTGACTTAGATCTCGCGATTACTGACGACACCACTATTTTCCCCGATGGCCATCGGGGAGGACGATAGCCACACGCATTGCTGAATGAGCGTTGAGGGGGGTTGCACGAAGCGAAACACCCCTCAACGCTTGATTTTATGCTGTATTCATTGAGCTAAAGCGGGGTACAGGGTGAATCCCCAGGCCCACCTCCTTTTGGTAATGTCCTAGCCAATGTGGCTACAGCTCAGCTATACAAGTCGAGATCCGTGACAGCACCGACACTACTCGACGACACTAATTTCGCATATTTTGCCAACACGCCCTTGGTATACCTCGGTTGCGGCGGTTGCCAGTTGGCGCGGCGGCGGGCTAACTCATCATCAGACACGTTGAGTTGGAGCAGTCGGGCATTGGCATCGATCGTAATACTGTCGCCTTCCTCTACCAGAGCAATGGTTCCGCCCACATAGGCTTCAGGAGCAACATGCCCCACCACCATGCCATAGGTCGCGCCCGAAAAGCGTCCATCCGTGATCAGTCCCACCGAGTCACCCAGCCCTGCTCCAATAATGGCAGAGGTGGGAGCCAGCATTTCTCGCATTCCAGGCCCACCTTTTGGCCCTTCGTAGCGGATCACAATCACATCGCCTGCCTTAATTTCGCCTGCCAAAATGGCGCTCAGGCACGCTTCTTCCGATTCAAACACTCTGGCAGGCCCGGTGATAGAGCGCTTTTTGATCCCAGTCAGTTTAGCGACTGATCCCTCAGTGGCAAGATTGCCTTTCAAAATTCCCAAATGGCCCTGAGGATAAATGGGTTGATGGAACGGATGAATGACGTCCTGATCGGATCGAGGCTCGGCTGGCACATCGGCTAATACCTCCGCAATAGTCTGTCCCGTAATCGTTAGCGCATCTCCGTGGAGCAAACCATTCACCAGCAGCATTTTCATCACCTGGGGAATGCCGCCAGCTTTGTGCAGATCCGTGGCGACATATCGGCCCGATGGTTTGAGGTCACACAACACCGGAACCCGTGCCCGGATAGTTTCAAAATCATCCAACGTCAATTCGACTCCAGCGGCATAGGCGATCGCCAAAAAGTGCAGCACCGCATTGGTTGATCCCCCAACCGCCATAATCACAGAAATGGCATTCTCGATGCTCTTGCGGGTGATGATCTGACGAGGCAAGAGCTGCTTACGAATAGCCTCCACTAGAACCTGAGCTGACGTCTCAGTGCTATCTGCCTTTTCAGCATCCTCTGCCGCCATCGTAGAGGAATACATCAAGCTCATCCCCATCGCTTCAAACGCGGAGGACATCGTATTGGCGGTGTACATTCCCCCACAGGAACCTGCACCCGGACAGGCTCTCCGCTCTACCTCCAGCAATTCTGCTTCATCAATTTTGCCAGCGCTATACTGACCAACCGCTTCAAAGGAACTGACGACGGTCAAATCCTGGCCGTTGTAGTGTCCCGGTTTGATCGTGCCGCCATAGACAAAGATGGCAGGGATATTCATACGGGCGATCGCTATCATGGCACCCGGCATGTTTTTATCGCAGCCTCCGATCGCCAGTACGCCATCCATGCTCTGACCGCTGCAAACCGTTTCAATGGAATCCGCGATCACCTCGCGTGATACCAGGGAATACTTCATTCCCTCGGTTCCCATCGAGATCCCGTCACTGATGGTGATCGTGCCAAAAAGTTGCGGCATCGCGTTCGCGGCCCGCACACCCGCTTCAGCTCGTTTCGCGAGATCGTTGATGCCCATATTGCAGGGGGTAATCGTGCTATATCCATTCGCGATCCCCACAATAGGCTTGGTAAAATCCTGATCCGTAAATCCTACTGCTCGCAACATGGCCCGGTTTGGGCTACGCTGCACACCTTGGGTTACAACCTGGCTTCTAAAATTCTCAGGCATCTGTCTTCCTTGTCTGTCTAATATCTATAACTCAGATCTTGCACTATTTGCAGGAGCGCTTCGCGCTCCTGCAAATAGTGCGGGTTTGGGCGGCGTGGTGCGCCGCTCAAACCTGCTTATTGAGAAAGGTGCAAGATTTAAGATAATGTCTTTTGGAAAAATCTCCCGGTCAATATCCTCCACGCCTGTAAGCGGAAAGTAGGTGAAATTGAGGAATAGTTCTAATTGAGGTGGGGCCGACTAAGATGATCCGCGAATATTACCTAGCCGGAGACAATAATTTAGATATAGTATTGGTTTCTTCCGCAAATACGCTCAATCCACTCCTTTAGAAAACTCAATAGTATAGCGATCGCAACTGAAATTTGAACGGGGTGCAGGGGTGGAATCCCTAGTTGGGGGCACAGCTCCCACATCCCCTGTTCACAATCTATTGGTGAACGCTATATATCTAAATGGCCCTGCGGCGAAATCAAGTTCATCGTCGTTGTTGTTCTACTAGCTGGGAAACCTGAATGTAAGACTTCCCATTCTTGATCTTGGGGGGTTTGTCAAACCCTTCAACTTCAGGAATTAGATTTGGTGCAAGACGACCTATTGAAATCAATTGAGAGACGTTTAATCATGGATCTTGACGAACTGCTGGGGCAATATGCAGCAGGAGTAAGGGACTTCCGCGAAGCAAATTTAACAGGCATTGATTTGAGCGAGAAAAATCTCAAAAATGTCAATTTGCGGGGTGCCAATCTCAGTAAGGCGGATTTGCGTGGCGCAAATCTAAGCTATGCCAACCTGCGGGAAGTCATTTTAATTGGGGCTGATTTGAGCCAAGCCATCCTGGTCGAAACAAATTTAATTGGCGCAGATTTGAGCCAAGCCGTTCTTTATGAGGCGGACTTAACAGAAGCAGGGCTACGAGGCAGCAAGCTGCTTGAAGCGAATCTCAGTCAGGCCATTTTAGTCGAAGCAAACCTGGCAGAAGCCAGCCTAAATCGAGCCAATCTGAGTGAAGCCAATCTAAACGAAGCCAGCTTAAATCGGGCCAAGCTGATTGGAGCAGACTTAACCAGAGCCGTTTTAGATAGCGCGAATCTAACCAATGCCATTTTAAGTGAGGCCATTTTAGAAGGGGCATCGCTGGTAAATGCTACCATGCATGGCATTAGTCTGGAGGAAGCTGATTTACGCGAAGCAGACTTGAGTCGGGCCAAACTGATAGGCGGCAATTTGATCAACGCGAATCTAACTCGCGCCAATATCAGAAGCGCGAATCTCAGTTGGTCTTCTATGCGGGGTGCCAATCTGCGTAAGGCCAATCTTTATCGGGCCAAGTTTAGTTGGGCTAATCTGAGTGAGACGGATCTGACCGAAGCGGTGTTGATCAATGCGAACCTGAACCAAACCAATCTCCACAACGCGAATTTGACAGGAGCGCTCATGCCGAACGGAGTCACTCACGAATAAACCAACGCGAAGTCGATAGCGCCATTTCCGCCGCCAAAAGGGCGGCGGAAATGGCGCAAATCGGTATCCCACGCGCCGCGCGGGATACCGATTTGCGCATTCGGCGAATTCATGTTAAACCAAGCCCAAGAACATGAAAAAGCGCGGCGTTGCCGCGCTTTTTCATGTTCTTGGGCCTTAGGCGCAGTACAAGCACTGAGCCTTTAGACTAGGGATGAGATTACTTCGTTTCTGAGAACTCAGCATCGATCACATCATCTTCTCCAGACGGGGGAGGAGTAGCGCCACCATCCGTAGGGCCAGAGGGGCCACCATCACCAGGAGCACCGCCGCCCTGCTGATAGAGGTTGCTGCTAATGCTATACAGCGCTTGTTGCAGATCGTTGGTGACAGACTTGATCTTGTCGAAGTCTTCTTGAGCGATCGCCTCTCTCAAGTCTTTGACCAACTCTTCCACCTTGGTCTTATCCGCATCAGGAACCTTATCACCCAGTTCATTGATTTGTTTCTCAGCCTGGTAAGCCAGAGAATCCGCCTGGTTCTTCAGGTCAATGCGTTCTCGCCGCTCTTTATCCGCGCTGGCGTTGCTTTCAGCTTCCCGCACCATCTTCTCGACATCATCTTTGTTGAGGGTGGAGGCGTTAGTAATGCTAATAGACTGTTCTTTGCCCGTTCCCTTGTCCTTCGCGCGGACGTTCAGGATACCGTTGGCGTCAATGTCGAAGGTCACTTCGATTTGAGGAATGCCACGGGGTGCGGGTGGGATACCATCGAGACGGAAGGTACCGAGGTCAAAGTTGTCGGCAGCCATCTCGCGCTCACCCTGAAGGACGCGGATTTCTACGTTGGTTTGACCATCCGCAGCCGTCGAGAAGACCTCAGACTTCTTGGTTGGAATGGTAGTGTTGCGAGGAATAATCTTGGTCATGACGCCACCCAGGGTTTCCACACCGAGGGACAGGGGCGTGACGTCCAGCAGCAGGATGTCTTTGACTTCACCCGCCAAAACGCCTGCCTGAATTGCGGCACCAACGGCTACCACTTCATCCGGGTTTACGGTTTGGTTGGGGTCTTTGCCCAGAATCCGCTTAACCAGTTCTTGTACCGCCGGAATCCGGGTGGAACCACCGACTAATACGACTTCATCGATCGCACTCTTGTCAATCTTGGCGTCGCGCAGTGCGTTCTCAACGGGAACGCGGCAGCGATCGATCAGGTCAGAGCACAGTTCTTCGAACTTAGCACGGGTCAGCGTGGTGTCGAGGTGCTTCGGTCCATCTTGAGTAGCGGTGATGAAGGGCAGGTTGATTTCTGCCTGGGTGACGCTGGACAGCTCGATTTTGGCTTTTTCAGCGGCTTCCGTAAGACGCTGGAGGGCTTGCTTGTCTTTGCGAAGATCAATTCCTTCAGTCCGTCTGAATTCTTCAGCCAGGAAATCTACGATCTTCTTGTCGAAGTCGTCGCCACCCAAATGGGTATCACCGGAGGTTGCCAGTACTTCAAATACGCCGTCGCCAACTTCCAGGATGGATACGTCAAACGTACCACCACCCAAGTCAAATACGAGAACGGTTTCGTTGCTCTTGCGATCGAGACCATAGGCCAGAGAGGCGGCGGTCGGCTCGTTGATAATCCGCAGAACTTCTAAACCTGCGATCTTACCCGCGTCTTTGGTCGCCTGACGCTGAGAGTCGTTAAAGTAAGCGGGAACGGTAATCACAGCCTGAGTAACGGTTTCGCCCAGGTATTTGCTGGCGTCATCCGCTAACTTCCGCAGCACTTGTGCCGAGATTTCTTCAGGGGCAAATTGCTTGCCTGCGGTAGGACAGTCGATTTTAACGTTGCCGTTGACGTTGAGGACTTTGTAGGAAACCTCAGTAGCTTCATGGGTAATTTCTTCAAAACGACGACCAATGAAGCGTTTGACTGAGTAGAAGGTGTTCTCAGGGTTCATTACTGCCTGACGCTTGGCAATTTGACCCACTAAGCGATCGCCATTCTTAGCAAAGGCAACCACTGAGGGCGTCGTGCGAAAACCTTCTGCGTTCGCGATTACAGTGGGCTTACCGCCTTCCATCACGGCGACGCAAGAGTTGGTTGTTCCTAAGTCAATTCCAACAACTTTTGCCATAATCTAATGTTGCTCCGGTTCTAGGTGTAAGGTCTGGTACTGGTTGACCAAATACTTTTTAGAGTCACGCTGCCCTCAGTTGAGTGAGGCTTCGAGCGATCGCAGATCCCACGATTCTGCACTCTTCTATATACTGCGTACCTTTGCCGCATACGATGAAGGCGTATTTACCGAACAATCGTTGGACGGTTGGGCGTTTGGGAACGGCTAGACAGTCTGCACAGAGTATTTGATAGGGTCGAGGGATTAAGTGAAATCTGAATAATTGCAATGAATCCAGTGTAAGAAGTTCAGCGCTGAAGCGAATTGGGGTGAACCGTAATTTTGATGGGGGGTTGCCGCCTTTTGCATGGTTATTCCAGCAAATCGGGTTCTTCGCGGACGATTTTGTCGTAGAGGGGTTGGAAGCAGAACCAGCCGGAGTAGGAGTCGCCGACCTGCGTTTGGGTCAAGCGAGCCGTATCGGGATCAATAAGGTGAGGTTGACCGATCGCTTCTGCCATCACCTGCACCTGACAGGATCGTTCCATCGTGATAAACCACCAGGCAGCTTCATCGACCGATCGCCCAACGGTTAGCAAGCCATGATTTTTTAGGATAACGGCTTTGCGATCGCCCAGTGTTTTGGCAATCCGTTCTCCCTCAGACGTATCGAGCACCACTCCGGTGTAGTCGTCAAAGATGGCATGGTCTTCGTAGAACGAGCAGGCATCCTGAGTTAAGGGATCGAGCAAACGACCAAAGCTTGACCACAGTTTGCCGTAGGTGGAATGAGAATGGGCGGCGGCGATGATATCGGGACGGGCGGCATGAATGGGAGCATGGATGGCAAAGGCGGCAGTGTTGACGGGGCGATCGCCCTTCACGACATCCCCATGACTATTGACCAGAATCAGGTCGGATACGCGAATGTGACCGAAATACATGCCAAACGGATTCACCCAGAAATGATCGGGAAATTCGGGATCGCGCATGGTGATGTGGCCTGCGATCCCTTCATCAAATCCGTAGCGGGCAAACAGTCGAAACGCAGCGGCTAAACGCTGCTGCCGATATCGGCGTTCATCTTCAACGCGGTCAAACTGAGGTGGTTGAGGCAGATCGAATTTAGACATGGCTGATAGCATCCGCAATCTGAGCAGAGATGAAGGGAAGGATAGCCTCATTCTGGCTGTGTTCTCTGCCCTCGGTGAACACTACCAGCAGATAAGGCCGTTGGTCGGGCAATTCGATATACGCGGCATCGTGACGAACCCGGCTCATCAGTCCGGCTTTTGACCAGAGTCGAACAGTCTGAGGCAGCCCACCTCCCAAAAAGCCAGTCACCTGATTCTCCGGATCAGCCGCCAGATCGGTGGGATTGAGGCTGCGCTGCATCAGGTGCATCATGGTTTGCGATCGCTCTGCCGAAACGGCCACTCCACCGACAATGCTGTGCAGCAAGCGGGCGGTGGCATTGGTAGTCAGCATATTGCGATTGTCCATCAGCTCACCTAAGAACGCCCGTTCTCGCCCGTAAGCGCCATCACACCAGGTTTTTTGATTAACGTTAATGCTCTGTAACTCTGGCCATCCCAAAGATTGCAAGTAGCGGTTGACCAGATTGCGCTGATGTTTCCAGGTTTCAAACGGGGCCGGAGGCAATTCGGGGCCGCTGGTGGTGCCCGTCAACATATCCACGACTAAACTGGTAGCGTCGTTGCTGGAATCTACAATCATGTCTTTGATGGCCCGATTCAGTTCGCCAGAGGGTTGAATCATGCCCCGATCCAGCCATTCATGCACGGCCACCAGGTAAAACAACTTAACCACACTGGCCGGATAAATCAGCTCCACCCCCCGATAGGCAAAGCCCCGGACGGGATATTGCCAAAACTCCTGGGGACTGAGTGCCCCTCCGGTATTCACGGGAAATGGCGGGTCGTATACCAACCAGGTGAGCGCAATCTGGTTTTCGGCTAACCCCGGAAACCTTGACCAGGTGGTGCGTAGGATGCGATCGCCCAATTGCTCTAGCTGTTCATCGCGTTGGAAGAATGGCATGATCAACAAAACTTACAAAAATATCGACTGTAATTTTTTGTAGGTGGGGAGGAGACGTGGCGCAACCGCGCCTCCTCCCCACCCACCAGATAATTTACAGGTGGCAAAACACATCAGGGAGAAATTAGATTGATACCCTTCCTCCACTGTCAATCTTAGAGTATCCCGATGCTCAAACTGTTCTACCCATCTACTCAGATATGGTTTCACGCGCAGAATTGCAGACAGCCCTCGCCCACGGTCAAACGGTCGAATATCAGTGCCAGGGCAATTTGAATTTGTATGATTCTCCTGATCTCAACGGTCTGGCAACTCAGGCTGTAGCGGGACGGCAACTGCAAGTTTTGCCGATGGCATTAAATTCGGCAGCAGAGCTATCAGAAGACGTGATTCAAGTTCGGCTGTGCGAAGACGACTATCCGGCCTGGATGGCGTTAGAGGACTTGGATTTGCTGGCACCTGCGGAAGAACCGTATCAGGCGATAATGTTGACGGAAGCGGAAATTAGCGATCGCCTCCCCCAGGTGATCCACTTTGCCTATGCCGCTATGAAGCAACCGAACCGCTATTTGTGGGGCGGTACGGTCGGGCCAAACTATGACTGCTCTGGCTTAACGCAAACGGCCTTTGCCTCCGTTGGCATTTGGTTACCTAGAGACTCCTATCAACAAGAAGCATTCGTTCAACCTGTTGCCCTGGATGCCCTCCAACCTGGCGATTTATTGTTTTTTGGCAAACCAGAACGCTGTTCCCACGTCGCTATCTATATAGGAGATGGGCATTACATTCACAGTTCTGGAAAAGACCAGGGACGGAATGGCATTGGCATTGACTGGCTCGCTGAGCAGGGCGATACCGTCAGTCAGACCTACTACCGCCAATTGCGTGGTGCCGGGCGGGTAGTGGCCTGCTATCAAGGTAAAACAGCAGACCCAGCTTTTAGCCCTCAGAACGTATAATTCAATTCGTGTTCTCTTCAAAATGCTCTTGTTAAGCGTGATCAAAAGCAAATCTATCAACAGTCTATTGATACTGTTGATACCTATCAGCTACATCATTTCCTACACAATTGTTGGAAATCAGAAAGGCCCTTATTACTGGACGCCAAATCAAGATGATTACGCGTATCTTTTAGATTCGCTCAATCTGGTTAACTCAAATCCGGCCACCATCTTTCAAGATCCAGGAATCCCCGTGCAGATCTTGGGTGCGGCTACGATCCTGATTGCCTATCCCATTCAGGCGCTACTCCACCAAACGACAGGTTCACTCAATGAGTCTGTCTTAGCTCATCCAGAACTGTACTTATCTTTCATTAATGATGCATTTTTAGGGGTTACAGCGATCGCCCTGCTGGCTGTAGGAATCATTTCAGTTTGGCTAACTAAAAACTCATTATTCAGCCTTATTCTGCAATCAACACCGCTAATTGTGGCGGTATCTATTCTTAAGAATGATCCCAGTCGAATCTCTCCTGAATCCCTTATTCTTTGCATTAGTCAACTGCTAGTTATTTGGTTAATTGTTTATCTATATCGAGATAAAGTAGAGCGATCGCCCTGGTTTGCCGCTTGTTTTGGCTTGATTTTTGGCTTAGGGTTGGCCACAAAGCTTTTTTTCCTGCCCATGGCGGTGTTTCTGCTGCTGGTTCCCGGTTTCTGGCGCAAAGGCATAGCGCTGGCAGCCACCGTGCTGGTCTTTGTTATGGGAACGTTGCCAGCGGGCAATAAGTTTGAGCAATTTGGCAACGAATTCGTCAATGTAATCCTCCCGTCCTCAAACTCCGGCAATCCGACTGGCTCACCCGGTTTTATCGGTTGGCTAGAAAATCTGAACATTTTGATTTCGAATAATCCGGCCTTCTTTAGCGTTGTCACGGCCCTGACGCTGGCTGCGATCGCCATTGCCATTCTGTCTCGCCACGGTAGAGGCATTCTGCATGTGAATTTAGAGACCCAGCGGACTCAAAAGCTGCTGTTTCTTTCGGGACTGGTGGCGATCGCATCCTGGCTTCAGGTGGCTCTAACGACGCAAGACTATTTCCAAAGTCAGTTTTTAATGCCAGCGATCGGATTAGCGGGTCTTATGGCATTCGCGACGGTTCAGCTTTGTTTAGTCGGATTGGCCAGACCCACCCAAACCGTAATCGATACCACCAGTCTGACTGAATTTGTGCTGATGATTGCAGTTGCGCTGTGTATCGCGATCGGAATTCACCAGACGTACAGCGCCTCTCAATATTTGCTGGGCCGCTATAATTTACGCTACACGGAGGCAAAAACGATCGCAGACACGATTCAGCACAATCAGGGATCTGAAAACTGTGCGATCGCACTTTACAAACGAGCATCAACCGTAGAGTCGGCCTTGAAGTATGCTGAACTGCGAACGGACGAACCCTTTGGCGCGATTCTGGATCGGCTCTATCCAAACACCATTTTCTACAGCGAAGATAGCAAAATCTATGAATCGTTTGCTCAGCGGTTGACGCCAGCGCAAGTCCTCAAACCAGGCCAAACCTGTGTTTTATTCCGAACCAATCCCCTAATTGGTCGTCGTTCCAAATTAAAGAACAGCGAGGAATTACAAAAGGTATTTATAGGCAAAACGGAAGTAGTTTACAGAATCAATCCGTAGACTATCGCGAGAGAGAATGATCGATACATCTATAGCGTTCACCAATAGATTGTGAACAGGGGTGTGAGGGCTTCACCTCCAGCTAGGGGTTCCCCCCCTGCACTCCGTTCAACTTTCCGTTGGGAGCGCTATACATCATTTCAGCGATCGCGGACTTCATGTTCTATCCGAGCAATTCTCGTTTTGAAACCGATTGCAGATTTTGCGTTCTCGACGGGGGCGCGAAATTTGCAATCTGTAGCAGTGCAAGCCCGCCGCAGGCAAGCTTGCACTGCTACAGATTCGCAGAATGAGAATTGCTGATTCTATTGAACGTCAATTTGCGCATTCGCCGAATTCACGTATTATTAATTGAACTGTGCGGTGTGTCGTTGAGGAGGTGTTGTGGATGAAGCTGTCAGTTGTCATACCCTGCTTCAATGAGTTGGGTACGATTACCCAGGTAGTTGAGGCGGTGAAAGCATCACCCATCAAAGATTTAGAAATCATTATTGTGGATGATTGTTCGATCGATGGCACCCGTGATTTGTTGAAATCGACGGTAGAATCGCAGGTCGATAAAGTCATTTATCACGCCACCAATCGCGGCAAAGGAGCCGCATTGAGGACTGGTTTTTCGGAGGCCACGGGAGATATTGTTATCGTTCAAGATGCGGATTTGGAGTATGATCCACAGGAATATCCGATGATGATTAAGCCGATTTTGACGAACAAAGCCGATGTGGTATTTGGGTCACGGTTTATAGGCAGCCACCCTCACCGAGTGGTGTATTACTGGCACATGGTCGGCAATCAATTTCTGACCACGCTTTCTAATATGTTTACTAACATCAACCTCACCGATATGGAGACATGTTATAAAGCGTTTCGTCGGGAAATTATTCAATCCATTCGCATCGAAGAAAATCGATTTGGATTCGAACCTGAAATTACGGCAAAAGTCGCCAAGCTGGGATGTCGGATTTATGAAGTGGGCATTTCCTATTACGGACGCACCTATAAAGAGGGAAAGAAAATTGGCTGGAAAGATGGATTTAGAGCGATTTACTGCATCCTTAAATACAACATCTTTCGCTAGGGTTGCTGGTTGTGATAAGTGCATAGACACAATTCAATACAAAACCCCAAAGGGTGTGTGTCGCTCCCTTTGGGGGCGTGAAACACACCCTTTGGGGTTTTAATCATGTCTAACTACTTATCGGCTAAGAAATTAGGCAACTTACTGTGCGCCGTCGTTGTATGCATCAGCTTCATCCTATCGTTTCGAGCTTTTGCAGCTCACCTCAGCCCTAATTTGAATTCAGATCATGCCATTCATATTTTGATGGCTTACGATTTGAAACTACCGGATGATTTGTATTATTGGGGCCAAAGTCGATTAGGCAGTATCGTGCCTATTTTAGGGCATATTCTATTCAAACTATTTCCCATTTCTCCGGCGATCGCAGTTGCTTGTGTTCAGTATTTTTTATTGCTGGTCGGCTATCTTTGCTTTGCCAGTTTGCTGAACCACCCAGTATCTCGGTTAATTTTGGCGATCGCCTGGTTCTTACCACTCAGAAATATATTAGGACTGTTAAGAATCGGACAGCCTTATGCAGGACAATTAGCCTTTATCGGCATTGCGTTTGTATTACTTGATCGGCTCATTCGCTATCCCGAAAAATTTACAGGAGCCAAACGCCAAACCATTCTGGCACTCAGCGTTGCCAGTTTGTTTTTAGGCTACTGGGTTTCTGATTTCACCATTATCACGATCCTGATTCTGGCCGGATTTGGATTTCGAACAGTTTACTTAAAGATAATTGAGCGATCGCCCACCGCAACCTTTAGCTGGAAAGCCGCCATCTTGCAGCCAGATGTCATTACCGTTTTAACCGTGTCTCTGGCTGGCGTACTCTTTACTCGATATGCCAAAAGCGTTGCTCTACAGGAAGTGAGTCAATTTGGATTCAGCAGCCTATCTCACTTTGGCGACACCATCAGCAGACTTTCTTTATCATTTTTTAGAACATTAACGTTTCAGGCTATATCCGTCTTTCAAACATTTTTCGCTATTCTGATCACGGCTGTTATTCTGTACCTGATTCATTCCGGCATCCGGGAAAGCCGATTCAAAACGCTTGCTACGTTTAACTGGCTAAATGTATTTTTGATTAGCGCTGTTTGTGGGTTTCTGATCTTAATTTGGTCGGACTGGGTGTATCGAAATAATCTTGACTTTAGATATTTTGTACCCATTTATATCTACGGTTGGATGGCTGTTCTGTTATGGGTCGAGAACCTTCAACCCGCAACAGCACGAAGATTAGGAATTGTTTTAGTGTGCGCGGTTGTTGCATCCAGCTTAAGCCTCCCTGGCTATGTCTTTTCCATAAAACCGCATGGGTCGCAGATTAAACGGTTACAACCCATTGCAGCGTTAGGTTCCATTGGCATCATTGGAGACTATTGGAGTTCATACATCTTATGCAGCGTTAATCCCGCTCAATTGAGCTGTACGCCGTATGATTCCCAAGGAGAATTTTCATGTCCCGTCAATGCGCTGTCTTCAGATCTCAAGCGTACTAGACGAGTTCGGTGTCCTCGTTGCGTTCGTAGAGTATTTAATTCAGAAACAATTTATTTGGTGAAAGAACGATGGCTGGATGCATCGCCGCAGCCCATCGATTTTCCTGCCGAGACAGAGCAATTTGGGCAGTGTTTAGTCAAAGTCGGTGAGCCAATCAAACGGTCGGGCTACACATTAGCTCCTTACAAACGGCGAGCTGTCGCGCCATAGTGCAGCGAACTCGCGATAGGATGAGAGAGTGACTCAAAATTCTCGTCAAATTGCTTTATCAACCCTTCAGGCTGTACATCGGGGCAGCTTTGCAGATGTCGCATTGGAACGTAACCTGCGGCAATCTACCCTCAGCGATCTCGATCGCCGTTTAGTAACCGAGTTGGTTTACGGGAGCATTCGGCGACAGCGAACGCTGGATGCGCTGATTGACCAACTGGCCAAGAAAAAATCGACTCAACAGCCACCAGATTTGAGGCTGATCCTGCATCTGGGGCTATATCAACTGCGCTACCTGAACCATATTCCACCGTCTGCTGCGGTTAACACAACCGTAGAGCTGACAAAACAACATGGTTTGAACGGATTATCGGGTTTTGTCAATGGTGTCTTGCGTCAGTACATCCGACTGGCGATGGCTGAGCAATCGGACGGAGCATTGACCATCGATCCGCTAGTTTTACCAGATGATCCGATCGCTCGATTGGGCGTGCAGTACAGCTATCCCGACTGGATTGTGCAGGGTTGGCTGGAGCAGTTTGGCCTGGATGAAACCGAGAAGCTGTGTGCTGCGCTCAACCGCGCTCCGCATATCGATTTGCGGGTGAATGTACTGCGAACGTCGGTTGCAGAGGTTCAAACCGCCATGCAGTCTGCCGGGGTGGCGATCGCCCCCCTTCCTCCCCTGCCGCAAGCGCTTCGACTGTTAGCGAGCACGGGTTCCATTCGCCATTTACCCGGTTTCGAGGAGGGATGGTGGAGCGTGCAGGACGGCAGTGCTCAACTCGTGACGCATTTGCTCGATCCCCAACCGGGTGAGACGGTGATCGATGCTTGCGCGGCTCCGGGTGGCAAAACGACGCATATGGCCGA
>DATNPS010000475.1:0-13556 GCA_036703095.1 Crinalium sp. | reverse complement strand
CGCGCAAAATTCCCCATCGGTAGCACGAGAATTGCTTCCTTGTCCTCCCTCTCCCCCTTGTCTTCCTTGTCCTTCTCGTCTCCCCGCCTAACACTCAACACCCAACACCCAACACCTCGATCCCCTATCTCCTTCAACGACGTACCTCAGTCTGATAGACTTTTGTCTGAAGCCCAGTTTGCAACCTGAGGCTAAATCAGTAGTCGGGAGGGTATCAAGGTGGAGAGCACTTTAGGTTTAGAGATTATTGAAGTTGTTGAGCAAGCTGCGATCGCTTCTGCTCGGTGGATGGGCAAAGGCGACAAGCATACCGCTGACCAGGTAGCTGTAGAGGCTATGCGGGAGCGGATGAATAAAATCTACATGCGGGGCCGCATCGTTATCGGTGAAGGCGAACGGGATGATGCCCCAATGCTCTACATCGGTGAAGAAGTTGGAATTTGCACCCGTGCGGATGCAAAAGATTACTGCAACCCTGATGAACTGATTGAGATCGACATCGCGGTTGACCCTTGTGAGGGAACTAACCTTTGCGCATACGGTCAACCCGGTTCAATGGCCGTTCTGGCGATCTCCGAAAAGGGCGGTTTGTTTGCGGCTCCTGACTTTTACATGAACAAGCTGGCTGCGCCTCCGGCTGCAAAAGGCAAAGTAGATATTCGCAAGACGCCAACTGAGAACCTCAAGATTTTGGCGGAATGTCTCGATCGCGGCATTGATGAGTTAGTTGTTGTGGTGATGAAGCGCGATCGCCACAATGATCTGATTAAGGAAATCCGTGAAGCGGGTGCAAGAGTCCGTTTGATTTCTGATGGAGACGTGTCTGCTGCAATTTCCTGTGCTTTCTCAGGAACGAACACTCACGCACTGATGGGTATTGGGGCTGCACCGGAAGGTGTGATCTCAGCGGCAGCTATGCGTTGTCTGGGTGGTCACTTCCAGGGGCAACTGATTTACGATCCTGCGATCGTGAAGACGGGTCTGATCGGTGAAAGCAGAGAAGCCAACATTGAGCGTTTGAACTCGATGGGCATCACCGACCACGACAAAGTTTACGAAGCTGAAGAATTGGCAAGCGGTAAAACGGTGCTGTTTGCAGCGTCTGGGATCACGCCAGGAACGCTGATGGAAGGCGTTCGCTTCTTCCACAATGGTGCAAGAACTCAGAGCCTGGTTATTTCTAACCAGTCCAAAACAGCTCGTTTTGTAGACACCATTCACTTATTTGAAGAACCCAAGTATCTACAATTGAAGTAGAGGGGGCGCAAATTTAATCTGCGGTAGAGCCTTCTCCTTCTAAATAAGTGAGGGATAATCTCTACAGCGATGTAAAGGCGTAACGTTCGGCCAACCATTCTCTGACATGATCCAGAAATGCAGCCGAGTGTTGCGTCTTTATTTGTTTGTCGTGCTGGTTCTTGAGTTGCAAGTACGTGAATTCGAGTACAGCTATTCTCATTCTTGAAACCAATTGCGGATTTGGTGCGCCCGTCGGGCGCACCAAATCCGCAATCGGCGGTTGTGTAAACCTGCAAGCCTACCGATTTGCATGATGAGAACTGTTGATTCGAGCAGCAGATGACCCAATAACCGATGACCAAAATTGCGTTAAACCAGACTATCTTTTCATTTCTAAAACGTTTTGTTTCTAAAACGTTATCTATTTTTCAGAAACATTGCGTTTTACAAAAATTCACCGTCGAAATGTCCTTATCAATACATTTCTCTGGCTTTAGAGGGTCACTGTCTTGATAGACTTTTGTTTGACTGCTGATTTGACTGGATTCTAAATTGTTCGTGTTACGAAAATTTCATTGATTTTTGTCTGTTAGGCAGGGCCCATGACGCAGAAAGTTGCCAACTGGGAACCTTATTTCCTAACAGCTTGGGTAAAAAACTTTGGGAGGAACGATGAATATTGCAGTTGTGGGTCTGAGCCATAAGACGGCCCCCGTTGAAGTGCGAGAAAAATTAAGTATTCCAACCCCTCAAGCGGAAGCGGCGATCGCCCACCTGTGTAGCTATCCCCACATCGATGAAGCTACGATCCTAAGTACGTGCAACCGCTTAGAAATTTACATTGTTACCAGCGAAAGCAACCAGGGTGTGCGGGAAGTCAACCAATTTCTGTCGGACTACGGCAAAGTACCCTTATTTCAGCTACGACCTTACCTGTTCACCCTGCTCCACCAGGATGCTGTGATGCACCTGATGCGAGTCGCCGCAGGACTGGATAGTTTGGTATTGGGCGAAGGTCAGATTTTGGCTCAGGTGAAACACACCCACAAACTTGGGCAACAGCACAACGGTATTGGGCGCATCTTAAACCGACTATTTACCCAGGCACTCACAGCAGGCAAGCGAGTCCGGACGGAAACCAGTATTGGTACGGGAGCTGTTTCAATCAGTTCTGCTGCCGTTGAGTTAGCTCAGATTAAGGTACAAAACTTAGCTGCTAGTCGGGTTGCTATTTTAGGCGCGGGTAAAATGGCCCGTCTGCTGGTTCAGCACCTGCTATCGAAGGGTGCTCACCGAATCTCAATTTTGAACCGCTCTATGCGTGGGGCAGAGGAACTGGCAAAACAGTTCCCCGATGCTGGATTAGAACTGCATACCCTGGACGAGATGGATCGGGTGATCGCAGCATCAGATTTGACCTTTACCAGCACATCTGCTACGGAACCCCTGCTGAATCGAGCCAAGTTAGAGGCGATTCTAGATCCCCATCAACCGCTCCTGCTCTTTGACATCTCCGTTCCTCGCAACGTGGATGCTGATGTCAACGACCTGCCTCACGTCCACGCCTTCAACGTCGATGACCTGAAAGCTGTTGTTGCTCAAAACCAGGAAACTCGTCGGCAGATGGCCCTGGAAGCCGAAGGCCTGCTCGAAGAAGAGGTAGAAGCGTTTGACGTATGGTGGCGATCGCTCGAAACCGTTTCCACCATTAGCTGCCTCCGAGACAAAGTAGAAGCCATTCGTGCCCAAGAGCTAGAAAAAGCGTTATCTCGCCTGGGATCTGAATTTGCCGAAAAACATCAGGAAGTCATCGAAGCCCTCACCAGAGGTATCGTCAACAAAATCCTGCATGACCCGATGGTGCAACTGCGCGCCCAGCAAGACATCGAAGCTCGTCGCAAAGCGATGGAAACACTCTGTATGCTGTTCAATTTGGACACTGAAGCTCAGTCTAGATCCGCAGTTTAATTAAAACCTCGATTGCGCCATTTCAGCCGCGCGACGCGCGGCTGAAATGGCGTAGAAGTGTGCTCCGCGCAACGCGCGAAGCACACTTCTACGCGTTTATCGAATTTCACGTCATTACGTCTGCTGGCGAAGGCAATGCGAAGCGCGCCGTATTACTAACCATAAACTCCTTGCGGAAGGGGTCTGGGGGCAAGCCCCCAGAAAACCTTTAACTCAGCAACATGAGTTAAACGCACGCCGATGAACGAGCTATCGAATTCACGTTGCGTTAAATCCGAGCTAGCGGATCGAGCCACAGCAATATCGTTCGCTTCAGTTGATTAAAATCCCGATACACTTCCTGCTTCACAAATTGCCCGATCGCATCGAATGGCGTAAACGCCGCTCCGGGTTGCCACTTCATCTCCTGGCCCAACGGCGTCAAGTGATTCCCTTTGATAATTTGCACCGTCGTCATATCTGGAAAGCGGGGAATCATCACCTGACTCAGCGATCGCGTCTGATCAATATCATCACTAGTGAACTTAATTAATAAATTGCGGCGCACCTGATAGCGTTCTTCAATAATCTGATTGGTCTCGTCCGGTGACGGTGTAAATTCGATCGCAAACGAAGATGAGAACTGTGAAAATTGCTCCAGCAAAGGAATCGATCGCCGTGCCGGAAAATTATTAAACGAGATCAAAATATTGCCAGCGCGTTCTTGAGGAAACAAACTGCCAATCAACAAATGCAGCTTACATCCCATGCTGTGACCGACACCATAGATGGGAAAATATCGCTTTTTAAGGACTTTAGCGTGTAAATAATCGAGCGCTTGATTGAATGTTTTTAGAGTATCTTTAGCGATCGCCGTATGGTCTAACGTATTTACAAACGGAGTAGCTACCACGACATATCCTTGTTCAGCCAGGTACTCCAGCAAACAGCGATACGTCATATGAGGTGCCGCCGCTACAAACGCACCTCCTAAAAAATGCACGATCGCTTTGGGTCGTGGAGGTACAATCACCCAATTTCCCGATACTTCCTGCCAATCCATGCCGAATACGCAAATTGCGTTCTAAATATTAGTTAAAAAACTTGCTGTAATTTTTGGGGTAATGGGGTAAAAGGCGCGACTCAGCCGCGCCTTTTACCCCATTACCCAGTGCTAAAAATGGTTTGCGAACGCATGTGGCTTTTGTATAAGCAGGTATATCAGCACAGTCACAAACCGTAGAGTTGCTGTTTAGTCCCTGTTAATCGCGATTAAAAGCCGCAGAATAAAAACAAACAGGTTGACATAGGTCAAATACATTGAAAGAGCGGCAGGCAGGAATTGGTCGTCTTTATAGGTGCGGGGAAGAACGTAGAAATCAACAACCGCTGCTCCTGCAAACAGAAACACCCCAATGCCAGAAATACCGATTTCGAGCCAGCTAGGGGTATACACACCGAACAGCGCAAAGCCAAATTGGGCCACTAGCACAACCAGGAAGGCAATTAATCCCAACTTGACTGTTTGCGCCAGCGCCATCCCATCCTGGTCAGAGAGATTAGAACCAATCTGACGCGCCACAACAAACGTTACACCACAGCCGAGAGCCGCAATTCCAATACCAGGAATACCAACGCCTTGGCTGCCAAGAGCAACGTAAACCAACCCACTGAGCGTATAGCCCGTTAACAAGCTATAGGTAACTAACAGCGGTAGTGCAACGGCATTGTTTCCCTTCTCGGCAACATTTTGAGCCACAAAGAACAAAACCAGCTGCAAAATAATTGCGCCAATGAACGTTGGCATGAACAGCTCTGGCTGGTTTTGAATGACGCCAAGGCCGCCATACGTTCCTAAAGCGGTCAGTACAAGCCCGCCGCCCACAAACGGCAGAGCATTAGCAATCACGTTAGGCCCAACTAGCGACTGTTCTCTCGCTTGGCGAATTGCATCACGAAAGTTACTGGTGTTACTCATGAGGATTTCCCTTGAGGTACGGCTTAAAGCAGTTCTGCCTAAATCTTAACGTGAATTCGACCAACGGGCTTTTAAGGGTGCCGTGCGTCTCGTGGTTCCTTAAAAGCCTGATTTTGCATGTGCGTTACGCAGATAAAATTCGGTTTTTTGGAGAGATGGGCGTCGCGCAACTCTTCCAAGAACGTTCGTTGCAACTCACGTCCTACCCAACACCCAACACCCAACACCTAACACCCCCCAACTCCAGTCCGTGTTTCTGCTGATACCTCACCATCAGCCTTTTTCCATTCCCGTGGAATAACGATGGTTTGCGCTGAACTCAGAGATGAAAATAGGCTCAAATCGGACGTAAGGTGATTCTCAGATGACGGCTGCTCAATCCTCTCTTCGCTCTCACAGCATGGAACTGCTGATGGCTTATCAGCAGAATCCCTCGGTCAAGCTCCGTAACCAGCTTGTGCGTTTGAATGCAGGCTTAGTCCGTAAAATTGCACATCGGATTAGCCACCAATGCGCTGAACCATACGAAGATTTAGAGCAAATTGGATATCTGGGTTTGATCCGGGCGATCGAGCGCTTTGATCCGAGTCAGGGTTGTGCATTTAGCTCATTTGCCGTTCCCTACATTCGCGGTGAAATGCTACACTTCCTGCGCGATCGCGGTAACGCTGTCAAGGTACCAAGACGCTGGCAAGATTTGCAGAAAGAAGGTCAGCGAGTGCGGGCCGATTTAGCCAAAGAACTGGGCCGTCAGCCCTTCGATCAAGAGATTGCCGATGCCTTAGGGGTATCCCTGAATGAATGGCGGGAAGTGCGGATGTCGTCTAAAAACCGCCTGCCCCTCAGCCTGGATGCCGTGGTTTGTCAGCAGGTTGACTCTCCGATGACCCTGGGTGAAACCTTGCCGGATACGCACGAACAACTGTTGCAGAAGTTTGAAGAAGACCGCCAGCAGATCCAGCGTGCCCTCAGCCAACTTGAAGATAAAACCAGAGCGGCGATCGAGTTTGTCTTCTTTAACGACCTGTCCCGCAAAGAAGTCGCTGAGCGAATTGGCGTTAGCCCCATGACCGTCACTCGCCGCATTCAGCGGGGTCTGGATCAGATGGTGACCTTGTTACAGCCTCAGACCTTCCGTACTGAACCTTAACCCAATGTGAATTCGACGAACGGGTTTTTGAGAGAGTGGTGCGCTCGAATTCACGTTAACCCCATTTGAAGTTGATAGCGTTGGTTCATCGGTGCAGCTCAAATCTGAATTAACCACGTAGAAGATGCCCTACACGTCGTGTAAGGGCATCTTTCGTGTTTTACCGAATCAGCACGTCTCAAGTCGTACCGAATCTAGTAATTGAAGGCTTTGTTAGGACGAGGTGCAGGGGTGGAACCTCTGGCTGGGGGCGCAGTCCCCACACTTCTTGTCCTAACTGGCTCAACAGTTGCTATATCAAATTCACGTGTTTTTCTCTGAGAAGGATTGAGAGCCAGGTTTAACATAGAGCCAGGGCGCGTCATATCAGGTTCAAAGCAGTTTGAATTTAGGTTTCCATCATGAAAAATAGACGTGCTTTTCTCTATGGCGCAACGGCACTGGCGGGTGCCTGGATGGCCAATGGACTGGATGGAGTATGGGTTGATGGTCGTTCGGATCAAGCGATCGCCGCCACTAAACAAAATCGAGCCAGCTCTGGTGCACGGTCGTTGCGTGAGCGAGCCGAGGCTAAAGGATTGCTGTACGGAGCAGCCGTTGAAACTCGTGGGTTAAGCGAGACAGATTTTGCGGATTGTCTGGCCAGAGAATGCAGCATCCTGGTACCAGAAAATGAATTGAAATGGGCACGGGTACGACCTTCCCAAAACCAATTTAATTTTGCAGGCAGCGATCGCCTGGCTGAATTTGCCAGCCAGCACCAGATGAAATTCAGAGGCCACACCCTGGTTTGGCATGGCTCAGTTCCCGCTTGGCTAACCGAAACCGCCACTTCCCGTAATGCTGAAGAATTGCTTGAAAATCACATCTCAACGGTGGTGAAGCGCTATGCCGGACGGGTGCATTCATGGGACGTGGTGAATGAAGCCGTTTATTTGGGATCTGAAGGGGTGAATGGCCTGCGAAATAATCTGTGGCATCGGCTTTTGGGGCCAAGCTACATTGACACTGCGTTTCGGACGGCGGCGGCGGCTGATCCCAATGCGCTATTGGTTTACAACGACTACGGGCTGGATATTGATGATGACGAGCAAAACGCCAGACGAGCTAGAGTCTTGCAGCTATTAGAGCGACTGAAGTCGGATGGGGTGCCCGTTCACGCGCTTGGAACTCAGGCTCACTTGTGGGCCGGAGAATCTCGGTTTAACCCAACGAAACTCAGGCAGTTTTTGCGGGATGTAGCAGATTTAGGCTTAAAGATTTTGGTGACCGAGCTGGACGTCGTCGATCGCAATCTGCCCAGAGATATCGCTCGACGCGATCGCGGTGTTGCCGATACCTATCGGGCCTATCTGGATGCCGCACTGGATGAACCTGCGGTGATAGGTGTGTTGACCTGGGGGTTAAGCGATCGCCGCACCTGGCTGGCCCGTTCTCGTCCACGCCGCGATGGCGCTCCGGTTCGTCCACTGCCGTTTGATAGCCAAATGCGGCCTAAACCTGCGTATGAAGCGATCGCTGCTGCGTTTGATGCTGCTCCAGATCGATAATTGAGAGAGTAGCGTTTAGGCAAACTATCCCAAATTGGCATCTCAAATTGACTTACAGGTTCAGGCAACGGCTGAACGGCTCGATCGCTATCTAGCCGATCAACTCCCTGATTTATCGCGTTCTCGCATTCAAAAGCTGATTGATCAGGGGCAGGTGACGGTGAATGGCACCGTCTGTGATTCGAAGAAGGCGACCGTACAGGTAGGCGATCGCATTCATCTGGCGATTCCCGATGCGGAACCGCTGGATTTGCAGGCTGAAGACATTCCGCTGGAAATCCTCTACGAAGACGCTTCGCTCTTAATTCTCAACAAACCTGTGGGTCTGGTTGTCCATCCGGCACCGGGGCATGAAGCAGGGACGTTGGTGAATGCGCTGCTAGCACATTGTCCTAACCTGGAGGGCATTGGTGGCGTGCAGCGTCCCGGTATTGTGCATCGGTTGGATAAAGACACCAGTGGGGCGATCGCCATTGCCAAAACCGATCAGGCTCACCATCACCTACAGGCTCAGTTCAAAGCTAAAACGGCGCGTAGAGAATATCTGGCTGTTGTGTACGGTGCTCCGTCCGATCAGAGTGGCACAGTGGATGCTCCGATTGGACGACATCCGGTGGATCGAAAGCGGATGGCCGTGGTGTCAGAGGAAAAAGGTGGGCGACGGGCGGTGACCCACTGGCAGGTGAAAGAGCGATTGGGCAATTACACGGTAATGCAGTTTCAGCTTGAGACAGGCCGGACGCATCAAATTCGAGTTCACAGTGCCCATATGGGGCATCCGGTGGTAGGCGATCCAGTTTATAGCGGCGGGCGATCGCTCGGCGTGAATCTACCGGGTCAGGTTCTTCATGCCTGGAAGCTGCGATTACAGCACCCCATAACCGGGGAGTGGATTGAGGCGATCGCCCCCTTGCCGCAACCGTTCATGACGCTGGTAGAGGTTCTTCGGCGGCGTGCCAGCCTCACCTGAATTCATAAATTCGACTATCACGTGCTTTGCGCGACGCGCAGAGCATTTTTTTTGCGTCATTTTAGCCGCCTGCCGGGCGGCTAAAATGACGCTATCGAATTCGCGCCGCAAAATCGGCCATCGAATTCACGGTTTTTGAGAAATTAAAAAAGCCAGTCGGGGTAAACCAGCTTCAAGTGAGTTTTTACCCCAACTGATTTTTATATTTATCGGACTGCCGATTTTTATCAATTCTGGGACGGTTATGCCTCAGTCCGTCGATGTATTGGAGCCGAAACCCAAAATATCTGCGTTACAAATCTAGAGATCTGCGAACATGGATTCACAGATCTTTACAATTCAGGCGAATTCTGAGAAACAAGCTAGAGGCGGGATGGAATCCGTCAGCACCTGAGTTTTACAGAAAAATTAAGAAAATATAAAGCTGCTTGTAAACCCATCCATACATGGATTTACAAGCAGAAATATTAACAAACATTTCGAATGAATCTGCTTTTATTCCTGTGAAATGCTTGATGCGTAAGGGTTTCAGTGGGTATTCTGCATGGCGTTATACACTTTAATAACTTGTAACAAATAAAGGCTTGGCCGCATTGTATAAAGAGATTCGGAAGGGTAAAGCGGTCAGGCAAACGTTAAACAAACCACTGAATACCGGGTTTTCTGGTTTCTCATACAACTATGAATTTTTCTCAGATTTCTGAAACGTCTCGTTAAAATGCTCCTACCGGGCAACGCGTACTTTCATAGAGATTTGAGACAGTAGGTTAACTTTTGCGTCCTCTTTACGTTTCGATTAGCTGCTTCGCAGCAAAACTGGCTCAGCTTAATTCCAGTTTTAATCAAAACCGAACTCAACCAAAACAAGTAGGAGATCGAGTCCATGGTATTAGATGCATTCGCCAAGGTTGTCTCTCAAGCCGATGCCAAGGGTGAATTCCTGAGCAGCGCTCAGTTTGATGCTCTATCTAGCCTGGTTAAGGAAGGCAACAAGCGTTTGGATGTGGTTAACCGCATCACCGGTAATGCTTCCACCATCGTTGCTAATGCTGCTCGTGCTCTGTTTGAAGAACAGCCCCAGCTGATCCAGCCCGGTGGAAATGCTTACACCAACCGCCGCATGGCTGCTTGCTTGCGCGACATGGAAATCATTTTGCGCTATGTCACCTATGCTGCTCTTGCTGGCGATGCTAGCGTGCTGGATGATCGTTGCCTCAATGGTCTGCGTGAAACCTACCAAGCACTTGGTGTTCCTGGTGGTTCCGTTGCTGCTGGTGTCAGCAAAATGAAAGAAGCTGCTGTTGCTATTGTTAACGATCCCAACGGCATCTCCAAGGGTGATTGCAGCGCGTTGGTTTCCGAGCTGGCAAGCTACTTCGATCGCGCTGCTTCTGCGGTAGCTTAATAGCTTTTTAACGATCGGTCTTTAGCCTGACTTTTTAGACGAGCCACGCTATAGACGTCTTCTCGCAGCTAATAGCAATTTTCGCTAGTAGCTTCTTTAATTAACGCCAACTTTTGAACAGACAAGTGTTTAGGGAGATATTTCGACTATGAAGACCCCCATTACCGAGGCAATTGCTTCCGCAGATACTCAAGGCCGTTTCCTGAGCAACGCTGAGCTGCATCAGGTTTATGGACGCTATGAGCGTGCCTCTGCTTCTTTAGAAGCTGCTCGTGCTCTGACCAACAACGCTCAGAAGCTGGTTGATGGTGCAGCTAATGCTGTATATCAGAAGTTCCCTTACACCACTCAGCTCCAGGGCGCTAACTACGCTTCTGATGCTCGTGGTAAGTCCAAGTGCGCTCGTGATATCGGCTACTACCTGCGGATCGTGACCTACGCTTTGGTTGCTGGTGGCACAGGTCCTTTGGATGAGTACCTGATTGCTGGTTTGGATGAAATCAACAGCGCGTTTGATCTCTCCCCCAGCTGGTATGTTGAAGCTCTGAAGTACATCAAAGCTAACCACGGTGTTACTGGTCAAGCTGCTGTTGAAGCTAACGCTTACCTCGACTACGCGATCAACGCTCTCAGCTAATTGATCGTTTGGCCCGGAAAGGTAAGCAGTTGCTGGTCGCTGTGGCAAGTAGGTGTTTACCCTTCCGGGCATTGTTTTATCTACATCCCACATCTTTGATAGATGCACCCGTGTCAGTAGGTGGTTGGACTAGACGTTGAGCTGAAAATGCACCTAATCTATGGAGGCTAGACGGTAATCATGTAGGCATTAGATAGTGTGATCAGGGGGTTATTTCTCCGAATCTAGATCTAAGGTCTAAGCTGTCTAGAATCCTATATATTCCTCGTTCTGCCAACCTGCTGAACTTTAAGGGCAGCATGTCTCTGCAAATTTTTAGCTGTGACAAGGGAGTTTAGATATGGCAGGATTGGTGGCGGCAGAACGATTAGGCATTACAACGTCAGATCGGGTAGAACTGCGGTCTAGCTGGACGGAAGGTGATATTCAGGCGGCAATTGCGGCGGCCTATCGTCAGGTGTTGGGTAACGATCACCTGATGGCAAGTGAGCGTCTCGTTAGCGCTGAGTCTTTGCTGCGTCAGGGACGGATTACCATTCGAGATTTTGTTCGGATTGTTGCTCAGTCAGAGCTGTACAAAGAAAAATTTTTCTACTCAAATCCACAAACTCGCTTTATTGAGCTGAACTATAAACATCTGTTGGGGCGTGCTCCCTACGATGAATCAGAAATTGCGTTTCATCTAGATCTGTATACCCAACAGGGATACGAAGCTGAAATCAACTCTTACATTGACTCTCCCGAATATCAGGAGAGTTTTGGCGATCGCGTTGTTCCTTACTATCGCGGGTTTGAAACGCAGCGGGGGCAAAAAGCCGTTGGCTTTAGCCGGATGTTTCGGCTGTATCGGGGATATGCCAATAGCGATCGCTCGCAGTTTGGCAAAAACCGCCCACGTTTGACGCGCGAGTTGGCCCAAAATCTGCCCATGCCGATTGTTCCTCCGTCTTCGCTGGCTCACTTGGCTGGCAAAGTGGGTCAGGTATTGAAAGGCGCTTCGGCAGGCGATCGCGACCAGGTTTTCCGGGTAACGGTTGTACAATCTGCTTCAAATGGCTCGGCACCGCTGCGACAAAGCAAGCGGGAATTTTTAGTATCGTTTGATCAACTGTCAACCAAACTTCAGCAGATCAATCGATCGGGTGGACGGGTGACAGGTATTACACCTGCATAACAATCTTTAGCAGTTATCTGGTTGCGCTGAATGGAGTAATCAGATAGTGGCTAATGTACTGTTTTTTCAAACGTTTGTTGTCAATCTAGGAGAGTTTTTACGTGGCTATTACGTCAGCAGCATCGCGATTGGGCACGTCTGCCTTTGATAACTCACCGCGTGTAGAACTGCGTCCAACCGCTAGCCGCGAGGACGTTGAGAAAGTGATTCACGCGGTGTATCGGCAGGTTTTGGGCAACGACTATCTGATGAAGTCGGAGCGCCTCACCAGTGCTGAATCTCTGTTGAGAGATCGGAACATCTCGGTGCGTGAATTTGTCAGAAGCGTTGCGAAATCTGATTTGTATAAGACAAAGTTTTTGTACAACAGCTTCCAAACTCGCGTGATTGAGTTGAACTACAAGCACCTGTTGGGTCGTGCTCCCTTTGACGAGTCGGAAGTGATCTTCCATCTAGACCTGTATGAAACCCAGGGCTTTGATGCTGAGATTGACTCCTACATTGATTCTGAGGAGTACCAAGCCAACTTTGGTGAGAACATTGTGCCCTACTACCGTGGCTTCCAGTTCTATCCTGGTGCCAGAACGGCAGGCTTCAATCGTTTGTTCCGGTTGTATCGCGGCTATGCAAACAGCGATCGCTCTCAGGCTGAAGGCAAAAACTCGCGTCTGGCTCGTGAACTGGCGCTCAACACGGTTTCCAGCATTGTTGGGCCTTCGGGTAGCGACAATTCCTGGTCGCACTATCGGGCGTCTAACGATGTAGCCCCCAGCAGAGCGCTCGGTGGCTCGATCGGTGAAAGCCCACGGGTCTATCGTTTAGAAGTAGCTGGCATTCGTGGAGCAGGCTACCCCAACGTGCGTCGCAGCAGCACTGCATTCCTGGTGCCCTACGACAAACTGCTCGATAAGATGCAGCAAATTCACCGCACGGGTGGCAGAATCGTCAGCGTTAAGCCTGCGGGTTAACCCATTGGCGATTGAAGGAGAGGGTGTGGAATGCGCGGGTCGGCAATCATCTCGTTGACTGCTCAACCTGTTGCGTTTCGGGTCTTCTCCTTCACTTGTTTTGATAAACCGATTTGCAAATTCTGTGTCAACCGTTCTCCGTGAAGTCGTTGTAATTTGTTGATGTATCACTCGTCATTGGTCATTCGTCATTCGTAACGACCACGTCCGAATAACCAATCGTCCAAATAACCAATGACCAATGACGGCTGGTGATTAACAAACTCGACTGCACCTCACTGGGAGTAGCGTACAGAACTTGTAGAGACGACTTTTATACAACTTCATTGGAGGTTCAGTAACATGTTTGGTCAAACCGCAGTTGGTAGTGCTTCTAATACAGCTTCAGGAAGCCGGATGTTTCGTTATGAAGTCGTAGGACTGCGTCAAAATTCTGAAACAGACAAAAACAATTACAACATTCGCAATAGCGGCAGTGTGTTCATCACGGTGCCCTACACCCGCATGAATGAAGAGATGCAGCGGATTGCTCGTCTGG
>DATNPS010000466.1:0-4591 GCA_036703095.1 Crinalium sp. | reverse complement strand
TTGGACGAATGCCAACGCAATCTGTAGCGTGAAGACTGTCTCGATTGTCATATTCACCCTACTCATAACATCGCCGTTCCGGCGGTTCCTCTGCCCCTGAAATGGTGTACAAAGATGCCCTGCGCGTTGCGCAGGGCATCTTTGTATGCGTTGGCTGCATATTCAGTATGAATGCTTTGCGAGAGTGGAGCGTCGCTCCACTCTCGCAAAGCCCGATTTTGCGTGCGCATCGCACATGCAAAATCGGGCTATCGAATTCACGTTAACCCTGTGTGACAGTACACGCCTCACGGCCATCAATTTGCATCATGAGAATTGCTGGGAAAATGCGGAGAATGTAGCAACAAAATATACCAATACTGTGTATTTACTGAGGAAGTAATTAACTGAAATAAATCTCTCAAACCCCGTTGAGATGCTTTTTTATCTTCGTGACTTTAATGTTTGCCAGCCTAGAAGTTAGGGAATGATGTGTATATTGAATGACTATTTTTAACGTCAGACATATGGTTCGCACATCGTATGAAGGATAGGGTTGTGATGGTAAGCCCTGAAAGTAGATTATTTTGTCGCCTTGATCATGGCTCGGGTTTAGAGCGCGAGCAAAAACGCTTACAAGTATTGGCGGAATTAGGATTGTTAGAAGCTGACAGTGTGCCTATTTTTGAAGAAGCCACTCAAACAGCCGCTCACTTTCTGGATGCTCCGATTTGCGTTTTAGGGCTGATGGATCGCGATCGCCAAATCTTTAAATCTGCGATCGGGTTGTCCCGCATTGGGTTAATGAATGAGCTTGCCGCCTCACGCCAACTGCCCCGTCACGAAGCGTTTTGCAGCCATGTGGTTGATAGTCAGCAGGTGTTGGTTATTCCCAACACAACAGCTCATCCAGCTTTTCTAAATAGCCTCCTGGTGCAGCGCTATGGCATTCGAGCCTATGTTGGGGTGCCTCTGCTCACGTCAGATGGATACTGTATCGGTACGCTGGCCATTATGGAATTAGCGCCCCGGCAGTTTAGCACTAAGGAAGTTGAATTTTTAGAGCTAACGGCTCGCTGGAGCATGAGCGAATTCGAGCGAAATCGCCTGCTGAAAACCCAACAGTTTGTCGAGATGAGTGGGTATCCGCCCACACCCGCCAATCCACCTCCTCTTCCCTCAGGTGCCATTGACACGAGTGCTATCAGCTCAGTTAAAGCCGAGTTGATCACTCAAATGACGCAAGAGCTGCGCACTCCGCTCACGTCAATTTTGGGGATGGCGAGTGTGCTGAACCGTCAGATTTATGGGCCTCTGACGGACAAGCAAAAGGAATACATGGACATTGTCCATAACAGCGGTCAGTACTTACTGACGCTGGTCAATGAGATTCTGGAATTAGGCACACTGGATGACCAGAATCAGTATCTTGACCTCAGCCCTGTCGATGTAGAGATGTTGTGTCAACAATCGCTCAACACGTTGAAGCAGGTGGCGGAACGGCGAGAACAAGAGTTGCGCTTAACGGTAGAGCCGGGCAATCGCATCTCGTTGTTGGACAAAGATAAGGTTCGCCAACTGCTCTATCACCTGGTCTTTAGCGTGATTCAGGCATCGAATGGGGGAAGCACGATTCGCGTTCATATTTCTCGCAAGCAAACCTATTTGAATCTGACTATCTGGACGTCTCATCCCTGGTTAGGGGATGGCTTACCACAAGCTGAGATTCACAGTTGCGATTTGTTCAAGCATGAATCGGGCTGGACTGGGGGGAATGGTAGTAGCGATCGCCACTGGCAAAGCGAAGCGTCACCTGATGCGTCCAATGGTGCTGGTGTCGGTCTTAAAATTGGCAGCACCCCAACCACAAAAGAGTCTGAAGATCGTTCTAAGAGCAGTAAAAACCGACGTAGTTTAGGGCTGATGCTCAGTCAACGGCTGGCAGAAGCGCATGGCGGTAGTATTACGATTCAAGGTTCAGCAGAGTCGGGATATCGATATGTCATCAACCTTCCACAATTTCGAGAAATGGAAGGGCCAGTGTAGAGCGTGATGTAAATTTCAACGTGAATTCGACGAACGCACAAAAACATGCCCCGCCCGTTGCGTGAGGCATGTTTTTGTGTCATTTTAGCCATCACAAGGGGAATTTTCTTTGCCCTTGGACGTAACGTGAATTCGCCGAACGGGCTTGTGGAGAGTTAACTCTCCACAAGCCCGATTTGCGTGCGCGACGCCCACGCAAATCGGGCTTTTGAATTTATGTTGGCAGTAAGGGAATGCTCAAAGCAATCGACTACAAATCGCAACTGTGTCGAGGGAAAGGTGGCCCCGTTCCGTCACATGTCCAATACAGCGGGTAGAAGCGGCTTGTCCAAAATCCCTTGGCTCAAAAATCGCAATGCCAAACCAGACTGAAATGCCAGTGGCTAGACCGAGTGCGATGAGAGATAGCTTGTCTCCACTCATGCTTCTATCTCCTGAGGGCTGCACTTTGATAGTGCTTATCCTTTTGCGGCAAAAACTCTAACTCAAGGAACAAATGCTAACGTGAGTTCGATAGCGCCATTTTAGCCGCGCGTCGCGTAGAGCATGTTTTTGTCAGTAGTTCTCATTTTGAAACCATTTGCGGGGTTGGCGCTAAACCCGCAAATGGGGGTCATGCAAGCTCGCCGTAGGCGAGCTTGCATGACCCCCATTTGCATGATGAGAATTGCTGTGTTTTTGTACGTTTGTCGAGTTTATGGAATGAATAAGTGCAACCACAATTCATTCCATTGTATGAATCCTTGCGCTGGAGGGGCGACTAATATAGCCCTACAACATACGTTGGGACAATGGTTGTGTGGGAAAACCTCGCTGCCCTACAAAAAGCAGCAATTCTCATTTTGAAACTGATTGGGAGTTTGGCGCGTCCGTCGAGTACGTCAAATTCCCAATCAGTGACATTAATTCAGGTGCGTAGCGCTATATGGTAATGGAGGAAGGAAAGACTTCATGGCAACCCATTCTAAAACCCACCAGTATCAAGTTGAGGTGAGATGGACAGGCAATACTGGCCAGGGAACAGCCAACTATCGGGTGTATGAGCGTGCCCACGACATCTCGGCGGCAGGAAAACCTGTCATTCCGGGTTCTTCTGATCCAGCATTTCGGGGTGATCCAACCCGCTACAATCCGGAAGAGTTACTGGTTGCCTCATTATCGACATGCCACATGCTGTGGTATCTCCACCTATGCGCAGAAGCCAAAATTGTTGTCACTGACTATCAAGATCATCCGATCGGAATCATGACTGAAACCCAGGAAGGGGGCGGACAATTTTCAGACGTTACGCTCAAGCCAATTGTCACAATTCAATCCGACAGTGACCTGGAACAAGCAGAACAACTGCACGAAAAAGCACATCATTTCTGCTTTATTGCCAACTCTGTGAATTTTCCAGTGCGCTGTGAACCTCGCTTGCAAGTCGGTTTATGATCAGTCGCACTGGAAAGATGCTTCCTGATTGGTGCACCCATGTCTGATCTACAGCCTGTTCTAACCTGGTTCAACCGACAAGGATGGCAACCCCTGCCGTTTCAGTTAAAGACCTGGGAGGCTTATCTTTCTGGCCGAAGCGGCATGATTCAGGTGCCAACAGGATCGGGCAAAACCTATGCAGCAGTGATGGGGGCGATCGCGGAGATGTTGCGATCGCCCCGTTCAGGATTGCAACTGCTCTACATCACGCCACTACGGGCCTTGTCACGCGATATTGAACAAGCTATCTTACGGCCTATTCAGGAAATGGACTGGGTGCTGCGGGTGGAGTCTAGAACGGGCGATACCAGCTCCTCTCGCAAAACGAGACAGCTTAAATCAATGCCCGATATTCTGATTACGACACCAGAATCGCTGTCGGTGATGTTGTCCTATAAAGATGCGGGAGAACGCTTTAAACACTTGCGAGCCGTGATTTTAGATGAATGGCATGAATTGCTTAGCTCTAAACGGGGGACGCAAACCGAACTGTGTTTATCGCATCTCCGTCGCTTAAGTCCTGATGTGCGAACGTGGGCCGTTTCAGCGACCTTGGGGAATCCGCAGGAAGCCGCACAGGCGGCAGTTGGTTTGGTGGCTGAACCTGTGATCATCCAATCCGATTTGCAACGACAGACGATCATCAACAGTATTTTGCCTCAGTCGGTCGATACGTTTCCCTGGGCTGGACATCTAGGATTGCGGATGTTTGAGGAATTGGTAGATGTGCTCGACATTACATCTTCGACGCTGATCTTTACCAATACGCGTTCTCAAGCAGAACGGTGGTATCAGGCATTAACGTTTGCGATGCCTGACCATGCACATCAAATCGCACTCCATCACGGCTCGATCGCCTTAGAAGAACGGGAAGCGATCGAAGCAGGGGTGAAATCAGGCGCGATTAAATGGGTCGTTTGCACATCATCCTTGGATTTGGGCGTTGATTTTCAACCTGTTGAACGAGTTGTGCAGATTGGCAGTGCAAAGAATTTGGCTCGCTTGTTACAGCGGGCAGGGCGATCGCAACACATTCCTCAAGGCACTTCCGAGATTCTATTCCTGCCTACTAATGCACTGGAGTTATTAG
>DATNPS010000457.1:0-7574 GCA_036703095.1 Crinalium sp. | reverse complement strand
AGGCTGAATGGCCAGTACCTGACCTTCAGGATTTCGAATTCTTAATTCCCTGGATAATCCAGTACCCGAAATGCTACAGCTATACTTCCGTTTGTTGAAATAAAAATCTACCTTTTTAGGAAATGCATCGGATGGTTCTGCACTTTCAATGTGTTCAAAAATGGTGTGTCGTGGTGGTGGTGGAACGGAATCGGTGTTGATTTCAACAGATGGTTGAGCATCGGCAGAAACACCAGTCGGGGGAGCCTGATGAGGACGAGCCGCTTTACCGTTCGAGGCGGCAATAAAGCTCGCTGGAATGGACGTTGGTTCGGAAGCGGAGTCCGGTAAGCGAACGCCGACCAGCTCTAGCTCAACGGATTTGTTGCCGTTCCATTCGTTGACCCGCAGTCGATAGGCGATATCGAGCCGCTTAGGGAGGGGAAAATATTCGGCCCACCGCCACGCGATCGCCTTCATCGCGCTACCGTCCACCAGGCCATTGTCTCCCTCTTGGGCTACCGTGATTTTGAGGTGAGTGCGATCGCGGCCAATTACCTGCTGCTCCATAATTCGAACATTGGGCGTCCAGAATACGGGGTCAGGATTTTCGATACCGCAGGGATGGAGGTGGTCAATTTGCTCGTACAGCTCCAGGGTGAGATCAGTTAAATCGGCCTGCACGTCGATCTTGACCAGCGGTTTGAGGTGATGTGGCTGGAGGTGCATAGCAGAGAAAATGCGGAGGCGCGATCGCACTTCGGCCAGCTTTTCAGTCTTAAAGGAAAATCCTCCGGCGGCACGATGTCCCCCAAACTTGTCCATCAGGTCGCTACAGCACTGTAGCGCCTCAAACACATCGAATTCAGGAATGCCCCGCGCCGATCCCCGGATGCGGCTCGGATCTTCGTCCTCATACGTGCCGATGAAGACGGGAACCCCGTAGCGCTCTACTAATCGGGACGCCACAATACCAATCACGCCATGATGCCAACCGGGCTGCACCACCACCAGCACCTGATCCTGCTGCACATTGACCTGGCTTTCTTCACACCAGGCGATCGCTTCCTGCTCAATCAGCTCACACAACCGTTGTCGTAACTGGTTGACCTGCTCGCATTTCATCGCCAGTTCTAGCGCCCGACCTTCATCATCCGTGGTGAGAAGTTCAATCACCAGCGCCGGATCAGCGATGCGACCTACAGCATTGATGCGGGGGCCGAGCCGAAACCCGATCGCCTCTGGCTTAAGCGCGTCTCGCTCGTTGCTCAGACCTGCTACCTGAATCAGAGCCTGTACTCCAATCAGGCGCGACTTCGGCAATAATTTCAAGCCCCGTCGCACCCACCGACGGTTCACCCCTGTGAGGGGCGCAAGGTCAGCGATCGTGCCCAGAGTAAACAGTTCGATCAGAGGGGCGGTTAAATCCTGCGTTTTTTGCAAACATTGCGCCAGACAGATGGCGAGAATGTACGCGACTCCAACTCCAGCGACCCCCCGATAGGGCGAATCTTCCCGAATCAGCTTAGGGTTCAAAATGGCATTGGCATCCGGCAGGGTTGGCGGGATGTCGTGGTGGTCAGTGACGATGACGACTAATCCCAGTTCGCGTGCTCTGTCGATCGGAGCATGGGCGGCAATGCCGTTGTCTACGGTTAAGACGATCTGTACCCCGTCTCGATGAAAGTCTTCAATAATGCGCTGATTGATGCCATAGCCTTCCTGCATTCGGCTGGGGATGGCGTAGTCGATCTGCGCTCCCAAAAATCGCATGGCTCTGAGCAGCAGAGCCGTACTGGTCATTCCGTCTGCATCGTAGTCACCACAGATGGCGATCGCATGACGATTGGCGATCGCATTCATCAACAGCTCCAGGGCGATTGGCAGGTCGGGAAACTCTTCTAGCGGCGACGGCAGCAGATCCAACTCTGGATTCAGGAACATGCGAGCCAGATCGGTCGTATTCACCCCCCGGTTAATTAAAACCTGCGCCAGTAGGGGAGAGAGGGCGATCGCCTGCGATAACCGTTTGGACTGCCTGGTTTGAGCCTCGGCAATAAACCACCGCTGATTCGGTAGACGCGGCTGCCTCGGTGACGAAAACGACAGCGGCGGGACGGCATCTGATTGAGGTTGGCGAGTGTCAGGGGCGGATTTTTCCACTTGAAGGGGATTAGGTGTTGGGTGTTAGGTGTTGGGGGTGTAAGGGTGTGGGGCGCTGAGTGTTAGGTACTGGGTGTTGAGGAATGCTAGTTCTTCCTTGTCTTCCTTAGCTTGTCCTTCCTGACTCCTGACTTCTGGCTCCTGACTCCTCAAAACATAGTACTCTCGTTCTATTCAATTCCCTCACATTTGCGAATAGTTTTTTACGTCATGGTATCTTGCCATACGATAATTGAGGATTCAATCCTATGGTGAGGTAACGTCAGTTCATGGATTATCGGGAAGCTGGGGTCGATATTGAGGCGGGTCGAACCTTCGTGCAGCAGATTCGCAGCCTTGTGGAAAGCACCCGCCGCCCCGAAGTCTTGGGAGGATTGGGCGGTTTTAGCGGTCTATTTCAACTGCCAACCGGATATCGCGAACCTGTGCTGGTGTCGGGCACCGACGGGGTGGGCACGAAGCTGAAGCTGGCTCATCAGTGCGATCGCCACGATACGGTAGGAATCGACCTGGTGGCAATGTGTGTGAACGATGTTCTGACCTGTGGTGCAGAACCGCTGTTTTTTTTGGACTATCTTGCTACAGGCAAGCTCAATCCCGATCAGCTAACCCAGGTCGTCGCCGGAATCACAGAGGGATGCCGTCAGGCAGGGGCCGCGCTGCTGGGGGGAGAAACGGCGGAGATGCCGGGGTTCTATCAGCCTGGTGAATATGACCTGGCCGGATTTTGTGTGGGCATTGTTGAGAAAAGCCAGATTTTAGACGGGTCTCAGGTTCAAATTGGAGATGTGGCGATCGGGATTGCCAGCCGGGGTGTTCATAGCAACGGCTTTAGCCTGGTTCGCAAAATTATCGACGCGACGGGACATACGCTGAGCGATCGCCCTGATCTTCTGGAAGGCAAAGCGCTAGGGGATGTCTTACTCACTCCCACTCGTATTTACGTAAAACCTGTGTTGGACATCCGTCGAACCGGGTTGGAGATTCACGGCATGGCCCACATCACGGGCGGCGGATTGCCAGAAAATCTGCCGCGCTGTCTGGGTTCTGGGCAATCCATTCAGATTAACTCTCAACGCTGGTCAGTTCCACCTATTTTCCAGTGGCTGGCTGACGTTGGCTCTGTAGAATCGTCAGAAATGTTCAACACCTTCAACATGGGAATCGGCTATGTGCTGCTAGTACCCCCCAGTCAAGCGGATCAAGCCGTGCAGTGGCTAGAAGGCCAAAACCTGCCAGCCTGGGCGATCGGGGAAGTAGTGGCTGGGACAGGGGAGTTGGTTTTTTAAGGATCGCAAACAAATTAAAACCGAATTTTTAATTTTGGAAAGCGCGGCTCAGCCGCGCTTTCCAAAGTTAAGTTGCGGGTTTTATTAAATCCACGATCCTAAGAGGATGTAGGGTGTAGGTGTGTGGTGGGAGAGATGGGGGAGATAGGGAAGATGGGGGAGATAGGGAAGCAAGCTCCTCTTGATTTCCCCTAACACCCAACACCCCAGCACCCAGCACCCAACACCCAACACCCCTACGATCCGCTCCACACAACAGGAAGAAGAACTTTAGACGGGCGATCGCCCTCACAGCTCACTCCGAGCGTGATGACCCTGGCATCGATGAGGCGGCCCTGACCGGACGGGGAGCCATCGCCGGGATTGACGGCATAGGCGGGAAAGCTGGCGGCGCTGAGGCTCAGCCGGAGGGCATTGTCTTTGGGAATCTGAATACAAACGGGCTGGAGGGTAATGCGGAGGGGTTGGCTGGCTGCATCTCTGGTTGCATCTACATTCACTCGCAGATATCCCTGGCTGATGTGATAGACATTGCCGTTTGGCTTTACTTCTGACAGCACGGCACACAGGTCAAAACTAGGCGCGTCAGCCGTGCAGTAAACTTCGACGATCGCCTCTCCGGTCAGATGTAGTGCATCCGTCAGAGGTGCGGAAGTATAGGTCAGGATGTCGGTACGGCCATCTAAGGCCGTGCGATCAAACGAACCAGCCGGGATCGTGGCATGGCCGCCCAAACTGGGGACAGGTCGCCAGGGATCATGGACAAACATATCCGTTACATTTTGGGGATTGAGACTGGCTGGCGAAGTCGCCGCCTCGACCAGAAAACCTTCGCGATCGCCCATAGCTGCCAAGCCCGTAGTGACAAAGACGTAGGGTTTTGGTTCGCCTTCGGGAAAAATATCGAATTGACGCCAGCGATCGCTGCCCATTTCAAACAGATTCACAGGGGGTTCACTCAGCAAGCCAGTATCGATGCCCTTGAGGAACTGGTCAAACCAGCGAATTTGCAGGCGATCGATTGGGCTGGCGGCATCGGCTCCGTAGTCGATCGCGCCCACTTTACGACTCCAGGGCAGGTGCGACCAGGGGCCCACCCAGAGATGCTGAGGAAACGCACTGCGCGAAGCCATCTCGCGATAGAGCCGCAATGTGCCCCGCATGTAGGTGTCAAACCAGCCGCCAATGTGGAGCATCGGCAGGTCTACGTCTTGCAGATAGCGCTTGGGGGAAAGCGTATCCCAGTAGTGATCGGGTTCAGAATGGGCTAACCAGTCGTGATAGAAGGAATCGGGGGCTAATTGCTTTAAGAGGCCAGAGCGGGCGCACACGGGGTCATGCAACGGTAGATTGCGAGATGCGCTGTAGAGCGTGCGATACGCATCAGAATCTCCGTTGCGTCGGGCGGTTTCTGCGGCGAGCTGCATTGCCCATCCTAAATTGAGCTGATAGCAAAAGGCTCCCCCTTCATAGGCCCAATCGGCATACAGGTCATAGCCAACCATGCTGGGGCAGATCGTTTTGAGGGCGGGTGGTTTGGCGGCGGCAGCATAAAGCTGGGTCATGCCCTGGTAGGAAAAGCCATACATTCCCACCTGACCATTGCTGCGGGGAAGGGTAGCGGCCCAGTTCACAGTATCCAGGCCATCCTGAATTTCGTGGGCAAACAGGTTGAAGTCGCCTTCAGAGGTGCCTCGCCCCCGCACATCCTGAATTACGACGATATAGCCGTGAGCCGCGTACCAGGTTGGATGCGCATAGACGACGGTGGAGGCGATCGCCCGTCCATAGGGTTGCCGCATCAGCAGCACTGGAAAATCACCTGCGGCATCGGGGTAGTAAATATCGGCATCCAGCCGCACCCCATCTTGAGTTAGCATCGAAACCGTTTCTTTCGGTCGCACAGTCAGCATAAGCAGCAATATGGAATCCCGTTCAATGTTGAGGTGGAGGCACAGCAGAGATATCCCTCTACCTCAACGTATATAGCGATTTTCAATCGCTTAAAACCCGGTTGTTTGAGAACCGCGCAGAGCGCGGCTCTCAAACAACTTGAAACCGACTTTGTTTTTTGCGTGCCCGTCGGGCATGCAAAAAACAAAGTCGGTGTTAGTGCAAGCTTCCCGCAGGCGGGTTTGCACTAACACCGACTTGTATCACCAGAATTGCTGACATCATTTGCAACTCTAACAGGGAACCAGGGCGTCCGAACGGCGCAAGACAGACATATCCTCATCATCCAGTTCTACCGGGATGCCGCTGCGGATCAGTTCTGCAAAATCTTCATTTGGCACCATGATGCAGAGGGCATAGAGGCGACCTGGCCCGGTGTTTTCAAGAATGTGGATTCCGGTGGGAGGCACCAGAATACTATCCCCCGCTCGAATTGGAACTGTTTTACCATCACAGCTTGCGAGTCCTTCTCCCTTTAAGATAAAAAACATTTCGACGGCCCACTGATGGCGGTTAGGGGGTGTTTTGCCGCCCACGTCAAAAATCTCGACGCAGTAGGTGAGAGACATGTTGGCAATGGTGGGATCAAAGACGATCGCCAGCCGATTGGTATCGTGAGCGCTAATCCGAAATGCCTGATAATCGTGCGGAGTTTTAACGACGGGAATGACGCAACTCTCGATAGACATTGGATGGTTCTCCTATGCGAAGAGGAAGTATGCGAACAGGAAGGACATCACGCTTGAGGTGATGTTTCATAGCAACTGTCGAGATCGTTTAGGACAAGAGGGTATGGAGATTGCGCTTCCAGCCCAGAGTTCCACCCCTGCACCTCATCCTAATTTAGATGGCAGAAAGGTGAGCTGATGCAGCGCTGTCAGGGTGAGAGCTGAAGAGACTAATTCTTTGTAAGCGATCGCATTTAAGTACACAGACGCAATTAACTACAAACCCCAAAGGGGCGCGACATAACCCTTTGGGGGTTTAATTATGTCTAACTACTTAATAGCATCAAAGATAGCGTGAGAATCTGTAACAAATCCGAAACATTGTTTAACGTTGTAAAGTGTTGCGTGCCAGCAATAGTCAGGAGAGGTGGTAGCTGTACAGTCTTTTAGCAAAAGGCAGTCGTAACCCAGGAAGTTAGCATCTTGCAGCGTGGTCATGACGCATTGGTCAGCATTGACACCTGCAAAAAACAGGGTTGTTCGCCCCAAATTTTTTAAGATGCTATCTAACGGAGTATCCCAAAAACCGCTCATGCGATACTTATCCACCCGAATATCTTCAGGTTTCTGTTCCAATTCATCCACTACCGCCGCCGCCCAGCTCCCGGCAGTTAACACTGGCGCACCGTTTTTAGGCAACGGCTTTCCCAACCCCACTCCATCACCCGTAGGGTCGTAAACATGTCGTGATCCGGCGCTGATGTTGAGTAAATCGGGGCGATTGCCCCAGTTGACCCACAGGATAGGCACATGATTGGCCCGCAGAACGGGTAGTAGTGCTTGCAGAGGGGCGATCGGCTGTCGGGCCGGAGTGACATCAACGCCAATGTGCCCCAGCCATCCGTCGGGATGGCAAAAGTCGTTTTGCATATCGATGACCAACATGGCCGCTTTCGCCAGGTCTAGTCGAACCGTTTTCGTGTCTGTTTTTAAGGTGACGGGACGTGGCTCTAAGGGCGATCGCGTAATGTCAGCCGTATCTGCATTGACAGCCCAGGCGGTAGGTGGCACACCCAGGATTTTGAGCGGTTGATTCATAGCGGTATGGGTAACAAGAGCGGGATGAATAGTTCCCCGGATGGTTATAGCGCAGACATCTGGTTGTAAGTGAATGCCACACGAGTAACCGTAATTTATTTTTGCGGGGTTCGGTGTCTTGCAGAAGGTGCTGTAAAAATAAATTACGTTCAAAAAAGTCCTAATTGAAAATGGGCCTGCGCTTCAGTATTCAAGAGCACTTCTTCTACACCACGTGAATTCGATAGCCCGATTTTACGTGCGCGACGCGCACGCAAAATCGGGCTTTTGGAAGAGTGGCGCGTCGCGCCACTCTTCCAAAAGCCCGTTCGTCGAATTCACGTTACGCCAGCAATTCTCATTTTTGAAACCAATTGCGGGTTTTGCGCGTCCCGTCAGGCACCCAAAACCCGCAATTGTTAGCAGTGCAGGCGAGCTTGCACTG
>DATNPS010000446.1:0-15648 GCA_036703095.1 Crinalium sp. | reverse complement strand
ATTTGATCGGGTTGGCAATCGATCGGGCGAAGGGAAGGGTAAACCCTGGCGACAAACAAAACCTCACTTCTCAAATAGTTGCCCAATCCGCACAAGAAGCCCTGATCCAACAGCAGGGATGGCAATCCCCGACGATAAAACCGCTTGTCCAGCAGACGATCGATGATCATTTGGGGTGTCACCGATTCATCCAACACGTCCGGGCCTAACCTGCTGAGAAATGGGTGCTGCTGCAACTCCAGATCGGTCAGCACAGCAATATCAGATGCGCTATAAAGCAGGGCAGACTTTTTGGCATTGTGAATTGCTAGCCGAAGCTGGCGATTGGTTTGTGGATAGTCGTAAGCGTTGCGAATCACCCATGTTCCGTAAAGCTGATTGTGGCTGTAGATGTTCAACTGGCTTTCAAAGCGAATAATCATCGCTTTGCCTCTGGGCTGAACCGACGTGACCTGCTGACCCACCAGCTTTTGCTCATAGGGCTTGAGGTGGTCAAAGGCAAAAAAGAGTTCTGTGACAGGCCGATTCGCGATCGCCTTAGCAATTGCATCTGCCGCTAATTTAATTTCTGGCCCCTCTGGCATAGTGTATCAGTAGCCCCCTAATCGACCTCTGCGTTTGGTTTCTCGTTCGGCTAAACGAAACAGGAACAGCCCCAACGCGAAATAGATGCCGCCATTGACGAAGGCGATCGCCAACCATCCCCAATCTAGCCCCTGTCCGCGTGCCATCACCTCTCGCAGTAAACCAGCTCCGGGAACCATCGGCAGTAGCCACGCCAACAGTCGGGTTGAGCCAGCCCAGGTTTCAGTTGGAACGCTGAGTAAAAAGAGCAATGCGAATTGAAAAATGCCCAAAATCTGCTGCACTCGCTTCAGCAAAAGCGCCAGCGATCCCATCGTAAAGGCCAGCCCGTAAGCTCCCAGCAGCACGCACACGAACGGCAAAACGAGCGTCGGCGGAAAGGACAACTGGCTCCCGGTCAGCCGCATAATGATCAGCAAAATCGTGATATTCAGGGTGAGCTGAATGGTCAGATTGGCGATCGCCCTGGTCAAAAAGATGCGTGGTGCCCCAAACGGCGAGATGAACAGTTGCTCCAACGTTCCCGTCTGAGCTTCATTCTGCAAGCCTCCCGAAATGTCAGTCATGATAAACACCACCAGACTCCAGAGGACATAGCCAACGACGATCGCATCCAGACGGCTGCCAAACTGAAGGCTGGGGCCAGCCATGTAGCGAGCGCTGAGAAACAATCCATAAAACACCAACGAGACAATCAAAACCCCGCCGATGCTTTCGGTAGAGTATCGGAGGAGCTGAATCCAACTGCGCTTAAGTTCGGCGAGGAAAAGGTGCATTGGGGTGTTGGGTGTTGGGTGTTGGGTGTTGGGTGTTGGGGAGGATGGGGAGGATGGGGAGGATGGGGAGGATGGGGAGGATGGGGAGGATGGGGAAGGTGGGAAGAATTCTACTTCCCTATCTCCCCCATCTCCCCTATCTCCCCCATCTTCCCCACCTCTCTTCTTACTCCTGACTCCTGGCTCCTGACTCCTGGCTTCTGACAGGTTCTCGCACGAGTTTAAGAAAGATATCCGTAAGGCTGGCCTGGTCTTTCTCGACGCGGATCAGGGGGAGGGGTTTGAGTAGATCCAGAACTTGATAGAGAGTGTCTAGTTCGCGAACGTAAATGATTTTGGCGTCTATGATGCCGCCTGCTTGTTCGATTTTTTGAATGTGGGTTGGGTCTAGCTCAGACTCCAGTTCTACCCGATAGGCTGTGCCGGAAAATTGGCGGATCAGATCGGAGGTGGGTTCTTCGGCAATGATTTCGCCGCGTCGGATAATCGCGACGCGATCGGACAGTTCTTCTGCAATGTCGAGCTGGTGCGTCGTGAGCAAAATCGCTCGACCTTCGCGGACGATTTCTCGAATCAGGGTTTTAACGGTTTGGGTCGCTTCAACGTCCAGACCCAGCGTTGGTTCATCCAGCAGCAGCAGTTGGGGATCGTGAATCAGGGATACGGCGATCGCCAATTTCTGCTGCATTCCCCGTGATAGCGACTGCACGACGGTTCGGCGTTTATCCGTCAATCCGAATCGTTCCAACAGCTCTTGCCCTCGACGATGGGCAACTCGACGGTTCAGCCCTCGCAGCACGCCAAAATACTCCAGGTTTTCTTCGGGAGTGAGTCGCCAGTAAAGGTTGCGATTACCTTCGAGCACGGCACCGAGCGATCGCAAGGCTCTGGGATCGCGGTGGGGATCGCGATCGCCAATCTTGACCCACCCGTCATCGGGCAAGATCAGCCCTGCGATCATTTTGATGGTGGTCGTTTTTCCGGCTCCGTTGGGGCCAAGGAACGCCAGCACTTCACCTGTATTGAGTGTGAGGGAGACCTGACGCACAGCGGCGATCGCCTTTCCCTGTTGACGGTAGATTTTGCTGAGGTTGTGAGCCTCTAAAATTTGCATGAATCGCTTAGGATTATGGATTAATTAAAACCGGATTTTTAATTGTTGAAAGTTTGGCTCAGCCGCGCTTTCAACAATTAAATTTTGGGTTTTATTAAGACGATCCTTAGTCAGATGTCTTCTGGTCAGGAAACAGACGCTGAATCCGTTTTAAGGATTGATACATTTCGGGCAACCGCTGATAGATGGCAGAAGCCTTAATAAAAATGTTGTAAGGAATGGCTGGATTGCCCATCATGATGCTTCCTGGCTTCACATTGCTATGAAGCCCAGCCTTTGATCCGGCCTGTGCTCCATCGCCAATATCGGCGTTGTTGGCTACACCGACCTGTCCTCCTAAAATAACGCGCTTGCCCACAATCACGCCGCCCGCTAAACCAACCTGAGCGGCCATCGCGCAATTTTCACCGATCTGACAGCCGTGGGCAATGTGAACCATGTTATCCAGCTTGGTATTCCGGCCAATCCGGGTTTCACCGACCGCAGGCCGATCCACCGCTGAGTTACAGCCTACCTCAACCCCATCTTCCAGGATGACATAGCCCGATTGCTCAATCTTTAGCCACCCTTCTGGAATCGGTACAAAGCCAAATCCTTCTGCGCCAACTACGGCTCCGCTGTGAATCACACAATCTGCGCCAATCTGAACTCGCTCGTGAATGACGCAATTGGCATGAAGGAGGGTGCGATCGCCAATCTGGACATCTGGATAAATCACCACATTAGGATGAATGCAAACCCCATCGCCAATGGTGACGCCAGCCTGAATCACTACATGTGCCCCGATCGCCACCTGTTCACCAATTTTGGCAGAAGGATGAATCACCGCTGTTGGATGAATCTCTGGAACCGGACGAAACGGTTGATAAAATAAAGCGATCGCCTTAGCAAACAAAACGCGAGGATTGCTGCTGCTCAACCAGGCAATTCCACGCTCGGTAGCCTGCTGTTGCAGCGTTTCATCGACTGGCAGGATCAGTGCACTAGCGCCAGTTGTCTTGATAAATGACGCAAACTTGCCGCCTTCGATGTAAGCCAGCATTCCAGATGTTGCAGTCTCAACCGCCGCAACTCCAGTAATCTCTGGATCTCCATTAGGAAATTGGGTGAGGTGAATGAGATCAACCGCATCAAGTTTCTGAATCAGTTCGCTAAATTTCATGCTTCGGATGTTCGGTGTAGAGCAAGGGCTACAGGCGATCGCCCAGCCACAGTTCGGTGAATGGATCGCTGGCAGTTGATGCTCAAATCATCCCTATTCCGTGATCCCAATGTTTCTACTATAAAAGGCAAAGGGCTATGGCGTGCTTAAACCGTTCCATCGCGGCAATTCTCATGATGCAAAGCAGTGCCCATGCAAACTCGCCATCGGGAGCGCAAAAACATAATCGGTTTCAAAGGAATTGCTCGTTCCATAGGGGCTTTCTCAAAAAGAAATTACTGATTCTCGTAGGATGGGCAAAGCTTTGCGTGCCCATCTTGCTATGGGTGGCGATGGGCACGCAAGGCTTTAGCCTATCCTACCTGGGTAATTTAATTGGCAGAAATCTCCATAGCGTCTTGACTGACCCGCTCAAGCGTTTCGCTGTAGAAATGCAACACATTCGACATGAGCCGTCTGAGGAAAGAAATCGACGGGCTGTACACGAGTCAATTGATAGGTACCGTCTTGACACAGAATCTTCAAGTCACGGGCTAGCGTGGATGGATTGCAACTGACGTAGACGAGGCGATCGCTTTCCATCATCAACAGCGTTTCCAGCACTGTGTAATCACATCCTTTGCGAGGAGGGTCAAGCACTACGATATCAGGCTGTACGTCTAGTGCGGGGAGTAGCGCCTCAACGGTACCCGCGTGAAACTCAACATTCGTGATGCCATTCAGCTCCGCATTGTGTTGGGCTTGCTCAACAGCTTCAGGCTGAATCTCTAGCCCGATCGCATGACGAACTCGCTGGGCCAGTGGCAGTGTTAACGTACCGACTCCGCAGTACGTATCAACCAATTCCTCTGTCCCCTGAAGCTTCAACTCGTCCAAGATCACCTGAAGTAAGGCTTCTGCCTGCTCCGTGTTGACTTGAAAGAAGGTTGTGGTTTGAATCTGAAACTCTAATTCAGCAAAGGTTTCACGCAGATAGGGCCGACCTGCAATGCAGCGAGTCTCTTCGCCCAAAATTGCATTGGTGCGATCGGGATTAATATTGAGCGTCACACCCACCAGGTCTGGATAGCGCGTTAGCCATTCTTCCGCCTGTTCCTCCAATCCAGCCAGATTGGCGTCTTTCGCAACCAGGGTTAGCAGCACTTCCCCGGTGCGCCGCCCGATTCGCAATCCCAAATGTCGCACCTTCCCCCGGTGCAGCGTTTCGTCGTAAATGCCCCAACCGCGTTTCTGAATGTCTTGCTTTACCTCGGCTAATAGTGGATTCAGCCGCTCATCCTGAATCGGACACTGATTGAGGTTAATTAAATGATGGCTGCCCTTCTGGTAATAGCCTGCCTGCACCTGTCCATTGGCCGCACGGGCTAGAGGATAGGTAGCCTTGTTGCGGTAGCTCAGAGAGGGTGCGATCGCCAGCACTGGGTCAACCAACGGTTGCTGAAATCCACCAATTCGCTCCAGGTCTTGCAAAACCAGATTGTGCTTAGCGTCCAGCTGAAAGCCATAATCAACGTGTTGCCACTGACAGCCACCGCACTTATCCGCCACAATGCAGCTTGGCCGCACTCGATGGGGAGATGCATCCAGCAATTCATGCAGCTTGCCATACGCATATTTGGGCTTGACGCGAACCAGACGAGCCAGAATGCGATCGCCCACCACCGTATCGGGCACAAATACCACCCGTCCGGCGTAACGACCTACGCCACCGCCATCATGATTCATATCTGTAATCGTAATTTCGACCAGTTCTCCCTGCCGCCACTGGTCTGCCTCCAACGCTTCAATTGGAGTAATATTCTGCTGACTCATTGCTTTGACCTTAAATTAAATCCTGATATGCAGGAATTTGAATAGACAAACCCTACCGTTTGGCGTGGCGCGTATTGCTGAACCGTAACCCCACTCCAGACATCAAAAAATCACCCCAGATGCCAACTCGCGGGTAATCAAAATCTGAAACTTTCCAGGTGGATTGCTGGTTTCAAGCCGTCTCACTTGCAGCAGATAAACACCGGATTCAAACTTGACGGTTCGCTCGATTGCCGCAATTGGAGATTCTGACGTAGTGCTCAACTCCAACAGTTTGCAGGCGCTAATCACCGCCTCTGCAAACTGGCGATCGCTCTCGCCTCCCGTAGCCTGCTCAACCAGGGCGATCGCTTGGGGCAACAGACGGTTTCTAAATTCAGTAATCTGTTCTGGGTTCACTCAGTTCGTTCTCTTAAACCTACCTTCAGTCTACGGCAGCCAAACAATTATCGTTTTCTTTAATTTTCTTTACAAAACTCTAATCCTTAACACCCGATCCCTTTCTTTCCGTCCCCCCCTCTCGTTAAAATACAAGCGATATTGAATCACCGCTCTGAAATCACCACCATATTATGAGTGTAGTTAGCCAAGTCATTCTAAACGCCGACGATGAACTCCGCTATCCCAGCAACGGCGAACTCACGAGCATCGCAGAGTTTTTGCAAACTGGCGAACAGCGGATACGGATTGCTCAAACCCTCTCTGACAACGAAAAGAAGATTGTTCAAGAAGCCAGCAAACAGCTTTGGCAAAAGCGTCCTGACTTTATCGCGCCGGGTGGAAATGCCTATGGCGATCGCCAACGTGCTCTTTGCTTGCGCGACTATGGTTGGTATCTCCGCCTGATCACCTATGGTGTGCTGGCTGGTGACAAAGAACCCATTGAAAAGATTGGTCTGATTGGCGTGCGGGAAATGTATAACTCTCTGGGTGTTCCCGTACCCGGCATGGCAGAATCAATTCGCTGCCTCAAGCGAGCTTCCTTGGGCCTCTTGAGTGATGCTGACGCAGCGGCGGCAGCTCCTTACTTTGACTACATCATTCAGGCTATGTCCTAGTCTATTTTGATGTTTCTTCTTGAATCTTTTTAGTAAACACCCAATTGAATGATTCGCGTTTCCCCGCAATGATGGGATTCTTGGCAAACGTTAGTCAAGATTCTCATAATTGTGGGGATATTTCATGTTCACCTATACAATAAAACCCAGTAGCTGAATGGCGTTGCCATTTAACTCAGCAATTCTCAGTATGCAAATTCTCAGTATGCAATTGATGGCAGTGGCTCGCCTACGGCGAGCTACTGCCATCAATTGCGGGTTTAGCGCGCCAAACCCGCAATGGGTTTCAAAATGAGAATTGCTGCATTTAACTACTAGGTTTTACACGGTTATAGCCATGCGTCTAGGTAAAGTCGTTAAATCAAACTCTCACTGTGACTATGTTGTGCAGCTTGATGATGGTATGGATGTCATCGAGCCACCAACTGCTGATGACTATGGCTTTGGCAGTTTCGTCAAGTTAGAAGAACCGGGTGGACGCCATTGGGCTGTTGGCATGATCTACAATTCGCTGCTGTTTAACCCAATGTTTCTCAGCAATGGCCCCCGGTTATCCAGCGAACCTGACCCACTATTTACGCCCGATTTGATTAACGAAACCCGCACGCTTTTAGGGATTGTCCTGATTGGCTGCTTAGAAGGCGAAGCAGGCCAAGAATATGGAGTCCAGGGAATTCCGCGTGTCGTCGTTCCGGTGAACACACCCGTCTCTATTATGAGCCGCGACGAAATCTATCAATTTCACCTGAATCGCGATCGCCATCCCCAATTCTGCTACTACAGCCATTTGTTACGATTCGGCGGCAGTTTTGCCTCTCAGCTCACCCAGCAAGTCCTCAAGCAACTGATCGATACCCACCTCTTCTCTGGAGCTGATCAACGAGCATTGGAGATTCTCTATAAAGAACTTTCCTGGAAAAATACCATGGGGGCTATGCGTTGAAACTCGTCAAGAGAAGCGTGGTAGGGCCGCGCTTCTCTTGACAACCAATCAATAAAAAACCGACAGTCTCCGTGCGGAATCTGTCGGCCAGTCGTGTGTTCCCTGTTGATGACTCGGCTAGAGTTGAGTCTCTTTAAGTATGGAGTGAGGCGCAGCAACGAATCGCGATCCTGATCATTACAATCTGTGATCCTTGTCACACTGCCACCTTTCATCCTGTGTCACCTAAACAGTTTGTTCGGCAAATTGTTGGCAAATTGTTTGAGAAACAACGTCGTGATGGGTGAACAAAAGCCATCACTGAACCGTAACTTGACCCAAAAAATCACCCGAATATAGTGAGAATTATGATGCTGAGAATTGAGATCGAATGTCTTCGATTCGTTTTCGATTCACACCTAAATCAGATTGACCCAAGCGAGATGCAGAGCGAACGTGAATCACACCTGCACCTTTGTCCGCATAAAATTCTACGTCGTCTACAAATCCCATCAGAGCACTCGTGAATTCAACGTATAGATAATCGTCTGATTCAGTAATGATCTTTGTGCGGGGAATGTCAGCAATAACTGACTTGAGTTTAGCGATCGCCTCTGATGGTTGTGATGTAAGAGGCAGCGGAGCAATGAAATGTTCCTTATCAGCTGTTTGGGTTTGACTACTGACACAATTTGGTGTGTTTGGACAGGTCGCTAATTTACCGTCTTTTACACCCAAATTGGTGGGTCGCTGTCCTGAAAATGAAAACAAAGTGGTTCCTCCAGCAGATAATTCGGTCGTAGATGCCATCAGCGAAGCTTGCGCCGGCCTAGGACTTCCCAGCCAGCAAACGAGTGTTAAAAGAACTCCCAGAACAATCATTAATCCTGGTCTAACCATGCATCGCCTCCAGCGTTAGAGTTGGCACTTACAGCGATTTTCAATCGCTTAAACCAGGTTATTTTTGTGAGAACTGCGCGGAGCGCGGTTCTCACAAAAATAACGATGGCTTACTCAAACACAAAATGCTGTAATACTACTTAATCATTTTTTGGTTGCCTGATGCAAAATCAAACGATTCCCAGCAGGGTCATAGGCATAAATTTCTCGACCGTGAGATGCAGTCGTGATGGTTCCGGGGGGTGGATAGCCAAGTTGCATGAGATGGGCGATCGCGTCTTCCAGATTGGTCACCTCTAAACATAAACTCATTCCACCGCTGGAGGCTGCTTGAAATTCGAGCTGATGGTCTGCCTTTGGATTAAAAATTCCCAACCGTAATCCGATGAGTTGAAACTCAGCGTAGACATTGGGAATCACCACAGTTGGCTCTTGCTGAAATAGCGATTGGTAAAAATCAACGAGAGTTCCGTAATTTAAATCGGCGAGTGCAATAAAAACTTCGGAATAAACAAATCCCATCGTTCTAAGACTGCAATTCTAAAGAAAGTTGAGAACTGCTTGGTTGAGTTGCAATCACTCGCTCTACGGCTCCTCGACGATACATTAGTGTACTGCTAGTTCCTTTACCGACTGCTCGCGAAGAAACACCTGCCGCCTCAAGACGCGATCGCCCTTCTGTCTGAGAACATCCCAGCAACTTCGCCGCTATTCTGAGCGGTATCCATTGTCGTGCAAAGCGAGTTAACAGAATGTCGTCTGATTCATTCAGGATTTCTGTTAAAAGCCGTTCTGCCAGTAGCCAGCAGGCCATCGTATCCGCTTCAGCCCGGTGAGATTTACCGACGTTAAATTTGAAGTATCGTACCAGGTGAGGCAAACTGCGGGATGGCAAATCGGCCAGCATTAAACGGGCCAGTTCTACCGTGCAAAGCTGTTCTGAATCAGGCCGTGCAAACGGAGCATCGAGTCGCGAATATTCTGCTTTTAAAAAAGCATAGTCAAACTCCAGGTTGTGCGCAGTGAGAATGCCCTGATTCAACTGAGAAAGGTACTTCGGTAAAATATCAGCCGCAGGTGACGCACTATCCACCATGTCTTGCGTGATGCCTGTCACTTGAACAATGCGCGGGGGAATGTCGGTCAGCGGATTGATCAGATCGGTTTGCTGGTGCTGAATGCCATCGGCCAAGCTGGCCTGAAGAACCGAAATTTCAGTAATCCGGTCTTGCCATCCAAATCGTCCCGTCGTTTCTACATCCACAACCACAAGTGGTTTTTGAGCAATTTGACGATAGTGGACGAGAAGTTCGGTTGATAGCATGTGATACCCAACAAGAATATAAACCCCAGTAGAGACGTGCTATCAGCACGTCTCCCCCCATATTGTCGCAGCCCCAATCCAAATCCGTGTCAGGGGAATGCCGCGATCGCCCCCTAACCCACAATCGAAAAAACAACAGGTGCCAGAAACAAAATTGTTCCTGGCACCTGTTGTTAGACGTTTAATTACCCTTTAGGCGTGGCAGATGTTTTCGAACGCTTGATCAGCTTGGGTTTTGCATCTGAAGACCGTTGCCGTGGCTCATCCATATTGGGGTCATCATTAAAGCCCTGGTCAACCCGCATCCAGGACGGACGGGTTTGATCGTAAGCCATTTGCAGGGCCGCAGCGGCGATCGCCCGCATGTCGTACTCTTCGCTCAACTGGGCAATGATGGGCAAGAAGGACGCCAGCCGTTCGCCCACCAGCGCTTCACGAACTTTACCTTGCAGTTTTTCCAAGTAGCGAGCTTCAATCTGAGCGCGAGTTGGAATATTGCCCCACTCCAAGCGCTGACGAATGTGATGCTCGATATCGCGCAGCTTGCGCTTATCCAACGGGTGAATCAGCGAGATCGCCGTACCTTCCTTACCCGCGCGTCCAGTCCGGCCAATCCGGTGAACGTAGCTGTCTACGCTTTCGGGCAGGTCGTAGTTGATCACGTGAGTCAAGTCTTCAACGTGCAAACCACGAGCCGCGATATCGGTGGCAACCACCCAGCGCACCTGACGCTGACGGAAGCGAAGCAGCAAGCGTTCGCGCTGAGACTGACTCAAGTCACCGTGATATTCATCCACGCTGTGACCAGCGGCTTGCAGTTGGCGAGTTAACTCAGCCGCTGCCTTCCGAGTCCGCACGAAGATCAGGGCTGATTCAGGATCTTCCAGTTCCAGAATGGGCTGAAGCGCTCTGGCTTTGGTCCATCCTTTGGGGATCATGTACGCAATCTGATTAATCCGGGCAGGAGCCGCTTTGGGTTGCTCAACCGTTACAGTGACGGGCGATCGCAAGAACTTAGCCGCCAGTTCACGGATGGAGGGTTCCATCGTCGCGGAGAAGAAAGCGGTTTGCCGTTCAGCCGGAGCCTGACTGAGGATGCGTTCTACATCTTGGATAAAGCCCATGTTCAACATTTCATCGGCTTCATCGAGCACCAGCCAGCTCATCTTGTCGAGCCTGAGGTCGCCCCGCTTCAGCAAGTCCAGCACCCGACCGGGAGTGCCTACAATAATTTGAACACCACGCTGTAAGCGCTGAATCTGCAAATCAATCGACTGACCCCCATAAATGGGCAGCACATGCAGACGGCGATCTTCGCTAAACGTTCTAATTGATTGATAAACCTGAACTGCCAGTTCACGGGTCGGCGTTAGAATCAACGCCTGTACGGCCCGATTGTTGCTGTCAATTTGTTCGAGAATGGGCAGCGAAAAGGCGGCTGTTTTACCCGTTCCGGTTTGAGCCAATCCAACCACATCTCGACCCGATAACAGGTGAGGAATAGCCTGTGCTTGGATAGGCGTGGGGGCTTCAAACCCCATTTTTTCGAGATGACGGACGCGCGCTTCCGACAAGCCTAAGCTATGAAATGAAAGAGTCATCGAGTCTCCTTAATGAGTTGTAACAGAGACACGACTGAGCGCGCCTCTAAGTTGTGTGTGAGTATCTGCAATATGACTATACAGGTCGTATACATCAGCGGCATCGATTGCCACAGGTACGATGGTGCCTAGCTTTGCTTGCCCTTGAACATAGACTAATCCATCTACTTCAGGGGAGAAGCGGGCCGAGCGACCAACCAGTTCTCCAGTTTCGGGGTTTTCCTGCTCAATCAGGACATCTACAACCTTGCCAATCTCGGCCTGATTTCGCCGGAGGGAAATCGGCTGCTGAATTTGCATCAAGCGATCTCGACGCGCATCCATCACAGCTTGGGGTATCTGATTGGGCAACTCGTAGGCAGGAGTACCTTCCTCTGGAGAAAAGGTGAATACTCCAACATGATCAAACTCGTGGCGCTGGACAAACTGAACCAGATGTTCAAACTGTTCATCCGTTTCGCCGGGAAATCCCACGATAAAAGTGGTACGAAGAACAGCATTAGGAATGGATGCTTTGATCCGTTCGATAATGCCATCGTTAACCCGTCCCTGCCAGGGGCGATTCATCGCCCGCAACACATCGGGATGGGAATGTTGAAGGGGTAAATCGAGGTAAGGCAACACATTGGGTGTTTCCCGAATAGCCTCAATCACCTTGGGGGTTAAACCTGTGGGATAAGCATAGTGCATCCGAATCCAGGGAACATTTACCTGGCCCAAGGCTCGCAATAGCTCTGCCAGCTTGGGTTCACCGTAGATGTCTAACCCATAGTTAGTGGTGATTTGCGAAATCAAGATGATTTCTTGTACACCTTCTGCCGCTAACTGTTCGGCTTCTGCAACGATGGATTCAATCGTGCGCGATCGCTGATCACCCCGTAAGTGAGGAATGATGCAGAATGCGCAACGATAGTCACACCCTTCGGCAATCCGCAGATAAGCAACACCTTCCGTCGTCGTGCGATAGCGTGGGGTTGTTTCATCTGCAATGTAAGTCGGTTCGGCAGAAACAGCTTGAACTCGTTCGCCCTGCTGCACCCGTTGAACCACCTCAACAATCTTGTGATAGTCTCCTGTACCGACTATCGCGACGGCCTCTGGCAGCGCATCCAGCAACTCTTGCTGAAAATGCTGAGCCATACAGCCTGTAATCACAATCTTTTTATCTGCTTCAGCCAGTTCTACCAGCGTCCGGACAGATTCTTCACGAGCCGATTGAATAAAACTGCATGTGTTGACAATAACGTAGTCAGCTAGTTCTTCATTAGTATCAACTTGATAGCCTGCTTGTACTAGCAAGCCCAGCATATGTTCGGTATCGATACGGTTCTTTTCGCATCCCAAATGCGAGACGGCAATAGTTGGGTTGTCGCCCATGAGTTCGGAGGTTATTCCTGGAAAATGAATATGGATGATTGAAGCGATCGCAGTTGCGATGGATCATCCCCTCGCGCTAACCCCGCTGCTAGAAACCCAACGGATGCTATGTATCGCAATCGCTTATGTAAGCTACTTCATTAATAGTAGCGCAAAACTCGAAATATTACGATCTGTTAAACAAAAAATTATTTAAAACTGTAGAGTGAGGCACAGCCATAAGAAAGGCTATGGGCTTTCCTTAACCTACTAAGGATAGCGCGGATTCCGCAAACGTGTGGAATTACGTACCAGACCAGCCAGTTTCAGTATGCCCAAACGGGGTGTGAGGTAAACTCTAAACTATATTTCTAAGGAAGAATCGCAAATTCAGACACCCTGAAAAGTTATCATTTGGATAACTCACCTTACAGATGGGTCCGAATTTAGAGACGTGGACTTAAATCAGATATTCAAAACCGACCATCCCATCATTGGCGTAGTTCATCTTTTGCCGCTACCCACTTCCCCCCGCTGGGGTGGAAGCTTGAAAGCTGTAATTGACCGGGCTGAGCAGGAAGCAACGGCCTTAGCCTCCGGTGGGGTTGATGGCATTATCGTAGAAAATTTTTTTGATGCACCGTTTGCCAAAGACTCGGTTGATCCTGCCGTCGTCAGTGCGATGAGCCTGGTGGTGGAGCGGTTGATGCACATGCTAACCCTCCCCATTGGCATTAACGTACTGCGGAATGATGCTCACAGCGCGATGGCGATCGCCACCTGCGTTCGTGCCCAGTTCATTCGCGTGAATGTTTTAACCGGGGTCATGGCAACCGACCAGGGGTTAATTGAAGGGCAGGCTCACCAATTACTTCGCTATCGCCGGGAATTGGGCAGTGATGTCAAAATTTTGGCGGATGTGCTGGTCAAACATGCGCGGCCTCTGGGATCGCCCAACCTCACTACGGCGGTTCAGGAGACCATTGACCGGGGCTTGGCCGATGGCGTGATTTTGTCAGGTTGGGCCACGGGCAGTCCGCCCAGCTTAGAAGATTTAGAGTTAGCCAGTGCCGCTGCGAATGGCACACCCGTATTTATTGGCAGTGGAGCCGATTGGGAGAATATTCCTCAGCTGATTCAAGCAGCGGATGGTGTAATCGTATCTAGCTCACTGAAGCGACGCGGACGGATTGACCAACCCATTGATCCGATTCGGGTGAGTCAGTTTGTTGAGGCGATGCGGCGTAGCCTGTCGGCGAAAAAGCAGGCGGCTTCGTCGGGGGCGATCGCTGTATCCTCCTATTCCGAATAGCCATTTCAAACGTTATGACAACGTTATACCAAGGAGGGTGGGGTGCTCAGCATCTCACCCTCCTTGGTTAAGATACTTGTTGAAACTGATGGGGGGGTGGCATGTCTGTCGGGCGCGCCAAATTCGCAACCAGTAAAGTTTGACGGCTGCCGATGCCCACCGTGAGGAGGGCTGACCTGATCCTAAAGTCGGGCTTATTGAATTCACGTAGAATAGAGTGGGAATTTCTTCTCCGATAACGACTGAATTAAGAATTCTGAAGTGGAGCATTATGAGCCGCCGACGTCAAACTCCCTGGATTCATCGCAATTCACGCTACCTGATTGGCGCGATCGCCATTTTAGGGGCCATTAATACAGGCTACATCACCATTACAAAGCTGCTGGGTGGCGAAACAGCGTGTCCTACCAGTGGTTGTGAACAAGTCCTTTCTAGCGACTATGCCTATGTCTTTGGCATACCGCTCTCGGTGTTTGGGCTATTGGCCTATATTGCGATGGCTGCACTGGCGTTTATTCCACTGGCGGTCAATCCTGAAGAGAAGAAGGAACTGCATACCAGCCTCAACAATTGGAGCTGGCTGGCCATGTTTGCGGGTTCAACCGCCATGCTGGTGTTTAGTGGCTACCTGATGTACATCATGGCTACTAAATTTGTGGCCGTTTATGGCCCCGCTAGTGTTTGTATCTATTGCATTGGGTCAGCGATTCTGGCTACCACCCTGTTTGTACTTACGCTGATTGGTCGGGCTTGGGAAGATGTGGGGCAACTGGTGCTTACCTTTTTCCTTGTTAGCATGGTTGTCCTGATCGGTGCTCTGGGTGTTTATGCCGACGATGAAGTGGCGTCTGATGCCAATTCGAATACTCCAGGGCAGGCTGGGCCTGTTATTACGACCACCTCTGGTTCGGCAGAAATCGCACTGGCCAAGCATCTGAAGGAGGTTGGGGCCAAGATGTATGGTGCTTTTTGGTGCCCCCATTGTCATGATCAGAAACAGTTTTTTGGACGACAGGCATTTCAGGAAATTACATACGTTGAGTGTGATCCCAACGGGAAAAATGCCCAACCTTCAACCTGTCAGGCCGCCAATGTAACGGGTTATCCTACCTGGGAGATTAATGGCAAGCTGTATCCAGGAACTCAGACTCTGGAGCAATTGGCCGATGAGTCGGGCTATCAAGGGCCACGCAATTTTCAAACCCGTTTAGGCGGATAGAGGTTAACCGTCGAGACGGCGGTATTACGAAAAAGGGACACAACCCGGCTGTGCCCCTTTTTTATGCTCGTAAGCCAAAATACGTCAAAATCAAATCAGTGGTTCCTGTATTTCGAACTTCATGAACTTCTCCAGGCTCTACAGCAACGCAAGTTCCTGCTTGTAGAGGATAGGGTTCGCCATCAATCGTGATTTGTCCTTCTCCCGCTTCCACAAAGAAGACTTCGCACATATCCTGATGGGCATGGGCGGCAGCTACCTGACCGGGTGCAAAATAAGCCTGGGAGAAATTGGTCAGGTGCGGCAAGTCGCCTTTTCGGAGAATTACCTTTTTTTGGATGGCAGGGTTATGAGAAACAGTTTCGTTAGGAAGATGGTCGAGGGATACAAACTTCATAGTCGCGATCGCTAAGGATCATGGATAAATTAAAACCAAATTTTTAATTTAGGAACGTGCGGCACGGCTGCACGTTCCTACTCTTTTCCCAGGATAAGATTTTGAATTTT
>DATNPS010000430.1:0-26760 GCA_036703095.1 Crinalium sp. | reverse complement strand
CTGGAGATATCCTGATAGGCTGTGACAAAGTACCCTAGCCGCTCGTCGGCCAGGCGAGGACGGTAGCCATTATTCGTATCGGGAAGCTGCGACAGGCTATAGCGCACCTTCAGGTTAAATGCACGGGGATCGGGCAGGGATTCCAAAACAATCCATGGATCGTCGCCACCAACAAATCCCTGAACCGCTTCAATCTCCACATTCAGCGGAAAAACCTTGACCTGGTCGATATAAGACTGGCTATCGTCTGGCACATAGCTACTGCCTAAAATCCAGGGAAATTCAGAAATTAAGCCAGATACATCACGACCGCCAAGCAGCAGGTCGTTGATCTCCAGCAAGAGCGTGTTGCGCGTCGGGTGGATACTGCGAATGGGTAACGTGGCGAGAACTGAATCGCTAAACGATCGCTGTACCGATCGCCGCTGGGGGTCATTCGGTTCTGTCCGGAAGTTGGTATTGGGGACGACCACCTGCACCTGATTTTGCACGCGGCGCAGTTGAAACAAAAAGTCTCGCAGCGGTACCCCGCTAAACAAGCCCCATTCGCCAACGCCCGACTCCAGGGTGGTCACCATCAAAAAGTTACGGTTTAGCTGTTCGGGCTTTACTTCCAAAAACACGGTTCCGGTTTCCGTATTGCGGTAAAGCGAAAATAGCCCCTGTTGCACGTCCGCCTTTTTCACCAAATCATCAAACGGTTGGAGTTCAACTTGGGGAGGTGACGGAGGAGGTGGTGCAGCGCTGAGCACCAGCGGATGCGCATCGGTTGAATGAGGGTTTGAGCCAGGCGATCGCTCCTCTGCACCTGACCCATCTCCCATTTGATCCACGATCAGCGGTTGTTCAATTGCAACCTGATGCCACTGAGACGACACCGTCTGCCAAGCATGGACAGGCGTTGCCAGGAAAATACCGCAACAAAACAAGACCAGGAGCGTTAGTTTTTTCATTGCCGAGAGCCAAACCCGAAGCCTAGAACGGACTACTGATGAACAGTTTTAGGAAGTGTCTTCCTACTAAAGTTAGATCATTCCCAGTTTGTCGAGCAATTCTTAATACAGTCATGAAACTCGCGATCTATCAAGGATCTGGCACCCCCTGCGATGTCCCCAAAAATCTAGAGTTGCTAGAGCATCTTGCTCAAACGGCGGCTCAACAAGGAGCCGATTTTTTAATTCTGCCAGAGCTTTTTCTTACAGGGTATAACATTGGCGATCGCGCAAAACAGTTCGCCACGACACGAACCGGGGAACCGCTCCAGCAAGCCGCGAGAATTGCGCGTGAGCAAACCATAGCACTGCTCTTTGGCTATCCCGAAGAAGATGCAGGGCAGTTTTATAATTCCGCTGCGTTATTCAATGCTGACGGTGAGCTAGTCGCGAACTACCGCAAAACGCATTTGTTTGGCCCCGAAGAACGGCGGTTGTTTACACCAGGAGATCAGTGGGTGGTGGTGGTGATCGCCGGAATTAAGGTCGGCATCCTGATCTGCTTTGACGTTGAGTTCCCCGAAGCTGTTCGTGCCCTCACACAAGCCGGAGCCGAGCTAATTGCTGTTCCCACAGCAAACATGTTTCCCTATACGCAAATCCCGAATTTGCTTGTCCCGGTTCGCGCTCTAGAAAATCAGGTCTATATTGCCTACGTGAATCGCAGCGGCACGGAGGGCAATTTAACCTACTGCGGTTTGAGCTGCATCATTGGCCCTAATGGTAAGGATCTGGCGCGAGCAGGATTGGAGGAAGAACTGTTGTTTGCGGAGGTGGATAGAGAGGCGATCGCTCAGGAGCGCACTGTTTACAGTTATCTCGATGAACGTCGATCGGATCTCTATGGAATTTAGAGTTGTCAAAACTTTCTATTCTCTAAAAGCAAGTGTGTGGTGCTTTTCTTCGTAAACTGATGACTGAGTTTTGTTAGACAAGTAATCAACTCGTCCAGTACAGCAGAACGATTGTTTGCCTCTACACACGATTGAACTCTAGAAAGTGAACAAAACTGGCTCGTATTTTAACTGAGGCGATCGCTTCTAATGTTCTATCAACGAAACAGATAAAGAAGCTGTTTGAAACATTTAATTTGTTACGCAACAGGTGTAGGGGCGCGGCATCCGGTCAGGAATTATCTGACGTGACCGAGATATAACAACCGAATGCCGCGCCCTTACAGGTAGCTTCAGGATCGTTCAAAGATCTTCTCGGCAGCATCCTGAATGCTTTGCAATAGCACAAAACCGTACTTCCACAATGTAGGAATACGGTTTCGTACCATTCATCAAATTCACGTTAAGCAAAGTATGGCTAGGGCCATTCCGATTTCTGTGGGCTTAGGCGCGATCGCTTCCACCATTCGACAGGATGGACTTCATGCCTTCCAGGGTGGCTGGAATATTGTGGGGGTCCATAAACATCACCTTGCTGCTGCCACTGGCTCCAATCGTGGTGCCCATATCCAGGTATTGCTGGGCCATTAGGAACTGGAGCGCTTCGCGAGCCGTAGGGTCATTTTTCAAAATACCCGTAATCACCTGGAGCGCTTCGGCAGTGGCCTGAGCCTTTAAGACCTGCTGTTGCCGCTCAGCTTGCGCTTTCAGCACGATCGTCTTTTGTTGGGCTTCCGCTTCTAAAATTGAGGCTTTCTGACGCGCTTCAGCTTCCAGCACGCGGGCTTCTGCGCTACCTCTGGCCGAGTTTACAGCCGCCTCTCGTTCCCCTTCCGAGGTCAAAATAGCAGCACGCTTGCGCCGTTCCGCCGCCATTTGCAACTCCATCGACTCTTGAACGGCCTTAGAGGGAATAATGTCTCGCAGTTCTACCCGTGTGACTTTGACACCCCAGGGATCGGTGGCAACATCCAAATCGCGCAGCAAAATTTCATTAATTTGAGAACGAGCCGTAAAGGTTTCATCTAACTCCAGTTGGCCCAACTCGGCGCGAATTTGGGTTAGCACAATATTGATCATGGCCGTCTGGAGATTTTGCACCTTGTAGTAGGCTTTCTCCATATCCACGATGCGCCAGTAAATCACCGCATCCGCCGTAATGGAAACGTTATCGCGGGTGATACAGGGTTGAGGTGGAATGTCTAATACCTTTTCGCGCACCGTTTCTTGATAGGCAATGCGATCGATAAAAGGAGTGACAAAGTTCAGACCGGGCGTTAATTTCTTGTTGTAGCTGCCCAATCGCTCCACCAGGGCCTCGTTCCCCTGGTTCACGATCTTGACCGAGCCAGCCACACTAGCACCACCCAGTGCTAAAAACACGAGTAAAAAAAATCCTTCCATCCTATACCTCTCACTATGTGTAAGGGAAAAATTAAACTAAGGATTGTGGATTGAGTAAAACCCGCAACTTAATTTTGGAACGTGCGGCTGAGCCGCACGTTCCAAAATTAAAAATTTGGTTTTAATTTATCCATGATCCTAAGCTTTGGTAAACCGTTAATAGCTACCATTCCCAAGGTGGCGATCGCGCACACATCAGGCTGGAAAAAGGCTAATCAATCCATCAGTGGATTACCCTTGAATTACGCTTTCGGGCATCACGATTAAGGTTGTGCCTTTGCGGGCGATGACATAAACCCGCTCATTCGGGGCGATCGCCAATTCTTGATCACCACAGCGGGCCTGCCAGGAATTCCCTTCATAAAGAACCCGCCCCGTTGCACCGGGTAGAATTTCCGTCAGCGTTTGCGCTTCCCTGGCATCTTCAATACTTTGGGACGTCTGATTGGGCATAAAGCGACGAACCAAAACAATCGAGATGACGGATAGCACCAACCACAGGCCGACCTGCATCCCAAACCCCGGTAGCAGCGGCACGGCTAGCGCCACGAGAATCGCGCTGATCCCCATCGTGAATTCCACAAAGGCCGTTGGTAGAAATAGCTCCATCAGGCAAAGGAGAATGCCCGCGATTAACCAAATCGCTGTCGGATTAAGCGCCATAAAATCAATCTCAATAAAAAATCTAAATACGGTGAATGCAAGGCTAAGTCGTAAACCTGAGTAAATTTTGGGCTATCGTGTGTGCGATGGGGCTACTAGACGCTACACTTAGACCCAATCTAGCCCACCTCCAGACGTTTGACTGGTTGATCAATATTTTTAATAGAATTCCCTTTTCGCTAAAGCATGAATACTGCCTCCCGAATGCAATGCCCTAACCCCGCTTGTCTGTATGGCGACAATCCGCTGGGGCGTCGTTTATGCGATCGCTGTCAAACGCCTCTGGTCTATCACTACCTGTGGGCCGTTGGGGCTGGAGTGGAGCAAATGGCGGCTGGAATGGCAGTTAGCGATCGTTATAGAGTAATGTCGCCTCATATCTGGTTAGATACGCAACCCGGACAGGCACCCACCGTACTAGAAACGTTGCCGGATGTCGTCCTGCCCTACATGCGGCTCTATCCTTATCGGCTGCATCTGCCCAGTTTGCACGGATTCTATCAGCGGAGCAAAGAGACTACCCCCATTCTGCTGTTAGACAATGTTCCCATTGATCGGGCAGGCCAGCCGTATCCATCGGTTGGAGCGATTTGGGGACAGACGGCTCCACTGCGGCAGGTGTATTGGCTGTGGCAGATCCTTCAGCTTTGGGGACCTCTGCAAAGTCAGGGTGTCGCCTCCAGTCTGCTGGTGCCCAGCAATGTGCGGGTGGAGGGCTGGCGAGTGCGTCTGCGAGAGCTGTATGCCGATGCTCAAGCGGACGAAGGCGAAGAATTGCCACCCGCACCGTCGCTAAAAGCCCTGGGTGATGTCTGGCTAAGCTGGGTAGGCAATGAGGAAACGGCGATCGCCGAGCAAGTGCGTGAATTAAGCCAGTACATGCAAAAGCCCGACGCGATTGAAACCATTTGGACAGAAACGGCAAACCGGTTGAACCAACTGCTGTTAGAACAAGCCGCAGAAAGCCCGCTGTATCTCAACATTACGGGAGCCACGACCACCGGACCGCAGCGGACGCACAACGAAGACGCCTGCTATCCCAATCCAACCGATCCATCTTTGTTAGGTGAAAAGCCACTCCCCGGACTGGCGATCGTGTGTGATGGCATTGGTGGACATGCAGGAGGGGAAGTGGCGAGCCAGTTAGCATTGCGATCGCTGCAACTGCAAATTCGCGCCCTGCTAACTGAAGTAGCCGAACAACCGGAACTGACTGAGCCAGACATTATCATGCAGCAATTGGCCGCTCTGATTCGAGTGGTCAACAATACGATCGCTGCTCAGAATAATGAGCAGGGACGCGAGTTACGACAGCGCATGGGTACGACGTTGGTGCTGGCCTTGCAAGTGCCGCAGAAAATCGCAACTGCTGGTAGAGTCGGCAATTCTCACGAACTGTATTTGGCCCACGTTGGCGATAGTCGGGCCTACTGGATCACGCCTAGCTATTGTCATTTGCTCACGGTAGACGATGATGTAACCTCGCGAGAAATTCGCCTGGGCCGCAGTCTTCACTATGAATCGCAGCGGCGACCTGATGCAGGAGCCTTAACGCAAGCCCTGGGCACCCGTGAAGGTGAAACGCTATATCCCACGGTGCAGCGTTTTATTCTGGATGAAGAGGGCGTTTTGCTGCTGTGTTCTGATGGCTTAAGCGACAACGGGTTGATAGAACAATCGTGGGAAGGCATTACCCGTTCCTTCTTTAAAGGCAAAATGTCGCTGGAGCAATTGGTAGACACCTGGGTCGCTCTCGCGAATGAACACAACGGTCATGACAACACGTCAGTTGTGGCACTGCACTGTCGGGTTTCTCAAGAGGAGCCTGCGTTGTTTACTCCAGAGCCAGAATTACCCGGTGCGCTGGAACGCAACTCGCCGCTATCGGAAGCCTCACGAGCATTGCTGTACGACGAAGAGACAGAGGCGATCGATGCCGATGGCGAGTTAGAAGAGGATGGTGAACCCGAATCGCGATCGCCCAATTGGTTGGCACTAGCGTTTGGATTCCTGGTCTTGCTTCTGGTTGCAGGTGGAATTGGCTTAGCCGTCTGGAGCAAGGTGGCCCCCGATAGCTTTAACCAAACCTGGCAACGGTTAATCAATTCATCGCCAGAACAACCCTCACCCAGACCTTAATAAAACATTAGTTCGATAGCGCTATTTCAGCCATGCGGTGCGCGGCTGAAATGGCGTAAAAACATGCCTCGCGCGTTGTGCAGGATACGTTTTCGCGCATTCTACGAATTCACGTGAATGAACGCGTTTTCGTCCATGAAGGGATCATCCTGTGCAAAGATATTTGGAGGGCTATTGGAGAAATAACACTTAAACGGTATGAAAATTGGCGATCGCGTTCGAGTTAAAGAAGCAATTACGGTTTATCACCATCCTGAGCACCGCAACCAGGCGTTTGATCTTCAGGGGCAGGAAGGGGAAATTGTCGCCATTGTTCATGAGTGGCAGGGTAGACCTGTCAGTGCAAATTTTCCCCTTCAGATTAAATTTAGTCCAAAGTTTAAGGCTCACCTCCGCGAGAATGAAGTGGAGCTAATTGAAGCCTAACGTGAATCATTTCAGTGCAATGCGGCCAGAATAGCGACGCTGTTCTGGCCGCATTTAATATTGGGGATTAACGTGAATTCGATAGCGCCATTTTAGCTGTTCGTCGAATTAACGTTCATCAGGCATTAGATGCGCTCAATGTAACGAATTATGAGAGATGTGCCGTCTAGCCACAGCCACGCACTCAGAATCATTGAAGTTTACTCAGAGTTACCGCCAAAGCTGCTTTCATGCCTGATCGCCACTCCCTGTTTCCCAACCTGTACGTCTCAAACCTGCCTGATCGCTAATCATTAACAGCCACTTGCTTAAAAAAAGCTAATGTTTGTGACTATTCGTTAATGATCCCTGACGCTTTACAATACTCAATAGGTATAAAGACTCAGTTAGGGGGTATAAGCGGTGTCGAAAAAAACTTTGGCAAATTTAACGTCGGCAGATTTACAAGACAAGCGTGTTTTGGTGCGGGCAGACTTCAACGTGCCCACAGACGATCAGGGCAACATTACGGACGATACCCGCATCCGGGCAGCTTTGCCAACGATTAATGAGTTGACCTCCAAAGGGGCAAAAGTGATTCTCACCAGCCACTTTGGTCGTCCCAAAGGCGTCACTGAAAAATATCGCCTTACCCCCGTTGCTAAGCGCCTTTCTGAACTGCTCGGTCAGGAAGTCGTGAAGACCGATGATTGTATCGGTGAAGAAGTTACCAATGCTGTGGCGGCGCTAAAGCCCGGTCAGGTGATCCTGCTCGAAAACGTGCGCTTCCATCCTGAAGAAGAGAAGAACGATCCTGAATTTGCGAAGCAACTGGCGTCTGTGGCTGATCTCTACGTAAACGATGCGTTTGGTACCGCGCACCGCGCTCATGCCTCCACGGAAGGTGTGACCCACTATCTCAAGCCCTCCGTTGCCGGATTCCTGATCGAAAAAGAACTGCAATACCTCCAGGCGGCGATCGAGCAACCTCAGCGTCCTCTAGCGGCGATCGTGGGTGGTTCTAAAGTGTCCAGCAAGATCGGTGTGATTGAAACTCTGCTGGAGAAAGTAGACAAGCTGCTGATCGGCGGCGGCATGATCTTCACGTTCTACAAAGCGCGTGGATTGTCGGTCGGTAAGTCGCTGGTGGAAGAAGACAAGCTAGAACTGGCGCGATCGCTCGAAGCCAAAGCCAAAGAACGCGGCGTGGCTCTATTGCTGCCCACCGATGTGGTTGTAGCGGACAACTTTGCGGCAGATGCCAATGCTCAAACGGTGAGCATTGACGCGATTCCCGATGGCTGGATGGGTCTCGATATTGGCCCTGATTCCATCAAGGTATTCCAGGAAGCCCTGGCAGACTGCAAGAGCGTGATCTGGAATGGCCCGATGGGTGTGTTTGAATTCGATAAGTTTGCTAAGGGAACAGAGGCGATCGCCCTCACTCTGGCTGACATCACCAAAACTGGTACCACAACTATCATCGGGGGTGGTGACTCGGTGGCGGCGGTTGAGAAGGTGGGTGTAGCGGATCAGATGAGCCACATTTCCACGGGTGGTGGCGCTAGCCTTGAGCTGCTGGAAGGTAAAGTGCTTCCCGGTATTGCAGCGTTGGATGATGCATAAGCGTTAGATGTTCGGTTGATCTATCACCATGGCGTAACACTCAGGAGGGCAGATATCTGTCCTCCTTTTTTGTATGGCCGTAGCCATCTGGATGACGTGAATTCGATAGCGCCATTTCAGCCGCGCGTCGCGCGGCTGAAATGGCGCAAAACTGTATCCCACCATCGCGTGGGATACAGTTTTGCGCATTTGTTGAATTCACGTTGGGTGAGGATGGGATGAAAGGGGGCAACGCCCCTTCACCCCCGTTCAATTCGGTGCAGCTTCAAATGGAAACGGTATAAGTAGATCGATATTATGAAATAGACGATCCAACGATTTGAATCCCATTCCTACAGATGGACGGATACTTTTTGGGTCTTGTTCAACTTTTCATTGCTGATCGAGAACAGCAACACCCTCACTTTCGGAGTTACTGAAGCTATGGATCTTACCGTTATTAAATTTTCCTCAGAAGATTGTGGGCTGTGTCACAAGATGGCGTTTTATGACCAGAAGGTAGCCGAAGAGCTGGGTTTGAAATTCGTAGATTGCAAAATGCAGGATACTGCGACCTATCGGAAGTATCGCAAGATTTTATTGACGCAATATCCCGATAAGGCCGAGATGGGATGGCCAACCTATCTCGTGTGTGATGAACCCGAAGGCGAATTTAAGATTGTGGGAGAAGTGAAAGGTGCCCATCCCAAAGGGGAGTTTCGCGGCAAGCTGCAAGACGTATTGGCAACTTTAAACTAATGTGAATTCAACGACGTGCAAAAGGGTGCCCCACGCGCCGCGTGGGGCACCCTTTTGCGCATTAAACAAGCGTTAGCCAGTTACTTCAAAGTGCTTCACTTCCAGCACGGGGCCAATCATGGCGATCGTCATCACGTCTTCTCGAACGTTGCCTTCCACACTGACCTGCTGCCCCGTTTTCAACAGCTCCTTGGGAGCACCTTTATAAATCTCATAAGTTTCTCCCTTATCGGTCACTAATGCCCAGGTTCCGGCCCCCATGCCCGATCGCTGAACCGTGCCTTTTACGTGAATGCTCATGCGGTTTAACTCCCTTGAGAATGGGCCGCTTTAGCCGAAAAATGAGCTAGCCCAAAACATAAGATAGCGTTCAGGATCAGGTAAGAACGGGCGATCGCCCCCTCCCCCATCCACGCCATCTCTGGTGAGAGAATAGCACTAACTGCTAGACAAGACGCCACTCCCAGGGCAGACCCGATCGCCAGCCACTTCCACTGCGGATGTCCCAACAGCAAGGCCACCAGAATCAGCGGAACCAGCACACTGGCAAAAATCGGATTAAGCGCTGCACTCCCCTGAATGGCACCGCCCAATTCGGGAATCGAGCTACCCAGCACCCGAAACGGCCACTGCGGTAGGTCGAATAGGTACAGCCCGCGTAGCAAAAATAAGCCACTGCTACCCAGGACTAAACCACCTGCCAGCGACCAGGATAGCCAGGGCAAATAAGCCCGGAGGAACCAGGCCAGCAAGTAGGAACCCAGTACCATCAAAATCTTGGGCATGAGGGCAACCACACCGCCATCAAACCAGAAGCGCAGGTTGAGATAGCCGTTGTTGTGCAGCCAGCGGAAGAAATCATTGAAGGAAAGGTGCCCACGAGTGGCAAGTTTGACCGCTGCTGCCGCATCCAGTTGGCCTGCTCCGAAGTGGTTGAGTTCGTCGCCCTGAATCGTGCGGGCCGATTGCTCTAAAATCTGGGCGATCGCATCGGGATCATTCACCCCAGTTGCTTTGACTAACGCAGCGACTCCCGCGACGTGAGGGGCGGCCATGCTGGTGCCCTGAAAGGCCGCAAATATCGATTCTCCGGTTTCGGGGTCAATCGTGTCTTGCAGAATGCCACCTGCCTCTCCGTTGACGGTAGAGCCACCGGGCGCAGAAATATCAACTCCTGCTCCGTAATTGGAATACGGTGCTTTCATGCCTGCTGAATCCAGGGCCGAAACTGCAATCACATTTGCATAACGAGCCGGGAAGGAGGCGGAGTTCGTGTTACTGTTGCCCGCTGCCGCGATAATCACCACGCCTTTACGGTGGGCATAGTCGATCGCCTCTCGCATTAAATCGGTATCGCCGCCACCCCCCAGACTCATGTTGATGACGTCTGCGCCGTTGTCAGCCGCAAAGCGAATAGCTTCAGCAATGTCGCTCACTGTTCCGCCACCCTCTGCGCTTAAAACTTTCAGCGGCATCAGGCTGGCTTCATAGGCGATGCCTGCGACGCCGTAATTATTGTTGGTCGATTGGGCAATCGTTCCGGCGACATGAGTTCCGTGACCGTTATCATCCGATGCATCGACGCGATCGTTGACGAAATCGTATCCGGGAACGAACGACGTGTTTTTCAAATCCGACACAACGCTAATTCCGGTATCAATGATGGCGACCGTGACGCCTTTGCCTTTGGTTTCGTTCCAAGCCGATTCGACATTAATGCTGCGCAGGTTCCACTGTCGGGTGTAATCGGGATCATTTGGAGTGTCGTAAGCCGTGTAGATGTAGTTCGGCTCAATGGACTCCGTGTAGTTCTTTAAGTCGGAGTGACGCAACGCCTTCAGTAGTTGGGCGTTGCCGGGTAGCACGTAAACGTGATCAGATTCGGAGAATGCGCTGTTGAGCTGAGGCTGAACGTTGAACTGTTTGGCGATCGCCGCCACCTCCGTCTCAATTTGCCCAGAAGCCATCCCTTCTCGAAAATCCAGCAAAATGGAAGTATAGGTTCCCTGATTCGCTAATCCTGAAAAGCTAGCGAGTGCCCAACACAGCCCGATCAAAAACAGCCCGACCAGCAAAACCCGTTTCATAGGAACTCCGCATCGTCAACAGATGCAAACGACGATTCGATAATCCTCCCAAGATAATCAAGTTCTGTGGCGACCCGCAATAGGAAGATCAGCCGAGGGATAGAGGCAGCGTAAATGCAAAGGTACTGCCCTGCTCTAAAGTCGAGTCAACCCAAATCTTGCCCCCGTGGGCTTCGATCGCCATTCGACAAAACGCCAGCCCTAAGCCAATGCCTTTACGCAGAGACGCGCCGCTGGCATCCGTAACCTGGACAAATTTATCAAAAATGCGATCGCGATACTCTGGCGGCAGCCCCAGTCCATCATCTCGCACATACACAAAAAGATACGTTTCATCAGCACGGGCGCTAATCTCAATCTGGCCACCGGGATGCGTATATTTGAACGCATTGCTGACCAAGTTATCGAGAACCCGACCGATGAGTTCAACATCCATTAAAAGCGACGGTAGATCGTCCGGCAACTCTAGCGTCACGGTTTTATGTTCTCCAACAGCCCGCACGGCATAAGATTCATATTTGCCCAACATCAGTGTGCCAATCTGGAGAGGACGCAGGATTAGCTTCAGTTTTCCGGCTTCGAGCTTGTTGAGATTCAGCAAGTCATCAATCATGCCCGTCATGGTCTGACTGGCTACATTTGCTAGCTCCAACCAGTGCAGTTGTTCATCTGGATCGGTCGCCATCATGCTAATCATATCGAGGCTGATATTGATCGACGAAAGCGGGTTGCGCAAGTCATGCACGATCATGTGCATTAGTTCGTCTCGGAAGCCCTGTGCCTGCTTCAGTTGCGTGTGCGTGTGTTGCAGTTCGGCATACAGCCGATTCATTTCTTCAAACCGCTGAGCATTGCGCATAGCCGCAGCAACTTGCAGGGCCAGAAGATACGCAATGCGAACATCTTCCTGGGAATACCCGTTTTCCTGCCTGAGCGCAAAGTTGATCGTGCCCAAGACCTGATCCTCACTTTCCAGCGGGATAATAATGTGGGAGCGATAGGCTGCGTCGGCTTGTGTTGTCGCTCGATCTCGAATGATCTGGGGCTGTTTGGTCTGAATGGCCCGATCGAGCGGGCTAGATGCCTCTATCTCTGCATCCGGGACAGGCGAACCAAATAGCGTGACCAATCGACGAGAGAGGCGATCGCACAAACACACGCTGCACTGATCAAAATCTAAAACCCATTTGGCCTGCTGCCCGACCACCTTTAGAATTTCATCTAGCTTCAGCGATCGATTGATGCTCGTCGAAATTTCTTGAACAGCGGCAATCCGAGTTGACAGAGATTGTAAATCTCCTAAAAAGGGCCGATTGTCTGGTCGGCCCTGATCAAAGGATGTGTCTCGGAACTCGTCGCTGTCCAATTGCTTAAAACCAAGACGGTTTATTGATGTCACAATGCGTCAATTTCTAAATTAATGGCATCTGTGTATTGATTTACAGCAGTAAACAAATTGGCTGTAGCAATAATCTCGAAAATTTCCGCGTCTTCTAATCCCAAATCATACAAACGCTGATAATCAGAATCCGTTAAATCATGAGGATGAGTAGCGGCTGTTAGACCAAATCGAATAATCGCTTTTTGGCGATCGGGTAATGGGCAATTTTCAAAATCTGAAACCAATAGTCGCAACACTTCCTCGCTAATTCCTAACGCCGATAATCCATGTAAATGAACTTTGAGGGCATAGTCACTGTGATTGGCTTGAGAAATCGCAACACCAATCATTTCTTTCAGCGTGCGAGGCAATCTTCCTTGTAGGATAGTGGCTCGAAATTTTTCCCAATTTCCTTTCAAGAAACCGGGATTGATTGCCATTGACTTAAACAAATTAGGAACGATACCGAAACCTAGTTCAGCCTTAATTTCTTCGTAAATCGTTAACACGTCAACGTTGTTGTCTAATTCATGCTGAAGCAATGGCAATCGAGACATCAATATCTTCTCCTAAAAAAACAGATTCTTAAAGAATCATTTGAATGATTTTTATAGCTGTAGCCACATTGATTGGGACATCGAAACCCGAAGGGGATATGAGGACTTCGCTCCCCTCCAGGAGTTTTAATCCTGCCTCTCGTCTTAACTTAAAAGCAAATATGCTTTCCAAAAGTACAAAGATATTTCGGCTCACCTTTACGTGGAAAACTATGATTATTCCTTACTCAAACTATAGTTTCTACCAGTAGAACAGTAATTTAATTTAATAAACTGCTTAAAGTATGATCTCTCTCTCCTCCTACAGGCAGAGTCATTAAAAATACATTGATGGTTAACCCTTTTAATTCAGTTGAAGTTATAAGAAGTACGCTTCTTTAGAAAGCATTCTCATGCCTCATTTGTGATGGCTATGTAGCAGTCCTAAATCATTTGTGAGATGAGTTGTGAGATTGGGTGCGGGCTTAGCCCGCACCCAATCTCACAACTCATTTAGGATTGCTATAGCAGTCCTAAATGAGTTGCGAGATGGGTAGGCTGTGAGAACTGCACCAGGTTCTCACAACCCACTTGGGATTGCTATAGCTGCCTACATCAGGAGGAGTAAACAGCAGCAAATGTAGAAAAGAGAGCTGCTGGAGAAATCCTCCTACTAGTCCTACATTTTCCACTCTTTTAACGTGTTCTACTTATTAAAAGAGGGAGCGTTCCGCTAGTCTTCTTTCTAGGGAGAGCTATTTTATGTCTAAGAGCTAATCTTTCGGATGATTGGCAGGGGTGTTCCCTCAAAGGAAAATGCCTTTAATCTAACGCTGCTCCAGAAATAGTAACAATACACAATAATTTTCGAGAAGTCCAAATTTAGGATACAGCACAGACGTTGAAGATCTTGTTAAGTTCCACATTTGACTCATAAATTAATTCTCATACGATTGCAGAAATATAAGCAACTTGAGCGATCGCATGTGGGTCAACCTGTAGTCATTAAGTTCTGTAGAAATGCCTCAATCTGCTGTTCTCCATCTTTTATTAACGTTTGGATAAATGTTGGAGAGCGATCGAGTTTCGAAGCGCAGTCTAACAAAGCTGATATCTCTGGACTCATGTCAACGGTTCGAACTTTAATCCTCTTAAATTGGTGAACTATAACCAAACCGCTGTTGCACAAACGACGGGTTTAAACGGTTAGCGATTGTGCGTTTCAAAATGATAAGTACTGACTGGTATCTGATTCGTTACTTTCAGATGTCATACAGTTGGTAGTAGATGATGATGATGTACCAGAACGAAGCCATCGTGAAGCCTTACTACAGCCAGATTATCGCTTCACTGGGGTTAGCCTGTGGTACTCATAGGATTTATGGAATGTGTGCTATGACCTATGCTAGCGATTATGCAGAAAGCAATTGAGCGTTAAGCTATTCATCATGCTGGCAATCGCTTGAGCGTTACTCCTCAGTCTCCAGTGGTTCAATCAATAGAACAATCCCTTGACGATCGACTACTCGCACGCGATCGCCTGGAGAGAGATGAATACGTTTGCGGGAGCGGGCGAACCAGTAAGAAGCTTGATGCGAAACGCGCCACACTCTTCCGGGTTCAATCACTTCTGAGATTTCTCCTTCCCGCTCATGGGGAAACTCTGTAAGACCTTGTTGGGCAAAAAAAGCAATAATTGCTTGAACGATACTAATCATGGTCATTCTCCTGAGGCAGGCAATCACAATGGGAGCCGATCAATTCACATTCAAGGCGAAGAAAACGCTTCTACAATTAGCCGCTGACTTGCTTCAAACTTATCAAAACCAAACGTTGGATGACGCTCAAACCAGTTTTGTAAAACCTTGCGGGATGACCAGTCTAGCCGATTGGTTGCAAAAACCGTTGGGCTACGATCAAAAGGCTGATTACAGTCAATCACCATCCGCACGCGACCCAATTTCACAATTTGCACACAGCAGGTGTAAACCCAATGCATCTGTCGAGCGCTCATCACGGGTTGATAATAAGACTGAGGAATACAAGGGACAATATCCCCAACCCTTCTAATTCCCTTGTTGCGAAAGATGGTATGGGTTTCGTCACTGAGCAAATTGAAGCTACTCAGATCAATACTCCATGTCCCGTGCAGTAGGGTAATCCAATCCTGACGAACTTCAGCTAACTCATCGGCTAAATCAATCAGGTGTGACAGAAGACGGTATGCATTGTCGATTTCAATTTCAGGCAAATTAATTGATGACGTTGATGATGCCCGTCTCCGTTGAGGTACAGAAGTGCGATCGCTATTAGCAGGTACACCCCTCAACCACTGACTCTGCTGCCGCTGTTGCTTCGTTGCGTTCATGCCCTTCTTTCCTCAGCTACTGAATCGATTTCTGTCGCTTGTGTTTTTATGTGGAAGATAAAGGGCAGGTGTTACTGGAATAGCAGAACCATTAAAATTCTCAGGCAGGCTGTAACACCTGATAATGAACTACCACTATTAGACAAAGCAAGCAAATTATTTCCCCTTGCGTCTGTTGTTGCCTCCCCTCGGAGACACATTGAAGGAGAGCCTATGGACTGTTCGATTGAAAATCTAGTTGAACAACTGATTCATGCCAGCCAAAAGTATGCTGCAACCCTTGCTGAATACCAAAACCTGGCCCTCAAGAGCGAATTGACCGAAGACGACGCAGATCGAATGGCAGCTATTTACACAGAGGCAGAACATTCTCCCCTGCTAAACTTTCTGATCAACGAGTTGGATTATCGGCTGGGTCAACATCTCGGATTGCTAAGCCCTGACAAGATCAAACAATACGAAGACCAGCAAGCCTGGCTTAGAGAGCATTTACAGGGAATGCCAATTGACCACGCATATCGGAGGAAAGTACAACAGCTACTGCAAAAACAAAACTTTTACGATGGAGCGATTGATGGGGTTTTAGGAAAGCGCTCAGTTGAAGCAGTTGAACAGTTTCAACGGGCGCAACGACTTAAGGAAGACGGAGTGCCTGGTCAACTAACGTTCGCTGCTCTTCAATCTGGATAAAGCTATGAGTCAATTCCAATTTGTGTTTGATGCAGAACATCCCGATCTCGAATCCTTCGAGTCTTTCATTCAGCAACTGCTGGAATTGCATCATCTCGATGGAACGTACAAGCCCGAAGACATCATCTCGATCGCCTGTCATTCAAGTGGCGAAACCCCCTCAGCCTCAAATCCCGTGATTACGATTCAAATGTCATGGCTTAAAACCAGATGTTTGGAAATTTTCCAACATAAGCATCGACAAAAGTTTGATCATGCGGTTGAAGCCTTATTCAACATGGAGAATCCAGATGCCCAATCATTTTGGTCAGGCGTAAGCCGTCACTTGCACCAGTTCCGACTAAGTGGCACTTATCAGGTCAAAGACATCGTGGTAGAAGCGTATGCCATTGGGATCAATCAAATTGGAGAAGGGACAGTTATCAAAAATCCACTCGCCTGGTTAAGAGGCACCTGCTTCAATGTCATTCGTGACTTTAGAAGAAAACAGGATCGCCTAGATAATCCCAAGCTAGATGGAGCAGGATTTACCCCAGGTGATGAAGTCATCTCTGATCTCGTCATTGCCGAAGATAGGAAAGCTTTACGGCTCGCCTTTCAGCAATTAACTGAGGAAGACCGCAAAATCCTGTGCGCCAGAATCTTGAAAGAGCAGTCCTGGCAGGCGATCGGCGAGGCGTTATCCTATGCTGAGGGTGTTGTCATTAATGCCAACGCCACTCGCCAGCGGGGATTTAGAGCCTTGAAAAAACTACGTGAGGCTTATGAGTCAGTAAGGCCACTCGTAGACACAGTTCAAGATGAACTCGAAGACTCTACCACCTGCTGGTGGGATGACATTAAATCCGGTGACGGAGGTTGCCAAGCTTGAGAATTAGAAATCTTTTAAGAAGGGGGAGTACAGACAAGTATTCCCCCTTTTCTATTGAGTTCTACGATTCAGCAACCTGTAACTGTATCAACATCTGGTCTAAACGTTCGTTTGCTTGTTTTTGACGTTCAGCAGCATCCTTGGACAATTGATACGAATACACGCCTGATGCAAGCCCCACTGCGGTCGTTACTGACCCTTCAGAAGCATTACCTATTAGTAGTAGAGCAGCACCGCCGAACCCCAGAACCGTACCAAACGTTGTCATCAACATTGCAATTAAGAAACTCAAGTGAGCCTGGTCAGCACTTTGTTTCGATTGCCGGATACTCTCTTCTACGACACGTTTTAGTAACGTAGATTGCTCATCAGTAATAACCTTATCAGTTTGGTTGTTGTAACAAACGATTTGGCTTTTGGTCATATTTTACTACTCTTTCTGCAATGGGGCCGTAATACAAAACGAATCAGACAATAGATAAAAGCATCGATGCCTAGCGGGTTCTATTTAAATGTGTTTTTGCTGACACCTTTATTACCTGGAGTTTGAACCAAATCACGCGTCGGCTAAAATGATTGCTGCGCCAGCATTTTAGCCGACGCGCAAGAAAAGATGCACGCCGCTAAGCCCTCTCTGCGAAAGCGTTTCGCGGCGCGAAAGAAATAATTAGTCTAAAGTCCAGTTATTATGCCTCAATTGCAGGAAATTGCCGCCGCATGAGATAGCAGTGAAATAGACGGGCAAGCGATCGCAACTTCAGTGAGTTTGCACTACCACTATGATCTTCATGTTCATGCCTGGGGGAATCGACAAAATTTGACTGCGTGGAAATGGCTATCAGATTTACGTTGGAAAGAAAAAGCGCAGCGTCCAGGAATTGGGCTTTAATAAATCCATGTCCTTAGCGAGTTAGCGTTTATGAACCCTAAACGCCTATTTCAAGTGGTTACAGTTCTTCTGGGGCTGTTGCTATTGCTTGATGTGGCATCCCATCTAGGAGCAGAAATTCTCTGGTTTCAGGAGGTGAACTATCTCTCTGTCTTCCTGCTCAAATTTCGAGTTCAGCTTATCCTACTGGCAACCGTGACGGGATGCACAGCTATTTATGGGTTAGGAAATCTGGCGTTAGCGCAGCGATTAAAATATTCCGGGACTGCTCGTGAGGTTCGTCAGAGTAAAGCCCGTAATGACAGACAGCCTGTTTCGCTACCGCTGTCTAAAGTGAAACTCCAGCGATCGCCCTCGTCATCCCACTCCGCTCCGGCGTTAAAACTGCGGTGGTTGCTTCCCCTTGCGCTGGGGCTGAGTTTGCTCGTAGGGGTGCTGCTGCTGTATTACGGTCAGATTGCGTTGAGCTACGGCCAATCGGATTCAATTCTCTCCAGCACGGTTGTCTCTCGATTCAACCTGAATAGCATCTGGCAGATTAGCACTTATGCGCTGGGGCCGTTGGGATGGTTTGGTGCGGTGTTGGGTCTTGCGATCGCCCTCTTAATTTATCCACGATTGATTTTGAGTGCAAGTGCGATCGCGCTCAGTCTTTTAATGGGCTGGTTCGTGGCAAACCACTGGATCATTATTCTGCAAGCCCTCAACCCCACCTCATTTCATAAGGCTGATCCGCTATTTAGGCGGGAGATTAGCGTTTATATCTTTAGCTTACCGCTCTGGGAATTGCTGGAGCTGTGGCTGTTTGGGCTATCCTGCTACGGGTTTATTGCCACACTACTGACCTATCTGCTGTCGGGGGATAGCCTCAGCCAGGGAACGTTTCCTGGCTTTTCGTCGGCCCAGCGGCGACATCTATATGGGGTGGGCAGCGGGTTGATGAGTATGGTAGGGCTGGGTTACGGGTTAGAGCGATACGAATTACTGTATTCACCGCGTGGAGTGGCTTTTGGTGCAAGCTATACCGATGTAACAGCGCAACTGCCGATCTACACCGGATTGAGCCTGCTGGCTCTGGCGATCGCACTCTACCTGCTGTGGCATACCGTTTTTTGGCGTTCCAAGTCTCCTAATCGCCGCTGGATCGTGCCTGTATTGAGTCTGTTTGGCCTCCTGGCTATAGCTGGAGTCATGGTTCCTGAAGTGGTTCAGTATTTGATTGTGCAGCCTAACGAACTGGCGCAAGAGCGTCCATTTATCGAACGGGCGATCGCCTCAACTCGTCAAGCGTTTGGCTTAGAAGCCATTGATATTACTAACTTTAATCCTCAGGGACAGTTGACCGAAGCAGATATCGAAGCAAACGCTCAAACCATTCGCAACATTCGCCTCTGGGATCAGCGACCGCTGCTGGAAACCAACCGCCAGTTGCAGCAGATTCGCCCTTATTACCGTTTTCCAGATGCAGATATCGATCGCTATACGCTGCAAACCGAGGCTCCTGCCCGTTCTCCCCTATTTCCTCCAAATCGTCCGACGGCTGATTCCCCTACTCAGTCAACCGAGCAACGGCAAGTTTTGATTGCGGCGCGGGAACTAGATTACAATGCCGTTCCTCAGGAAGCTCAGACCTGGGTGAACCGCCATTTAATCTACACGCATGGGTATGGCTTTACGCTCAGCCCAGTGAATACCGTAGGGCCGGGTGGCTTGCCAGAATATTTTGTCAAAGACATTACAAGGGGTGAAGACAGAACGCTGACAACTTCCAGTCCTGCCATTCGAGACAGCATCCCGATTGGGCTACCTCGAATTTACTATGGCGAGATTGCCAATACCTATGCAGTGACGAGAACCCTGACGCAAGAGCTAGATTTTCCTAGCGGCAGTGACAATGCCTACAATGTCTACGATGGTAAAGGTGGCATCCGCATAGGGCCTTGGTGGCGGCGCAGTTTGTTTGCCGTTTACCTGCGCGACTGGCGATTGTTATTTGCCCGCAGTTTTCTGCCAGATACAAAAGTCTTGTTTCGCCGCAACATCAAACAGCGAATTCAGGCGATCGCCCCCTTTTTGCGCTACGACAGCGATCCTTATCTAGTGACGGCTAAGGTGCAATCATCCGGTCAGAATGGTCAAAATTATCTGTACTGGATTGTGGATGCTTACACGACAAGCGATCGCTATCCCTACTCCGATTGGGGCCGTGAGGGCATTAACTACATTCGCAACTCGGTCAAAGTCGTCATTGATGCGTATCACGGCTCTGTCGATTTTTATGTAGCTGATCCCAGCGATCCAATTATTACGACCTGGTCAAGGATTTTTCCGGGGATGTTTAAACCGCTGGCTGTCATGCCCGCAGAGTTGCGGAGCCATTTGCGCTATCCGGTTGATTTTTTTAAGCTGCAATCAGAGCGGTTAATGACGTATCACATGACCGATCCGCAGGTCTTTTATAACCGCGAAGACCAGTGGCAGATTCCCAATGAGGTGTATGGCGATGAAGCGCGTCCGGTCGAACCCTATTACCTGATCACAAGTTTGCCGACGGTGCCGTTTGAAGAATTCATTCTGCTATTGCCCTATACACCGCGCCAGCGAACTAACCTGATTGCCTGGTTGGCCGCCCGCTCGGACGGTGAGAACTACGGTAAGCTGTTGCTGTATACCTTCCCAAAAGAAAGATTGGTGTATGGGCCTGAGCAAATTGAGGCACGTATTAACCAAGATCCGGTGATTTCTCAACAAATTTCCCTCTGGAATCGCCAGGGTTCACGCGCCATTCAGGGCAATTTACTGGTGATCCCGATTGAGCAGTCTTTACTGTATGTCGAACCGCTGTATCTGGAAGCGGCGCAGAATAGCTTGCCAACCCTGGTACGGGTGATTGTGGCCTACGAAAATCGGATTGTGATGGCTCCGACGCTGGAAGAATCGTTGCAGGCGATCTTTCAACCTCAAGTGACGCCAGATGCCACCATCATCCGACCGCTTGAAGAGTCGGCAGTGGGGCAGTAGTTCTGCTGTTGGAATCTAAAACATCGCTACAGTGTTACGAGTGATCGCGGCACGACTTCAGACTATTGGAACATGACCGCTCCTCCCACCCATAGGATGCTGGATGAGTGGCAAGGATTGGATAGGAGGAGCGACGTGCTACAAAATATTCGTAATCGCTTCAAAGTCTTGAGCAAGCAGGATCACGATTTGATTCAGTTGCAGCAGCTTCAGGCAGATTTGCTAGCAGAATCAGCTCCTGATTTGTCTTACCTGATTTTGATTATTAGCTCCTGTGCGATCGCCACATTTGGGTTGCTGACCAATAGTGCAGCTGTCATCATTGGTGCAATGATTATCGCGCCGCTGATGTTACCTATTCGGGGACTAGCTTTTGGTGCGCTAGAAGGCAATGTACTGTTGTTTCGTCGCGGCTTAATCGCTGTTCTAATCGGAACGCTAGTAGCCGTTGTGCTAGCCACTGGTTTAGGCTGGCTGATTGGCATTGCTAATTTTGGTAGTGAAGTGTTGGCTCGTTCGGAACCCACGTTATTAGATTTGGGCATTGCCATTGCCGCAGGAGGGATCAGCGGTTATGCCAAAGTGCAGCCCAAGATTTCCGGTAGTCTTGCAGGAACAGCGATCGCGGTTGCCTTGATGCCGCCCATTTGTGTCATTGGTTTAGGGCTATCTCAGGCCAACTGGGCACTTAGTCAGGGAGCCACACTGCTCTATCTGACCAACTTGCTGGGCATTACCCTTTCCTGTATGTTGACCTTTTTACTCGCAGGCTATGCGTCCTTCCACCGCGCCCGTAAAGCACTTACATGGACATTGACACTCACCGCCATTCTGGTGATTCCGTTAGGAATTAGCTTTGTGCAGCTGGTCAGGCAGGCCCAACTGGAAGCAAGCTTACGGCAAGCGTTATTAAATCGCACGGTTACGTTTCAGCGGTTAGAACTACTGAGCACCAGCACCAATTGGCTCGCCAATCCTCCAGAAGTGCGATTAAATGTCCGAGCAAGAGAACCCATTACCTCTAAGCAGGTTGCTCTACTAGAAAAGTTTGTACGACGCGAAATGGGACAACCTTTTACGCTGGTGTTTATCGTTTCGCAAGTTGATGAAATTCGTCGCGAAAAGCCTGATTGATCTGAGTACAGCAATCCCAACTGAAATTTAAATAGGGCCAAGAATCCAATTAGGGTGATAAAGAGCAGCAAAGCTGCTCTTTATCACCCTAATTCAAAAAGTATTGGGCTTTAGGGGATCTGCACGACGCATAACTCCCCTCAAAGCGATCGCCCCTCCTCTCTACCGTTCTAACATTGACATAAACTTACCCTGAGCAAATGGGGCAGGTACGATTGGCATAAAGTGGGCGCGATCGCTCACCAGTTGCTTCACGTAAAACTCGTTGATCGTGTGTTTTACCTGCTCTCGCGTTCCAATAATCCAAATCTGCACTTTTTCGGCAGACGGAATCGGCAGCAGTTCGTTGAACTCTGTAGTCATACTATTGGCCTCACTGATGTGATGGATTGAAGCGAAGAAAAGCTTAAGGCGTGGTTCCCTAACCACTCGTTTTGCTTCAGTAAGGCGATCGATCGTAAAATCAAGTCAGCCCTTCTCCTGCTTATCCCAGGAGTTAGGTTAGCTGGTTAGCGAGTGCTCGTAACACTCCTAATCAGCGTTATCCTCACCTTAAGCCTGTCTACTGGAAATCCAGTGTTTTTTAGAATAGGGGAAAGGGCGATCGGATACAAGCGTATTTAAGGATTTGTTGGCGATCGATGAAAAGTCTACCACTACGTCAGGAATCTGAAAACATGCAGAAAAATTCTAACAATTCAGCTTAAGCAGCATATTATGCGGAATTAATCTGTATAAGCAGTAAATTTGGAGCGTTATGCTGAATTATTCAGCCTATCTACCCAAAATTGGGATCTTAGGCAGAAACTTTCTGTCTATTAATAGTTCCACGGTACTGGATATAAATGTTATCTCTTGGGAAAACTATCACTACCAGTACCGTAGAACAACTCACTGGAGCCGACACGCGACAAGTTAACGGTGAGACCAAGATTCAAGATTGACTGTGAGGCTAGCTGCCCATCAACGAGCATTACTGAAGGCGGTCGAGTCTGACTGGTGCGGCTCAGCTCGATCGTTATGCAGCTTCAATTTCTGGATACAGCGTCAGTTTGAGGCTTATTTGTCGTAGTTTAAGATTAAGGTACCCTTAAACGGTTGATTATGCATGGATTCGTTCTACCTTGAAGAATGGGAAATATGGTATACGTTTTCAACTTACCTTAAAGCCCACATAAATAATCTAGAAACCGTAGCTAAATTACTAGTTGAATCTGAAATTGCAGATTGTTGCGTAATAACAAGCGGCGAAACCTTTTGTCGAACCGATAATGGTATTGTCTCAGGCAAAACTGTCCTTGAGTTGTCAGGTGATTTAAAAAAGGTTTCTGCTGAATTCAAGGCGAATTCTGTAGAAGTAGCAGACTTCACTCAGTATGCACGCGAGACCTGGCTGATTGGAGTACAGTTTTTGTATGGTGAAGCCCGACAAATTTCTCAAGGTAGAGAACTTCCAACGCCGCATCTTAGGGCTTTTCTGCAACCAATTCGTTTAGTAAAGAAAGAAGAGAGAATCACTATTCTTTATCCAGTTATTGTTCTGTATCAAAGTGGTGTTCTACTTATCGAGCTTCGTATGATATCTCCAGACAATTCTGTTGAGATTAGTGATTTTATTCGTAACTATGTCAATATACAGCAATATGACTATGATTTTGCCATAGTGCCAACTGCCATTAGTGTTTTAGCTCCGGAGGCTTATCAATATTACTCAAGCCCCAAAATTAATATATTTCAAAGACTCGATCTTTTGAAGAAGAAAAAACAGAAAGAAACACTTCGAACTTTATCAAGAAAGGTTGAGTCTGGCGATTTTGAATTTGAGGTAGCGCCACTTTTCGGTACAGAGAGGAAAGAGACTATTACATCTATAGCACAGACATTATTTACCATTGTAGGATTTTTTATTAAAAGCCCCATTTCCTCTATTGAACTATTAATAAAAGGAATTCCAAAATTGCCAGAGATAGGGGAGTATTGGAGCGGTAGACCTCATATACATTTAGTTCGGCATAGCAATCAGCTATATGGTTCTTCCAGAAATGAGGAGTCAAATAAGGAATTTTTCGGTCGAATACTAGCGCGTGTTCCAGAAGCAAACGGCAATTTTTCGATCTACTTACCTCCAAGTTCACGTAAATTTGAAGATTATGCAGCTTATATTACATCGGCGGCAACGTTGTGGATTTGGTCTGAAAGTGGACTTGAGAATAAAGAACAATGGATGGATCTTAATAGAGGTCACTTGATATACGAACATCAAGTTCAAGTTGAATTACTTGAATATGGCTTCATTCTTTATAAAAGCCTTATTGAGAAGTCAAAAACACTGAAAGAATATTCAGATATCCTAGCTATCAGAAGAGATCTTGCTGAATTAAAATCAAAAATGATTGAAACAACTCCTTATGGTGAGGTTAGAGACTTACTCTCTAAAGGATGGGAACAAATGAATCTAGAAGCAATGCAAAGTCAAATTTCTGAAAACCTGTCAATTCTAGAGAGTGAAATTAAGTTTATTGAGTCTAGACAAGGTGATAACTTTAGAGTTTTTTTAACGATACTTGGATTAATTGCCTCTGCATCTTTTGCCAAATCAATAGTCAGCCCCTTTTGGAAAGCTCTTTCGCTATGGTTGCCGTCAAATGAAAACTGGGCTGAACTTTTCTTGGTTGGTATTTCAGCCATGCTTATTATATTTATAGTTCTTTTCCTAAAGCGTTTCATTTACCGATGATGTGTCGAGGCTATAGTAATTTCTCTTATTTGTTAGCTACGCTGCATAACAACCTGGCTGGAGCGGACTGTCGGAAGATTTTGGCGGTATTGCAAAGGTTGTTTTCAGCCGCTCAGCCAGAACTTTAGCCTGCTCTAAAACAGTTCATTTTGCACTGTTGCCGGGGTCAATCCATTTGCCAAGTCATTTCTTGACCTGCCCGTAAGGGTACAAGTCCAGATTCCGTAAATGGAACTTCATCGGGAACACACCAAGCCGTTTTAGTCAAAGTAATGTGCTCAGTATTACGTGGAAGTTGATAAAAATCTGGCCCATAGAAACTGGCGAAACCTTCAAGTTTATCAAGGGCATCGGCACTCTCAAACACTTCTGCATACAGCTCCATTGCATGGAGAGCTGAATAGCAACCCGCACAGCCACAGGAACTTTCTTTGCTGTTCCGAGAGTGGGGGGCGCTATCGGTGCCTAGAAAAAACTTAGGATTGCCGGAGGTTGCTGCTTGCAAAAGTGCCAACCGATGCTCCTCTCGTTTCAAAATTGGCAAGCAATAAAAATGGGGGCGAATGCCACCCTGGAACAGGCTATTGCGATTAAATAACAAATGTTGTGGCGTGATGGTTGCAGCGATGTTGTTTGCAGATAGGACATACTGTACTGCATTAGAGGTGGTAATGTGTTCAAGGACTACGCGCAGGCTGGGAAATTGTTGCCTGAGAGGAATTAAATATCGCTCGATAAACACCTTCTCGCGATCGAACATATCAACACTGGGATCGGTCACTTCGCCGTGCAGGAGTAAAGGCAGGTCTACGTGCTGCATCGTTTCAAAGATGCGATCGCACTTGCGAATGTCTGTCACCCCAAGGTCTGAATTGGTCGTTGCTCCGGCTGGGTAGTACTTGACCGCTTTGACAAACTGAGACGCTTTCGCCGCGATAATTTCTTCGGGGCTTGTGTTGTCGGTGAGGTAGAGCGTCATCAGTGGCTCAAACTGTTGGCCCTCTGGAACGGCTGCAAGGATGCGATCGCGGTAGGCTGCTGCATCAGCGACCGAGCGTACTGGAGGCTTCAAATTTGGCATGATAATAGCGCGGGCAAACTGACGCACCGTATGTGGCAGAACCGCTTTCAACGCTGCGCCGTCGCGTAGATGGAGATGCCAGTCGTCAGGTCGGGTGATTGTGAGCTTTTGCATCCTTCAATTATAAAACCGCTAGTGCTTTAGAAAAACACATGCTAACAATGTCCATGCACACCGACCGTCGAAAGTCTGTCGGTTATGATGTTGGGTTTCGTGATGCTCAATCCAACCTACGCAAAAGTCCTGTCGGTGCTTCGTCCCAAACAATTAGATGCTTTAAATTATTAACATAGCAGTCCTAAATCAGTTGTGAGATAGATGGGTTGTGAGAACCGTCCCAGGGGAGCAGTTCTCACAACCCACTTGGGATTGCTATATCCAAGCATATCAACGTTGAACGAAGCGCAAGGAGTAAGCGATGGCAAATAGTAATCTTCACACGACGGGTCAATGTAGATGTGGACAGGTTCAATTTGAAGTGAATTCAGAACCTTTGATCACCATGGCATGTCACTGCACAGGATGTCAGCGGATGACGGCTAGTGCTTTCAGTTTGAGCACTCTTTATCCCAGCAGTGCGTTTCAGGTGACATCAGGTGATCCTATTATCGGTGGATTACATGGTGCAACGCGTCATTATTTCTGTCCACACTGCATGAGTTGGCTGTTCACACGTCCCGAAGGTCTGGATGAACTGGTTAACGTCCGAGCGACCCTGATGGATGATGCCCAATCGTTTAGTCCATTTATCGAGACCTACACGGATGAAAAACTGCCGTGGGTAACAACACCTGCTGTCCACAGCTTCAATAAATTTCCAAGGCTAGAGGATTTCCCGGCATTGCTCTCTGAGTTTGCAAAACGACCGAAATAGATGGGGCACACCCGTTATCTTTCGCATCCTCGTTGTTACAACTTTGTGTTAACAACTTTGTACTTTTTAGAGACTGCCCAAAGTCCATGAGTTACGGTGAATACAAGTGCAGCTTCAACTAATGATATGGTTCTCCTCTGTTCTCAACACCAGCATGACTTAATTCCCCAGGCTCATTCTCTTGAAGATGATTTGAAGCTTGCTGGTGAGACTAAAAACTTTTGGGGCTTA
>DATNPS010000428.1:0-3615 GCA_036703095.1 Crinalium sp. | reverse complement strand
GAGTTTGCACAACCATCACTTCAGCAATTCTCATTTTGAAACTGATTGCGGGTTTGGCGCGCCCGACGGCAGCGCCAAACCCGCAATCGGCAGTACAAGTTCGCCTGCGGCGAGCTTGAACTGCCACCGATTGGCATACTGAGAATTGCTGCCATCACTTTGCATAATGAGAATTGCTAGTTAAGGTGTGCTTCCCTTGTGTTTCAAAAACGCTCATGATAGAGTTCAAAGGTAAATCTACATAATGTCGCTCGATCTGCCGTAGATTAGGAGAGCGCTAGCCGATGTGTAGCTTCGAGGATCGGTTTAGGGGTTCTCTCAGATGGCGATTGTGAGATGTCACGCCGAGGAGGTTAGTTATTGTGAGCCTTCGTGTCTCTGACAGAGAAACTGTATCAACTGACGCCTCTGTCCTGACGCTCAAAACAGACGTGCTTGTAATTGGGGGTGGCCCCGCAGGCACCTGGGCGGCATGGAGCGCTGCCAAGCAGGGAGCTAGCGTTGTGCTAGTAGACAAAGGCTATTGCGGTACCAGTGGAGCCACAGCGGCAGCAGGTACCACCGTATGGTACGTCTCAAATCCGGGCGATCGCGAAGCAGAATTGACCCACCGAGAGACAAAGGGTGGATACCTGTCCGATCGCAGTTGGATGGAGCGGGTTTTGGATCAAACCCGTGTGAACTTGCACCGCTTGGCGGAGTGGGGCTATCCCTTTTCATGTGATGAAACAGGTGCACCTTATCTGCCGTCGCTGCATCAGGGGCCAGAATACATGCGGCTGATGCGAAAGCAGGTGAAAAAGGCAGGAGCTATTATTCTTGACCATAGTCCAGCGCTGGAACTGCTGCTCGATGCAGACGGAAGAGTGGCAGGAGCGAATGGAATTGCTCGACAGACGGGAACACGATGGACCGTTCAGGCCGGAGCGGTGATTCTGGCGAGTGGGGGGTGTGCATTTCTCAGCAAAACGCTGGGCTGCAATGTGCTGACGGGCGACGGGTATTTGATGGCGGCTGAAGTGGGAGCGCAGCTATCGGGCATGGAGTTCTCCAATGTCTACGGTTTGTCTCCTGCCTTTGCCACGATTACAAAGGGTGCCTATTACCGCCACGCCACGTTTACGACCGAAGATGGGACTGTGATTGAGGGCGATCGCCGCACCATTGCTCGATTGCTGCTGCAACAGCAATCCGTATATGCCTGCATTAACAAAGCCTCACCGGAGGAACAACAGTGGATGCGCACCATTCAACACAACTTTTTCTTGCCATTTGAGCGACTGGGAATTGATCCATTTACACAGCGGTTTCCAGTGACCTTGCGACTGGAAGGTACCGTTCGTGGATCTGGTGGATTGCGAATTGTGGATCAAACCTGTGCCACTACCGTTCCCGGACTCTATGCCGCTGGCGATGCCGCCTCACGAGAGTTGATTTGCGGTGGGGCGTCTGGTGGCGGTAGCCCGAATGCGGCCTGGGCGACTGCATCTGGCTGTTGGGCTGGGGAAGCGGCGGCTGTTTTTGCCCGTCAGTTAGGGACTGCTATTCATCAGCGATCGCTTCAAACCGCAGGCACGGTGGCGATTCGAGTCGGCAACCATGATCCCATCCATCCAGCAGACGCGATTCAAGCGGTGCAAGCGGAAGTATTGCCTCTGGATCACAACCTGTTCCGTACTGAACAAGGTCTGTCTGAATCATTAAATCGATTGCATCATCTCTGGGATCACATTCGCGATCGAACGATTGCCTCTCATCATCAGGCCGTCCAAGCCAGAGAGGTGGCAGCGATGGTAGCGACAGCACGCTGGATGTATGCAACTGCCCTGCAACGCAAAGAGTCACGCGGAATGCATCAGCATGAAGATTATCCTGAGCTGAATGATCAGTACAAATATCGGCTGATTAGTGGTGGACTCGATCGCATTTGGGTTCAACCTGAACATACTTTCAATCGGGAGTTTGCAACACTGTGATTGAACTCGTCAGTGAGTCACGCTGCATTAGATGCAATCTTTGCGTGAGTGCCTGTCCCACCAATGTGTTTGATCCAGTGCCCAACGCTCCGCCTCAAATCGCCCGTCAAAGCGATTGTCAAACGTGTTACCTCTGCGAGGTGTATTGTCCTGTAGATGCGCTGTTTGTCGCTCCTTATGCAGATGTTTCGGTTCCTGTTGATGAGACAACTTTAATCCAAAATGAGTTAATGGGTTCATACCGCCGGAGACTGGGGTGGGGTAAAGGACGTACTCCAGCCGCACAACTAGAAGAGTCTGCAAAATTCTTTAAATATGAACCTTAAATCGAAACAATTAAAGCTGGGTGCATTCATGCGTCCAGTTAGCATCCATACAGGAGCATGGCGTTATCCTGGAGCACTGCCTGATGCTAATTTTAACTTCCCAGCCATGAAACAATTTGTTCAGAAACTAGAGCAAGGGAAGTTTGATGCATTCTTTATGGCGGATCATTTGGCGGTGCTCAACATGCCCATTAATGCGCTGAAGCGCAGCCATACCGTTACCTCGTTTGAGCCGTTTACGCTACTCTCTGCCCTCGCCAGCATCACCAAACACATTGGGTTAGTGGCTACGGCTTCAACGACCTATGATGCGCCGTTCCACATTGCTCGTCGCTTTGCATCACTCGATCACATCAGCGGTGGTCGGGCTGGTTGGAACATTGTCACCACCTCCAATCCAGATGCAGCGCTCAACTTTGGTTTAGAAGAAGACATTGAACATGACCAGCGCTATGCACGGGCGCGTGAATTTTATGATGTGGTAACGGGTCTTTGGGATTCCTTCGCGGATGATGCGTTCATTCGAGATGTGGACTCTGGGATTTATTTTGATCCAGACAAACTGCATGTTCTGAATCATAAAGGAAAATATCTCTCGGTGCGGGGGCCATTAAACATGGCCAGACCTGTGCAGGGATGGCCTGTAATTGTTCAGGCGGGTGCTTCGGAAGCGGGGCGTCAACTGGCGGCTGAAACGGCTGAGGTGGTGTTTGCAGGGGTTAGCAACCTGGAGTTAGGCAAAGCCTTCTTTGCCGACATTAAAGATCGGGCGCGGGCGATCGGGCGTGACCCGGACACCATCAAAATTCTTCCGGGCGTGCTGGTTGTGGTAGGCGATACGGTTGAAGCCGCGCAGACCAAGCGGGAGCGTTTGGATAGCCTGGTTCACTATGACAGCGGGATCGGTAGCTTGAATAGTGCGTTGGGCTATGACGTATCAAGTTTTGATCCAGATGGGCCTTTGCCAGAAATACCACCAACCAATACCAGCCATAGTTCTCGCGATCGCGTAGTAGCTTTGGCGCAACACGAAAATCTCACCATTCGGCAGTTAGCGCAACGGGTTGGCAGTTATGGCGGGCTGGCATTTGTGGGCACTCCCCAAACGATCGCTGACGAGATGGAACAATGGCTAACAGAGGAAGGCTCTGACGGCTTTAACGTGATGTTTCCGTTTCTGCCGGAAGGACTAAATGATTTTGTCGATCAGGTGGTTCCAGAACTTCAGCGACGCGGCATTTTCCGTCAGGAGTACGAAGGTAAAACGTTACGCGAGAATCTTGGGCTGGCGCGTCCTGCCAATCGTTTTTTCG
>DATNPS010000426.1:0-5353 GCA_036703095.1 Crinalium sp. | reverse complement strand
GGCGATCGCCAAATCAGATGCCCTCCTATCTCAGGCTGAACCTGCGGGTTCCGTCAAAATTCTGGTCGCTCAACTGGAAGGAGTCGATGCCGAATCTCTCAAAACTGCCGCAGAGCGTTTGCTGCAAAAGTTAGGCGAAGGTGCAGTTGTATTAGGTTCAGTCCCCGAACCCGACAAAGTGAGCTTAGTCGCAGCATTCAGTCCCGACGTGAATCAGAAGGGATTGCAGGCTGGCAAATTTATCGGGGCGATCGCCAAACTCTGTGGCGGTGGCGGCGGCGGGCGTCCGAACCTGGCGCAGGCAGGAGGGAAAGATGCCAGCAAGCTCCCCGACGCTCTGGCCGAAGCCCGCAATCAGTTGATGGCGGGGTTGAGTTGAGGGAAGAGGCAGAAGCTAGGAGTCAAGAGTCAGGAGTCAGGAGCTAGGAGCCAGGAGCCAAGAGTCAGGAGCCAGAAGCCAGGAGCCAGGAGGAGTAAGGGGATTAGCTGACTTCTGGCTCCCAAATATTGCTGTTCCTTTGTATAGTGGCATCAATTCAATCAAGTAAACCCGCTTAACACAAGCAATGCGAAGCGCCCTATTCTGCTAACCATTAACTCCTTGCGGAAGGGGTTTGGGGAGCGCCGCTCGCTCCCCAATGGGGGTCTGGGGGAACCCCCCAGAAAGACCTCCAACTCAGCAAGCAAGCCTTTCGACATGAGGCGATCGCTTAATTTCGCAGCACGACGTTCACATAACTTGGGCTAATTGCCCTCGTCTACATTACGTTTTTTAGCGAACAAAGGGTATTTCGCGAAGCTTGCTTAATCTATGCCAGGTTTCCCTCCATCATCGGGCTAAGATGCAAGGTAACCATTGCGGAGGGAACTTCGATGCAAATCCCACGCTCAGCGACACCGTTAAAATCAGCAGGCACCGCCAACATTCTGCTCCCTTCCCTACAGGTACGGTTAGGGCTCGCCGCCGTTTCCTGTGGGTTCTCGCTGCTGGAAGTTGTTCTGCCGTTTCTTTATGAATTTTTGGCACTCTTGGATGGCCTTGTGACATTCGTAGTTTTATTAGTAGACCTGTTAACCATCGTTCTGTCACTAATTTGGCTCTACCAAGTGCATTCCGATCTCAAACGGTTTTATTCCGACTATCCGATTACACCCGGTGAATCGCTCGCCCGATTTATGATTCCCTTTTACAACATCTGGGGAATTTGGAACACGCTGGCTACGATTGCAGGCCGTCTCAAGTCAGACCATAACGACGAAATTCGTCAGCAAGGCGAGATAGTTCAGTCGCAGTTACCTCTGATGTACATTGTGAATGCTCTCTCTATTGTGTTGACCCGAGCGGCATTTCAACAAGCGCTCAACAACGCAGAGGCTGTATCCCCTGTAATACTGCTTACCACCGTAGTTAATTTGGGCCTGGCCTATATTCTGCTGGACATGGGTAAAGCCATGATTCATGCTATGAATCTCAAGGCCAGCAGTAGAAATACACCAACCTATACCGTAGACGACATGCCGCCTACGGTGGAATGATGGCGATCGCCACAAACATCAAATAATCCTGGCCATCACAAATCACGGCAATGACGGTATGGGTAGAGACGTGCCAGTGGCACGTCTCTACAGAATATGGGGTGGGAATTACAGGTTATAGGGTTGCCTGCAATTGGTCTAACAACCCTTCCACATAATTCAGCGCATTGCTGATCGTTTTGGGATTTTCGATGTCTACATCGACATACTGACGCAACGCCGCCACCTGATCCAGGCTACCACCCGATGCCAACAGTTCCAGATAGCCGGGAATGAACGCTTTGCCGACTTCTCGATATTTTTGATAGCAGGCCAGGCTGACGATATTTGACGCCGTGTATTGGTAGCAGTAGAACGGTTTGAAGTAAATGTGGCCAATTCTTGCCCAGTCATACTGATGCTCCGGCAAGACTTCCACCGCATCGCCACAAAGCTGTTGATACAGCTTCAGCCATTCTTCATTCACAAACGTATGGTCAAAGCTACCCTGCGCCGCGCGCTCGTGCAATGCCAGTTCTAATCGGCTGATCGTACTTTGCCGAAAGAGAAGATTGAGCTGATCTTCGAGTTGGCGCGTGATTAATGTTTTGCTAAGAGCTTTGTCATCTTTGGCTTGCTTCAACAAATAGTCGAGCAGCAATAGCTCATTAAATGTCGATGCAATTTCGGCCAGCACCATGGGCGGATTGCTGTTGAGGTAAGACTGGCGATCGCCAATCCAGGCAAAGTGCAACCCATGCCCCATCTCATGTGCCAGGGTAAACAGCGAGTTGTAATCCTCGGTATAGGACATCAGCAAATAGCTGTGTTTGCCATAGGTATACGAGCAGAAAGCGCCACCCTGCTTACCGGGACGCACCTTCGCATCAACCCAATTTTTGACAAAAAATTCTTCAGCGCGACGGGCGTAATTCACATCAAACGTTTCGATCGCCGCTAGCAAGGTTTCAACACCTGCTTTGTAAGAAATGGGAGCCACCTGTTCTCCGGTTGACCAGGGAGCATAGACATCACAGGTGCGAATGGGCTGACCGAGCGCCTGTCCCTTGAGCCTGTAGTAGCGTTGAAATAACTCAAAGCGATCGCCCGTGCCCTCCATAATGGCGCGGAAGACAGGCTCTGGCACTTCATCGGCCAATAGCTGTTTGTGTAGCGTGGAGGGATAGCTGCGCATCTGGCTTTCCAGTCGATGATCCTGACAAACCGTGTTGAGAATGTAGCCATAGAGCGAATTGTGCTGCTTCATCACCTTGCGAACCGCCTGATACGCTGCGTAGCGCACCTCTCGGTGGGGATTGAACAACAGCGCGCCTAGTTCGGCCTCTGTCTTGGCGGTCTTACCGTCGGGCGTCGTAACCGTCTCGTATTCTTGCTCACCCAGGTGAACCGAGCGAAGCTGAATAAATGCCTGACGTCCAGTGAGATTGTCTTGATTGCGCGTTTGTTCAACCACCTCTGACAGCGTGTGAGGCCGCAGTTGAGCGATTCGATCTAAATAGTGTTGATAACCATTCAGGGCCGGGTCAGCCTGTAGTTGAGCAAACTGGTCAGGAGCGATCGCCTGTAGCTCCAGATCGAAGAACAAAAGCTGATTTTCAACCTGAGTTAAAGCCTGCATGGCCTTATCCAGGAACTGTTTTGCTTCGGCGTTGCGTGTATCGGCGGCAAAGATCAGCGACGGAAATGCGTACAGATAACCTGATTTTTCAGCGATCGCCTCCAGTTGCCGCAAACAGCCTACTATTTCACTGGCTGTCAAGCTTGCCACTTTCCCCCGATAGGTCTGGCGAAACTGCTCTGCGGTCTGGCTAAGCGTGTCTAAATCCTGAGCTAACTGGGGATCATCAAATCCCTGGTACAAATCAGACAGATTCCACTCTTGCGGGCTATCCAGTTGAGACAAATCGGTAGACACACTCGTTTCAGCCAGATTCTGCGCCGTTCCTAAATCAGATGAAGATTGAACCACAACCAAATTCTCTCGCTTAACAATACCGGGCATTTCATTAAAATCCTATTTGATTTTTGAAGGGTTGTGTGCCTTCGGAAGGGAGAAGTTGGGGGATGGGGTGTAGGGAAGGACTAGGGAGATAAGGGGGACAGAGGAGGGAGGATGGGGAGGATAGGGAAGCAAAATCCTTCCCCAACCTCCCCACCTTCCCCAATCTCCTCACCTTCCCTACACCCCTACTACACCCTGCAACACCTAACACTCAATCCCCCCCTACCTTCTGCCTAAACACCGAACTGTGACTTTCAATTTCCTTCGATGTACGGAGGAGAAAATATGTTATCTTTTGTTACGATAATTAGATACTTCTCAATGAGGATATATTCATGCCTTACACCACTGAAGAGGGCGGTCGCTTAAACAACTTTGCCAGTGAACCCAAGATGTATCAGGCAGAGCCACCCAGCAAGGGGCAAAAGCTTACCTATGCTGTGATAGGAGTGGGGGCGGTCGCGCTGCTAGGCGGTTTAATTTTCATCGCTGTCTCCGTCTCATAAAAAGATTTCTTAAGGATTTTTCATAACATAAAAAGCCAAAAGCAGGAGGGGGTACGTAGTTTAGCTACGTGCCCCCTCCTGCTTTTGGCACTTTTCCAGGTCAATAGTAGACAAAATCTTATCCTGACCCTTATCGGAACCGTAAGAAGAGGGTTATAACCAGGACTTCTCCCGCCTTGCTCCTTACCACCGTTGTCCCACCGTGACTGATCTTCCTTTTCGCAAAATTTTGGGACTGAACCAGCAGACCTACCAGCGCTTGAGAATCGCTCTGAGCCTGAATCTGCGGCGTCAAGTATTTGTGGCTGTATGTGATGACTTAGTGCTGCGCGATCGCTTAGCCACTCAGCTAGCAGATGACTTGACCCCAACAAAGCCTCAAGCAAAACAGAGTAAACCAGATTCGGGAACATTGCAACGGTATCCACGTCTGGTCAGTCTTCATCTCAACCTGGATGATCCCAATCCGATCGCACAGGCTGCTGAATGGCTATCGCAACCCTCGTCTAAAGGCAGTCGCCGTGCCATGCCCGCCTTTCAAATTTTGGGCATCGAGCAACTGACACGACAACCTGCTGCGACTCAGCGGCTATTTCTAACTTATTTGCAGGATTTAGAGCGCAGCTTACCAACCCTGGAATCCAGCCTGCTGTTTTGGCTACCAAAACCTTGGTTTCATGCGCTGCCGCAATCTGCTCCCGAATTTTGGCGATGCCGCACGGCTGTTTTTGAATTCGTCGGTGATCCAACGCCCCTACCACCACCCGAAAGCGATTCCCCGATCCATATTCCGTCCCGACAGCCCGATCCCAATCCCAACGAGCCGCCCCTCACCCCACCAGCCGCAGAACCTGTACCTCCAGATGTTCCTGCTGACGATCGGCCATCAGATCCGTCCGCTGCTCCCAAGGAGGATCTCTGGTCTATCCTGGCTCGCGACCTGGCGAAACTTGACCACAGTGGGGATAGCCATAACGGTGATGACAGCACTCATTCGGATAATGGGACAGATAATGGCGATGCTCGATTCCGCAACGGGGCGACCCAGATTCCAGCAAAACCCGTTCAGGTCATCGGAACCATTCCTCAAGTGGCCATTAAAGCCAAACTGACACCCCCTTCCCCAGTCACAACAAACGGGAATGGCAGTCAGCCGTTAGCAACAGCAGGAACGGTAGCTCAAGCGGCACAGGCTACGCAAACCACAGTTTTGCAACCCCAGCCCAAGCCAACGGTTAAGGTTCCCCAGCAACCGACTAAAGCTCTGTTTGATCAAACGGCGATCGGGAATGGTTCAGCCCTGCTATTA
>DATNPS010000420.1:0-43903 GCA_036703095.1 Crinalium sp. | reverse complement strand
GAAACTTGCTGATAAGCTGCATCTAGTTCAGAACCGCTGACTCGTAAGTCTTCGGGCTTGAGCGTTTGCTGGTCAAATTCTTCAGTGTAATGGAGCAGCGCCCGATCCCCTTTGCGCTTAACGTCTTGGAGGACCTGCTGTACAGTCGCTTCTTTGTGGACTATCTGCTCATCGTGGGTGCGATCGCAGATCCGCCGCAGTTCAGTTAATGCCTCAGATCGCTGATTAATGATTCGCAGCATTGCCACATGGAGTTACGAAATGCTAATTCGGGAGTAGCCCGTGGTGAACGTACAAGTTGGGATGGCTCCGACAGAGATGACTGCTGGAAACCTGTACCTTTCTAGCTTAACCTGTATTTCCAGAGGATTTATGTATTGCAACGGTAGATGCTATGTTAATTTATCTGGCCTTTAGCCAAGTTTATTGGCTAGAATAGTAGGTCGCAAGAAGCACTTTCCTAAATTATCCCAGAGATTAAGCAGAGATTAACTGTGGCAAATATTAAGTCAGCGATTAAGCGCGTTCAAATTGCAGAACGGAACCGTCTCCGTAACAAATCCTATAAGTCTGCTGTGAAGACCCTGATCAAGCGGTATCTCACAGCGGTGAATGAGTATGCTTCTAGCCCCAATCCCGAAGCGCTGAAAAACGCTCAAGAGCGTATGTCTGCGGCTTACAGCAAAATTGACAAGGCTGTAAAGCGGGGCGTTCTGCATCGTAATAATGGTGCTCGCAAGAAATCTCGGTTGGCCAAAGTGTTGAAACGCCATGCTGTCGGTGCAGCGGCGAAGGAAGCATAAGGTTTCTATCCCATTGGCGGTTTTAGGCGCAATTCTGAAGACAATCCTCGTTAAGCCCTTTTCTTTCCTCTGCCCATGCAATTGGTTGATACCCATGTGCATCTCAACTTCGAGAGCTTTCAGGCTGATTTAGATGAGGTCGCTCAGGGATGGCGTGATGCAGGTGTCGTTCGTTTGGTGCATTCCTGCGTCGAGCCTGCTGAATTTGAAGCCATTCGTGCGATCGCCGATCGATTTCCTGAAATCTCGTTTGCGGTTGGGCTACACCCCCTGGATATGGATAAGTGGTCAGCGGATACAGCTGACCACATTCTGATGCTGGCTCGTTCTGATCGTCGAGTCGTGGCCATTGGAGAGATGGGATTGGATTTCTATAAGTCTGATGATCGTGATCTCCAAAAGACGGCGTTTGAAGCCCAATTAGAGATCGCTCAGACCCTCAATCTACCCGTTATCATCCATTGCCGAGATGCGGCGGCAGACATGGTCGAGCTTCTGCGCTCCTTCTGGCATCGTCGCGGGTCGGTCAACGGCGTCATGCACTGCTGGGGTGGAACTCCGGAAGAAACCAAATGGTTCCTAGACTTGGGGTTCTACGTGAGTTTTAGCGGCATTGTTACCTTTAAAAGCGCTACGCAAGTTCATGAGTCTGCCCAACTCGTGCCCAGCGATCGCCTGTTGATTGAAACTGATTGTCCTTTTCTGTCTCCGGTGCCGAAACGGGGAGAGCGGCGCAACCAACCAGCTTACGTACAGTATGTGGCGGAACGGGTTGCACAACTCCGGGGTGAGTCTGTAGAGGCGATCGCGACCCAGACAACTCAAAACGCCAGCCGTCTGTTTGGACTAGCGATCCCAGATGAGGCGGACGATCCGTATCAGGAATTGGTATCTGTCAAATCTTGATACTCTTCCTCAATTGTCCTGTCGGGGAGAGGCTAGAGAATGTTGGTTCAATTCAGGAGGCCAACGAGGATAACACAGAATTGCATCTATACTGCATAATTAATAGAGGGATTATTGTAAATAAATGTGGAAATAGGCGTCACTTTGTGCACACGCAGTACACTCAAGATGAACGCCCGTTTTTCAAGAACTTCGAAACTCCAGTTGGTGAGGGTGCATCCCGTACCCAATCTTATTTCCCCAACCCTCTTAGACCCGTTAAGTGAGCTAGCTGTTCCTGTTGAAATTCTCTCAAAAACTTTTCAATGGTTCGCCAGGTTAATCTGGCCCTTTTCAGTCCTCTTTGCTGAGGTCTGAATTTTTTCGTTGACGTATTTGTTAAGCTGCTGTAGCATCAGGGACTTGCCCTGAGCGTGACTCGTTCGAGGAGACGCATGACTAACCCCACCCAAGCCTCAATCAACTTTACCCTACCAGACCTAGTTGAGATTCAGAGAGCTAGTTTTCGATGGTTTCTTGAAGAGGGATTAATCGAAGAACTGGATAGTTTCTCTCCCATTACTGACTATACCGGGAAGTTGGAATTGCACTTCCTGGGTAAAGACTATAAACTCAAACGCCCTAAATATGATGTAGACGAGGCCAAACGACGAGACAGCACCTACGCGGTTCAAATGTATGTTCCGACTCGCTTGATCAATAAGGAGACGGGTGAGATCAAGGAGCAAGAGGTGTTTATCGGCGATCTGCCCTTGATGACCGATCGGGGAACCTTCATTATCAATGGAGCAGAGCGGGTCATCGTCAACCAGATTGTTCGTAGTCCTGGTGTTTACTACAAGGCCGAAACGGATAAAAACGGACGACGCACGTACAATGCCAGCCTAATTCCGAACCGGGGGGCATGGCTGAAGTTTGAAACCGACAAAAACGACTTGGTATGGGTACGGATTGACAAAACTCGCAAACTTTCTGCTCAGGTTTTGCTGAAAGCACTGGGATTAAGCGATGGCGAGATTTTTGATGCGCTCCGTCACCCTGAATACTTCCAAAAGACGATCGAGAAAGAAGGCCAGTACAGCGAAGAAGAAGCGCTGATGGAACTGTACCGGAAGCTGCGTCCGGGTGAGCCTCCCACCGTTTCAGGGGGTCAGCAGCTACTCGATTCTCGTTTCTTTGATCCAAAACGCTATGACCTGGGTCGGGTTGGCCGTTACAAACTGAACCGCAAACTGAGATTGAGCGTTCCAGAGGCGACTCGTGTGTTGACGCCGCAAGATATCTTAGCGGCGATCGACTATCTGATTAACCTGGAATTTGATATTGGCAACGTCGATGATATCGACCACTTGGGCAATCGTCGGGTGCGATCGGTCGGTGAGTTGTTGCAAAACCAGGTCAGAGTTGGATTGAACCGTTTGGAGCGGATCATCCGGGAACGGATGACCGTTTCAGATGCAGATTCTCTGACACCTGCTTCTCTGGTGAACCCCAAACCTCTGGTGGCTGCGATTAAGGAGTTCTTTGGCTCATCTCAGCTCTCCCAGTTCATGGATCAAACCAATCCGCTGGCGGAGTTAACTCACAAGCGTCGCTTGAGTGCGCTTGGACCTGGTGGTTTGACACGGGAACGGGCTGGCTTTGCGGTGCGAGACATTCACCCATCCCACTATGGTCGAATTTGTCCGATTGAGACGCCTGAAGGCCCGAACGCAGGATTGATCGGTTCGCTGGCGACCCACGCTCGCGTCAATTCGTATGGCTTTATCGAAACGCCTTACTATCCGGTTGAAAATGGTCGCGTTCTGAGGGATCAATCACCTATTTATATGACCGCAGATGAGGAAGATGATCTGCGGGTGGCTCCGGGAGATATTCCGGTTGATGAAAATGGCTACATTCTAGGTGAACAGGTTCCCGTTCGTTATCGCCAGGACTTTACTACCACGACTCCATCTGAGGTGGACTATGTGGCGGTTTCCCCAGTTCAGATCATCTCGGTGGCAACTTCGCTGATTCCCTTCTTGGAGCACGATGACGCTAACCGTGCGCTGATGGGTTCTAACATGCAACGTCAGGCTGTACCGCTGTTGCGTCCAGAACGGCCTCTAGTGGGAACAGGTCTAGAAGCTCAGGCCGCCCGTGACTCCGGGATGGTGATCGTGAGCCGCACGGATGGGGAGGTTACCCATGTCGATGCCAACCGCATTCGCGTTAAAGAACCCCAGGGTCGAGAGATTGAATATCTCTTACAGAAGTATCAGCGGTCTAACCAGGACACGTGTTTGAACCAGCGTCCGATCGTGTTTGTGGGCGATCGCGTTATTGCAGGTCAAATCCTGGCGGATGGCTCGTCTACCGAAGGGGGCGAACTGGCGCTCGGGCAAAACGTCACCGTCGCGTATATGCCATGGGAAGGCTACAACTACGAAGACGCGATTTTAATCAGTGAGCGTTTGGTCTACGACGATGTTTACACCTCGATCCACGTTGAGAAATATGAGATTGAGGCTCGTCAAACCAAACTAGGGCCAGAAGAAATCACTCGCGAAATTCCCAACGTTGGGGAAGATGCGTTGCGTCAGTTGGATGAAACAGGCATTATCCGAATTGGGGCATGGGTTGAAGCGGGTGACATTCTGGTCGGTAAAGTGACTCCGAAAGGGGAATCGGATCAGCCACCTGAAGAGAAACTGCTGCGGGCTATCTTTGGTGAAAAAGCCAGAGATGTGCGGGATAACTCACTGCGAGTCCCAAACGGTGAAAAAGGCCGGGTCGTAGACGTGCGGGTCTTCACGCGTGAACAAGGCGATGAACTCCCTCCAGGAGCCAACATGGTTGTTCGCGTCTATGTGGCTCAAAAACGCAAGATCCAGGTGGGCGATAAGATGGCGGGTCGCCACGGTAATAAGGGAATTATTTCCCGGATCTTGCCGTTAGAAGACATGCCCTACTTGCCAGACGGTAGTCCTGTAGACATCGTGCTTAACCCCCTAGGGGTGCCCTCCCGGATGAACGTGGGTCAGGTGTTTGAGTGTCTGTTGGGCTGGGCCGGAGAAAATCTGGGTATGCGCTTCAAGATGATTCCATTTGACGAAATGTACGGCGAAGAATCATCGCGGACAACCACGCACGGCAAGCTGATGGAAGCGCGTGAGACGGCTAATAAAGAGTGGGTCTTTGATCCAGAAAACCCTGGCAAGATTCAGGTCTTTGATGGTCGTAGTGGGGAACCTTTTGACCGACCCGTCACCATCGGTAAAGCCTACATGCTGAAACTGGTGCACTTGGTGGATGACAAGATTCACGCACGCTCTACTGGCCCATACTCGCTGGTAACTCAGCAACCTCTCGGCGGCAAAGCTCAGCAGGGTGGACAGCGCTTCGGAGAGATGGAAGTTTGGGCACTCGAAGCATTCGGTGCAGCCTACATCTTGCAGGAATTGCTGACGGTGAAGTCAGACGATATGCAGGGACGTAACGAGGCTTTGAATGCGATCGTGAAAGGTAAAGCTATCCCTCGACCGGGCACTCCAGAATCCTTCAAGGTGTTGATGCGCGAGCTTCAGTCTTTGTGTCTAGATATTGCGGCTCACAAGCTGGAGACCAAAGATGACGGAACTAGCCGTGATATTGAGGTTGACCTGATGGCAGACGTTGGTAATCGTCGTACTCCCTCACGCCCAACCTACGAATCTATCTCGCGTGACGAGATGGAAGAGATCGAAGACTAGCCGCTAACTGTTAGCGATTAGCTGCTCGTTCTCAGGTATGAGAGGACTATCAGCTAGTCGCTATCAGTGTCTTAAATGAACTGCCACAAATAGATTTAAGGAAGTAATAGTGATGCCCAAGCTAGAACAGCGATTTGACTACGTCAAGATTGGTTTGGCATCTCCGGAGCGGATTCGTCAATGGGGAGAGAGAACGCTGCCCAATGGCATGGTGGTCGGTGAAGTAACGAAGCCGGAAACCATCAACTACCGGACGCTGAAGCCAGAAATGGATGGCCTGTTCTGTGAGCGAATTTTTGGCCCGGCGAAGGATTGGGAGTGCCACTGCGGTAAGTATAAGCGGGTACGTCACCGGGGGATTGTCTGCGAACGATGCGGGGTTGAGGTGACGGAATCGCGTGTGCGTCGTCATCGCATGGGATATATCAAACTGGCCGCTCCGGTGGCTCACGTTTGGTATCTCAAAGGGATTCCTAGCTACATGGCGATCTTGCTAGACATGCCGCTGCGAGATGTAGAGCAGATCGTGTATTTTAACGCCTACGTTGTCTTAAGCCCTGGCAATGCCGAAAATCTAACGTATAAGCAACTGCTGACAGAAGATCAGTGGATTGAGATTGAGGATCAGCTTTATAGCGAAGATTCTCAATTGACAGGCGTTGAGGTGGGTATTGGTGCAGAAGCTCTCCAACGCCTCTTGCAAGACCTGGAGCTGGAGAAGGAAGCTGAGCAACTGCGGGAAGAAATTGCGGCGGCTAAAGGACAAAAGCGGGCTAAGTTAATCAAGCGCTTGCGCGTAATTGATAACTTTATCGCTACCCAATCTAAACCAGAGTGGATGGTCTTGTCGGTGATTCCGGTCATTCCTCCCGATCTGCGCCCGATGGTGCAGCTAGATGGTGGTCGTTTTGCGACCTCTGACTTAAATGACCTCTACCGTCGGGTGATTAACCGCAACAACCGTTTAGCAAGACTGCAAGAAATTCTGGCACCCGAAATCATTGTCCGTAACGAAAAACGGATGTTGCAAGAAGCGGTGGATGCTCTGATTGATAACGGTCGTCGAGGCCGGACTGTGGTTGGAGCAAACAACCGTCCGTTGAAATCGCTGTCTGACATTATTGAAGGGAAACAGGGCCGCTTCCGTCAAAACCTCTTGGGTAAGCGGGTTGACTACTCCGGACGTTCCGTTATTGTGGTGGGGCCTAAGCTCAAGATCCACCAGTGCGGATTGCCTAAAGAAATGGCGATCGAACTCTTCCAGCCCTTTGTAATTCACCGTCTGATCCGTCAGGGATTGGTTAACAATATCAAAGCGGCGAAGAAGCTGATTCAACGCAATGATCCCAGCGTATGGGATGTGCTGGAGGAAGTGATTGATGGACACCCTGTATTGCTTAACCGGGCACCTACGCTGCACCGACTGGGTATTCAAGCCTTTGAGCCGATTCTGGTAGAAGGGCGAGCGATTCAATTACATCCTCTGGTGTGTCCAGCCTTCAACGCTGACTTTGACGGAGATCAGATGGCGGTTCACGTGCCGTTATCCCTGGAAGCCCAAGCGGAGGCTCGCTTGCTGATGCTGGCGTCTAACAATATCCTGTCTCCAGCAACGGGGCGTCCGATTGTAACGCCCAGCCAAGACATGGTGTTGGGCTGCTATTATCTGACGGCCAATAATCCACGACCTCAAGTAGGGGCAGGTCGGTATTTTGTCAGTCTGGATGATGTGATTGCCGCTTACGAGGCAAAGCAAGTTGATTTACATGCCACCATCTGGGTGCGGTTTAACGGCAAGGTTGAGCATGATGAGCCGGAAGGTGAGTCGCTGTTTATGCAAGACACGCTGCTAACGTTCAATACTCAAGGCAATCTGCCCTTCGTCGTTAAAGGTGAAGTGCTCGCGGAAGGTGCTGAGGTGGCTCCAGGAGTGGTCGTTCCTGAGATGGGACAGGTTGTTCAAGTGACCGATTCACAAGTATTGTTTCGGCCTGCTCGCGCAGAAGAACCACCCGTCACTGGCCCCATCATTGAGCGAACCAAAATCTACCTCGGTAAGAAAACCCGTAAACCTCTCCGTATTGTGCGGGAAGACGGTGAAGGGAATGTGATTTCTCAATACATCCGGACAACCCCAGGTCGGGTTATCTACAACAAGACCATTCAGACGACTCTGGTGGGCTAAACGAAGAGCATGTACGGAGCATGATAAGCGGATGCTGGGCAGCGTCCGCTTATCCACCCGGTTGAACGATGCACGATTAAACATCGATACAGAGGGGCTGAGCAGCAAGATGGCAGATCAAAATTCAATTCAAAAGCCTGAAGAAGCAGTCATTTTCCGGAACCAGGTCATTAACAAAAAGCAGTTGCGGAATTTGATCGCTTGGTCGTTTACAAATTATGGAACTGCACGAACGGCTCAGATGGCAGACGAACTGAAAGATTTAGGCTTTCGGTTTGCGACCAAAGCAGGGGTTTCGATCAGCGTTGATGACCTACAAGTGCCGCCCAGCAAACGTCAACTGCTAGAAGCCGCTGAAGAAGAGATCCGGGCGACAGAAACTCGCTACACGCGCGGTGAAATTACTGAAGTAGAGCGTTTTCAAAAGGTAATCGACACTTGGAACGGGACGAGTGAAGAACTCAAAGATGAGGTGGTTCGCCACTTTGAATCGAGCAACCCGCTTAACTCGGTCTACATGATGGCCTTTTCGGGCGCACGGGGAAATATCTCTCAGGTGCGTCAGCTAGTGGGAATGCGGGGGCTAATGGCTGATCCGCAGGGCGAAATCATTGACTTGCCGATTAAAACTAACTTCCGGGAAGGCTTGACCGTTACGGAGTACATCATTTCGTCTTACGGTGCTCGTAAAGGTCTGGTAGACACAGCGCTGCGGACGGCGGACTCTGGATACCTAACCCGTCGTTTGGTGGACGTGTCTCAGGATGTGATCATCCGTGAGCTGGATTGTGGTACGGAGCGCAGCATCCCGGTGCGGGCGATGACAGACGGTGAGCGGATTCTCATTCCACTGAAGGAGCGGTTGCTCGGTCGGGTTGCGGCGAAGGATATTGTTCATCCGGAGACGGGTGAGGTAATCGTTCCTCGCAACGAAGCCATTTCAGATGAATTGGCTCAAGACATTGGTAGAGCGAAGCTCGAAGAAGTTTGGGTGCGATCGCCCCTTACTTGTGAGGCCACTCGTTCCGTCTGTCAGCACTGCTATGGCTGGAGTTTGGCTCACGCCTACATGGTGGACTTGGGTGAAGCGGTGGGTATCATTGCGGCCCAGTCGATTGGTGAACCGGGTACTCAGCTCACCATGCGGACGTTCCATACGGGAGGAACATTTACTGGGGAATTGGTGCCTCAAGTACGGGCACCGTTTGATGGATCGATTCGCTTAAAGCCGAAGCAATTCCGTTCACGTGCATTCCGTACCCGTCATGGTGAAGATGCGTTGGTACTCGAAGCACAGATTGATCTAACCGTTGAATCGGGCGATCGCAAGGAGCATTTCTCAGTCCCGCCCGGTTCGATCTTGTTTGCCCGCGAGGGTGAGCAGGTGAAAATGGGCCAGATGGTGGCTGAAATGCCAGCAACGGGTCGTGTGCGCAAGGTGACGGAGAAAGCGACGAAAGACGTGGCGTCTGACCTGGCTGGAGAGGTGAAGTTCTCCGACCTGGCTCCTGAAGAGAAGAAAGACCGTCAGGGCAATACCACCCGGATTGCTCAAAGAGGGGGACTGATCTGGATTCTGTCCGGAGAGGTGTATAACCTGCCCCCTGGTGCTGAACCCGTCGTTAAAAATGGCGATCGCGTCGATACCAACAGCATCCTGGCCGAAACCAAGCTGGTGACGGAACATGGCGGTATCGTTCGTTTGCCTCAGGAAAACGAAGGCAAAGGAGGCCGTGAAGTTGAGATCATCACCGCTTCTGTGCTGCTGGGCGAAGCTCGCGTGTTTGCGGAAAGCTATCAGGGGCGTGAGCATTACTTCATCGAAACGCAGCATAATCAGCGTTTCTCCCTGATTGCCACTCCTGGTACCAAAGTAGCCAATAACCAGGTCGTTGCCGAATTGATTGATGACCGCTATCACACTCAGACGGGAGGCATTATTAAGTACTCCGGTATTGAGGTGGCTAAGCGGGGTAAGGCAAAGGAAGGCTACGAGGTAATCAAAGGCGGTACCATCCTATGGATTCCGGAAGAGTCACACGAAGTCAACAAAGACATTTCGTTGCTCCTGGTTGAGGATGGTCAATCGGTTGAAGCCGGAACGGAAGTTGTAAAAGACATCTTCTGTCAAAGCAACGGTGTGGTAGAAGTCACTCAGAAAAATGACATTCTTCGAGAAATTGTCATCAAGCCGGGTGACCTTCACATGGTGGACAACCCTGATGCGGTCATGGGTAAAGACGGCACGATTGTAAATCCTGGTCAGGAAGTCATGCCGGGATTGGTCGCGACCGACCTCCGCTATGTTGAATATGTCGAAACACCGGAAGGCCCTGGATTACTGCTGCGACCCGTGACGGAATTTGCGGTACCGGATGAACCGTCGGTTCCCAGTCAGGAATCTAGTCGAGAGGATTCGGGTCGTGCGATTCGTCTGCGGGCCGTTCAGCGGATTCGTCACAAAGATGGCGATCGCGTCAAGTCTGTCGAAGGCTTAGAGCTGGTGCGAACTCAGCTCGTGCTAGAGATTGATGAAGATACTCCCCAACTGGCCGCTGATATTGAACTCATTCCAGACGAAGTAGACTCAGAAGTCCTGCGGCTTCAGCTCGTGATTCTGGAATCGCTGGTGATCCGTCGCGACGTTGCGGCTGACCAAACGCAGGGCAGTACGCTGACTCGTCTGTTGGTTAAAGATGGCGACCAAATTGTGGCAGGTGCGGTTGTTGCTCGAACGGAGATTCAGTGTAAGGAAGCGGGTGAAATTCGAGGGATTCGAGAAGAAGCCGAATCTGTACGTCGGGTTCTCGTGGTTCGGGATGAAGATTTACAGGTGCTTCCGCTACAGGGACAAAAAACTAACGTGAAAGTCGGCGAGCTTCTAGTGGCTGGGGGTGAAATTGCTCCTGGTTTGAAGACGCAAGATTCAGGTCAGGTTGTGAAAGTGACTGACTCGGATGTCACCATTCGAATTGCTCGTCCCTATCGTGTGTCGGCGGGTGCCGTTCTCCATATTAATGATGGTGATCTGGTACAACGGGGTGACAACCTGGTGTTGCTGGTTTTCGAGCGCACGAAAACGGGAGACATCATTCAGGGTCTTCCCCGGATTGAAGAACTTCTGGAAGCGCGTAAGCCAAAAGAAGCCTGCGTCTTGTCTGCTCGACCAGGAACGGCGCAAGTGGTTTACAACGACGATGAATCCGTTGATGTAAAAGTGATTGAGCATGACGGCATCGTGACGGAGTATCCTATTGGTCCCGGTCAGAACGTGATGGTGCTGGACGGACAAGAAGTTACGGTGGGTGAACCGTTGACGGATGGTCCGGCTAACCCCCACGAAATCCTGGAAATCTACTACAGGCTCTATCGTGAAACGTTAGGCTCTCACGAAGCGGCTCTAAAGAGCTTGCAGGCTGTGCAGACCTTCCTGGTGAACGAAGTGCAGTCTGTTTATCAATCTCAGGGCATTGAAATTTCTGACAAACACATTGAAGTGATTGTGCGTCAGATGACCTCTAAAGTCAGGATTGATGATGGTGGTGATACCACAATGTTGCCCGGAGAACTGGTTGAGCTGTATCAGGTTGAGCAAGTCAACGGTGCAATGTCGATTACAGGTGGTGCACCCGCAGACTATACGCCTGTCTTGCTAGGGATTACCAAAGCGTCTCTGAATACAGATAGCTTTATCTCTGCGGCCAGCTTCCAGGAAACGACCCGCGTTTTGACAGAAGCCGCCATTGAAGGAAAGTCTGACTGGTTGCGCGGTCTGAAGGAGAACGTGATCATCGGTCGTCTCATCCCTGCTGGAACAGGCTTCAATGCCTACGAGGAACCGAGTAGCGTAGATATCGACCTGACTTATGAGGCTGGTATTTACGATGACGAAGTGGATCTCAAGGATGTTGTGCTTGACGATCGCACTGCTCGCACTTACGAGCTTGAAGGTGGCTTTGATGTCTTCCCGACGGATGCCATTCGCGATCGCGACAGTAGCGATTTCCTGCGTCCTACCAAAGAGTTTAGCCGTCCAGCCTACGGCAGCACTTTTGATCAGGGCGACGATGATGAGCCATTTTCGCCCATCATTGAGGACGATGATGATTTTGCGGATGACGATATCGATGATGACGACGAATAAATCACAGATTGTGGTTTAGTGGTTAATACTGTTCGGTTAATCTTCTAAAACCGTAAAAAGGTGAGAGGGAGCAGCAGTGCTGCTCCCTCTCACCTTTTTACGGTTCTATAGCTGTATTCATTTGGGTTAGGACGGGGGCAGGGGTGGAACTTCTGGCTGGAGGCTCGCCCCCATACCCCTCTTGGTTTTCGATGTCCTAACGGACATGGCCACAGCTATAATTTCAACGTGAATTCGACGAATGCGCAAAATGGTGTCTCGCACGTCGGGCGGGACACCATTTTGCGCATTCGTTGCCGCCCGTCGGGCGGGTGAAATGGCGCTATCGAATTCATGTAACTTTAAAAGTGCCTGAGGGGTTAGCCCCCCAACCCCTCAGACAGAGACTGTTACGCCTCCTGAAGGTTTGACTACGTATTGTTGGAATAGTTCCTGGCGTTTAATTAAAAACTTGAAATTGATAGCCCGATTTTGCTTGCGCGTCGCGCAGGATGTTTTTGCGTGTTCGTCGAATTCACGCTAAAAAAGCAAATTTGCAGATCGAGTAGCGTGTGTTGTACGTACCACGAGCGTCTGGGAGATTGCAGCTAGATTTGGGCATTCTTAATTAGCGATCTTGAATCTAATCTCAGCTATGGTGCTATGGCACATTTCAAACCGTCTTTGAACTCAAGCTTTTGGAACTCGTTAGATACAGTTGATGATCCAGAGTTGAATCAACGCTTGGGGTTATATCAGCTATTCTTAAAGCTTTATACCCAAAATCAAGGACTACTGGATGAAATCTTAAACCTAGAAAATTCAGGGAGCGGATCGCTAGCGGGTACCCGATTGCCTTATATGCAGGGAATCGTACTGGAGCCGCAGGTTTATCTGATCACCAACTTGATTAAGGGGAAAACGCAAATTCTGTCACAGCCGCAGCATCTTTGGACGATAGGGCGTGATCCTCAAAAAGTGGGGATTTCGATTCAAGACAGTCGCCTTTCTCGTTGCCATGCTGCTATTCAATACGTTCAGCCACAAGGGTTTCAACTGGTTGATTTAAATAGCAGCAATGGTTCTTTTGTAAATGGTGAATTAGTAAAGCACACTGTTTTGCTAAAAGATGGCGATCGCATTCGCTTAGGGAGTTTAGCATTTACGTTTTTCGTAGGGAGCCAGCCTCACAGCCTGAATGCGTTATCGTCAGAGTCGCTCCCGCAATTGCAAGGCCATCTGGAACAAGAAGGTGAGGGCGATCGCAGCATCCTGGAACCGTCTGATACTGACCTATTAACTCCCCAAAATACGACTGCTGCGACTTCGATAGAAGACACATTGCATTTCATGAGAGATCAACCGTACTAAATAAGTAGAAATTAAATAAGGCTCAGATGCTTCTTGCAACAGCATCTGAGCCTTATTTAATTTCTATACTTAAAGCGCTTTACAACGATAAAAAGTTTTGTGGGATGAAATCTGACACCTGATCCGCTACACCTGCTAAAATATCTGGGTTGTTCAGGCTAGTACCGTCTTTGAGTCAGTCGATAGATCTACCCAGAGTAGATGATTTCTTGCAAGAGTTAGCGACGATCCAGCAAACTGGGTCAAAGCGGATTGCGCTTTTGGGGTCGCGCCACGTACCGATTACTCACCAGCATCTAATCGAGTTAATGAGCTATGCGCTAGTCTTGGCAGGAAATCGCCTTCTGACGTCTGGCGCAACGGGAACCAACTCTGCTGCTATTCGGGGAGCGATGCGGGCTGATCCAAACCTGCTGACCGTTATTCTGCCCCAGAGCTTAGAGCGGCAACCGCGTGAGTCTCGTGACCAATTAGAGCAGGTGATGCATCTCGTTGAAAACCCTGCAAATGATCACCTCTCCCTTGCAGAAGCGAGCGCTCTTTGCAACCAAGAAATCATCTCCCGTTGTCAGCAGCTCATTTGTTTTGCGTTTCACGATAGTCAGACCCTTTTGAAAACTTGTCAGGAGGCAGAGGATCAGCGAAAGCTGGTAACGCTCTTCTATTTTGATTAGAGCTATGGATTTCCTGGAACGAGTAACCACACCAGCCATTTTGCTTTACTGTATTGCAGCAGCAAGTGTCTTGATCTACGCGCCGTTTTTGGTGGTTTTTTATGGACGAGTAAAAGCGGGTAATGATTTACATGCTCCTCGTGCTCTGTTTGACAAGCTACCAACCTATGCTCAAAGAGCAACATGGGCGCACCAAAATTCGTTTGAAACATTCATAACGTTTTCGGCAGCGGCCTTGATGGCGTATGTTACAGGAGTCAGCAGTGGTTTGGCAGGGATAGCGGCGATCGCCTATGTCATAGCACGAGGCTTTTACTCGATTTTCTACATCTCGGATATCCCGTTGGGGCGATCGCTCATGTTTGGTATTGGTAGCCTGAGCACAGGTATACTAGTGGTGCTGAGTCTCCTTCAAGTCAGTCAGCCCATAGTACCTTAACAGGTTAATAAAACCTTCAAGACGGGGTTCGCTAAACTCAGATTAGTGGCTCAAGTTGACTTCATTAGTCCAGATTTGCTCATGGCTTCTACTTACTCCTTCGACATTGTTAGCGATTTTGATCGACAAGAGCTAGTGAATGCTGTTGATCAAACGGTTCGTGAGATCAAAAGTCGCTACGACCTTAAAGACACTAAAACGACTGTAGAGTTAGGTGATGAATCGATTGTGATCAACACCGACAGCGATTTCACGTTAGACGCTGTTCATACAGTCCTGAATACCAAAGCGGCTAAGCGCAATCTCTCGCTGAAAATTTTTGAGTACGGCAAGGTTGAGTCGGCGAGTGGCAACCGGGTCAGGCAGGAAATTAAACTGCGCAAGGGAATTAGCTCAGAAATTAGTAAACAGCTTTCTAAACTCATCCGAGATGAATTTAAGAAAGTGCAAGCATCCATTCAGGGAGACTCGGTACGGGTTTCTGCAAAATCAAAAGATGATTTACAGGAGGTTATACAGCGGTTGAAGCAGGAAGATTTGCCTGTTGCGTTACAGTTTGTCAACTACCGTTAATGTGAGCCTCTAATAAAGAGAGTGAGGGTGCCGAGCACCCTCACTCTCTTTGAATTTCACCCGTCGGTTGTGCGCTTGAAATGGCGCTATCGAATTCACGTTGATTTAAAAAGCGTAGGAGGATAAGTTGAGCGACGGGGCGTTTTCAGAAAACCGGAATTTACAGGGCTGAAAAATGCTGACTCCGTTTATCTCAACGCTGACTGCGCCTTCAACTGCCATCGCAGCATTCACAAGTTTCGTCAATAATCGCTGATTAGAAACTTCGCCGATCAGAATAACGACGGCTCCGCGCTGACTGATCTGTAAGTTGCAAATTTCTGCTGGCTCAAATTGGGTTTCATACGCCAATCTGACTCGCTTGGCCAGACCGCTATGGTCATACTCGCCATTTAGACCAACGCGTTCGGGGGGAATAGTTGTAAAAATAGTTGAAGGGGTTAAATTCATGGGACTATCGTCACTGCCTCGCGCAGCATAGGGAATGTGATTTGCCCCTGATAAGACATTTGCTCGATCCATGTGCTACACACCAAACCAGGTTCGATTAGCTAAATGTAAGCTTTCTTTAAATATCCAGACAATACATCTAAAGAGAGTAGTTGCTCAGTTCTTTGAAAATTGTCCGGATGGAGCTTAAAAAGTGGGTATATGTTACATTTCTGCTTAGACTTTACTCTGGCTTAACAAGTTCCGTAAATATACAGTCAATTTTCAGATTGAAAAATTTCTGCATTCTTGTGGAGTGAGCAATTTGGAATAGTTTAAGGGCATACTGGGTTAAAACTTGTGCCTTTTGGCTAATGCATCTGCGAAGAATTACTGAATTGTGATAGAAGTCACTACAACATCATGATCTTCATTTCCAAATTAAACGGTAAGAATTTTTTAAGGGTAGGCTTTAGCCTGTAGAAATCCATGTCTTAATCAACTTTTCGGTGGTTACACGTCGAATTACGCCAACTAAAAACCGGATCTTTGAAGAGAATTCTCTTTAAACATCCGGTTCCAACGCAATCTCAAATGAGACTAGGGGTGCGCTTCTTGCAACTCCTTGGGAATTACTTATTTGACGTTATTTCAATCGTGATGCTTTAACGAATACGCAGTAGCTCAACGTCAAAGATGAGGGTTGCATTGGGGGGAATCACACCACCTGCACCACGCGCACCATAGCCTAGATCGGGGGGAATGATGAGTTGACGGCGGCCACCTACTTTCATCGTGCTAATGCCCTCGTCCCAACCACGAATCACTCGCCCAGTTCCCAAGGGAAAGGAGAAGGGCTGGTTGCGATCGCGTGAACTGTCAAATTTTGTGCCGTTTTCTAACGTTCCGGTGTAGTGAACATACACCGTTTGACCGGCCTGAGGTGTGGCTCCGGTTCCTTCTACCAGGTCAATGTATTGTAACCCGGATTCAGTGGTGACAATGTTTTCAGCGTTTTCCACGGTTGAACCTGATGATTGAGGTGAGGGGGATTCTGGCGCTTGAGCGATGAGCTGAGGTTGACCTACTAAAGACGTTGCTTGAGCAGGTGTTTGAGAGAGTTCAGCGGCGATCGCCTCTCCCGATTTGGGGCTGAGTTGAGCAATGATGATAAACAAAGCGCAAGCCAGCATGACTCCCAAACTAATGAGAATTTCCCGCAAAATAAGCCTCCTGACAACTATTGCAACAATATTGAATTAGGTCTTGCCCCGTTAGTTTAATATGTTTGATGCTCCGGTGTTCATCCAGAAACGCTTTTTCACCTTAGCGCCAAAGCTTGTTTTCTAGATCCCGTACTTGTCGTTCTAATCGGTCTAATCGGCCCCTCAGCTCATCCATTTCGTTTTGCCGAGGGACTCCTAAATCTTGAAGGACGTTCCTGAGCTGACGGTGCATTTGAGTTTCAAAACTATTCTGCTCCGATTTAAGTTGCTGCATTAAATCGTTGACAAAACCGCTGGCCTGTTCAGGATCAAGCTTTCCATCTTTCACCCATTGCTCGCTGACTTCTCGAAGTTTGCTAGCCACGAGAGATGTGGTGCCAATGCCGATCATGAGTAATTGCTTAACTAAATTGTTGCTATCCATGCTGCGTCCTATGTTCTGGCGGGAACGGGGCTAATGTTTGATATAAAGCCGCTATAGTCTTATTCTGGCAGATCTTATGATAGGGGCTTGGCATGGAAAAGTGTGGATTAACGAACGTCATTATTTAATGTGAATTGGATGAACAAACTTGTGGCAGATCTGTGCGTTGCGTAACTCTCCCACAAGTCCGGCTTTGGGTGTACATCACGTATGCAAAACCGGGTTACTGAATTCGTGTTAGATACGGAAATTCGACGAACGTGCAAAAAGTCTACCGCATGCCGCGCGGTACAGTTTCTACGCCATTTCAGTCCCGCGCCGCGCGGCTGAAATGACACTATCAAGTTCACGTTATTTGGGACGTTATAGTTATTTGGGTTTTAAGGAAAATTATTTTGTGAAACACTCTAAAAGAGCGCATATCAGTGTGGGAATTGATGCTTGAGAAGGAAAACAAGGTGGTCATTGAATACTTGAAATTTACCGTAGCACCTGACATGCGAGAGCAGTTTGTGCAGAAGGATGATGAAATTTGGACGCCTATTCTGACAACTTCAGCGGGATTTTTAGGAAAAGAAGTGTGGATTAGTCCAGATAATTTATCGGAAGTGGTGGTCGCGATTCGCTGGTCTAGCGTGGATCAATGGCAAGCTATTCCAGCGACTCAACTGCAAGAAACAGAAGCAAGATTCGCGGCGGCTATGGGAAATGCTTACGAGCTGGTCGATTCCTCACGCTACCAGGTGCGCAAGGTTCGCTAAGGAGCATGGATAAATTAAAACCAAATTTTTAATTTCGGAACGTGCGGTACTGCTGCACGTTCCGAAATTAAGTTTCGGGTTTTACTAAATTCACGATTCTAATACCAACTCAATATGAAGCTACAACTTTATGAAAAGGGGGGTGAGGGTGAAACCCCTACAAAGGGGCAACGCTCCCTTCACCCCCTTCTTAATTCCGCACATCTTCATAAAAAAACGGTATAAGAGTTGCTCTACGTGGATTTGACGAATTCGAAAAAGCTGCTCCGCACGTTGCGCAGGAGATCAAGTTGCGTCATTTCAGCCGCACGACGTGCGCCTGAAATGGCGCTATCGAATTATGCTGCTATAGGATCGTATTAAATTGAGCCAAATGTTGGGGGACTAGGGGAATGGCAACGCCACGCTTCCAGTCCTCAACGTTTAGCTCTAATCAGGCCAGATTACTGAGTCATGTGATATCTCATGCTGGAATGTCCCCGTTGCCATCAGCCTGTTGGAGCACAGGCGATCGCCTGTCCCCACTGCCATACCGTTTTGAAGGCACATGGTCATCCCGGCATCATGCTCTATCGAGCTAAAGGGGATGAGTATTTGTGTGATACCTGCACCTATCACGAGGACGACACGTGCAACTTTCCGCAGCGTCCTTATGCTAAGGAATGTACGCTGTATCAAGACAAGACACAGCCGACTACAGTCCTGAAAGCCTACACGCTCAGCCGCTCATCGTTAGTCAAAACCTGGCTCAGGCGTAATGGAGGCTGGCTAGTCTTGCTGGGATTGATCGTCGTCAGTATTGCGATGGTGCTCTCAGGCCGATAAGAATTGCAAACGGCTCAGGTTCGAGGCTGAGAAGAACTGGGGCTTAAAGCGTATGGTGACGTAGCGGACTGAACCACATGGCTTCCTTCCGACGATGGAATTCCATCCAGCGCTGCCGATTTTTCCTGGAAGACAGCCAAATCAAACCAGAAAGTTGTCCCGACTCCAACCTCACTGACCAGATGAACTGAGCTGTGATGCTTTTCGACAATATTGCGGACAATCGATAGGCCCAACCCAGTTCCCTCAAGGGTATGAACCCGATTTTCAACTCTAAAGAAGCGATCGAAAATGGCCTCTTGGTCTTCCGGATCAATGCCAATTCCAGTATCAGATACTTCTATACGAACTTTGTCAGAGGGCCAGTGGCTATCGGGTTCTGGCTCTAACAGGTAAGCCCGGATAGCAACCTGCCCACCCAATTGCGTGAATTTCAAGGCATTCCCGACGAGATTGGCAAAAACCTGTAGCAGCAGGTCATAATTGCCGACAACAGGCGGTAAATCTGGGTCAATTTCCTGAACTAGCTCGATTCCCTTATCTTTAGCATTGAGTTGGTATGTCCGGAGAGTCTGCTCAACGGCTTGAGGAATATAGACCGCATCAAAGTGATAGCGCTTGTTTGACTCTAGTCGAGATAAATCGAGTACGTCATTCACCAGACGAGTCAGGCGATCGGTCTCGCGATTGGCCGTTTCTAAAAATTCACGTCGTTCGACCTCACTCAGGTCTTCACCATATTCATGCAGGGTTTCGATGAAGGACTTGATGTTGAACAGCGGCGTTCTTAATTCATGGGAAACGTTGCTGATGAACTGGCTCTTGGCTTCATTCAGTTCCACTTCGCGAGTGATGTCTTGAACGGTGATAGCGATACCTTTGATGCTCTCTCGATACTGATCCAAAACGGTGGTCAGCAAAATTCGCACGGTGCGGTTCGTTGGCCCTGGAATAGTCAGACGAAATTCTTCGCCTTCTCGTTCTCGCAACGATTCGGGAGTGGCTTCGCCTGACACGATTTGATAGAGCGGTTTGGCTAGCTCTGCTCTGACAGTTTCAGGAAGATAACTTAAAACATTTTGCCCGACAACCGAATCATAACTTTCCCAGCCAAATAGCCGCTGAGCCGTGGGATTGCTCAGAATCACGTTCATGGTTGTGTCTAGCAATACGGCTCCATCGGCGATCGTAGACACCAGCGTTTCAAGCTTGGCTTTCTCGGCAGTTAATTCCTCAATATTTTGCTCTTCGTAGCGCTCTAGCCGCTCGGCCATCTCGTTGAAATTAAGGATGAGTTCGCCCAGTTCGCCGCCTAGCGGTAAATCAATTCGCTGTTTGAAATTACCAGCCGCGATGTTTTTGACCCCGACCAATAGCTCTTTGATGGGTTTTGTAATCGTGAGGGCATTAAAGACGGCACCCAAAATCACCATGACCCAGATCGAGACAAAGACGGCGATCGTTACATCTCGCGTGAGGTGAGATGAGGTGACGACAGTTGGGTTAGGATTGGTGCCGATCGCCAACACCCCCAGGTATTTACCATCATGGTTGAGGGGAACAAAAACGTCGGTTACCTCACCGTCGGGTGTGATATGCTGACGCACCATCGGATAATCAACGTTTTCAGCGTAGTTATCTGGTAGTTGAATTCGTCGCCGGATGGTGAGCGAGTTTTGGACTTCTGATTCTGAGAAGGGAATGCCAAAGAAGATATTGCCATCTTCATCGGCATAAAGCATGTAGCGAATGCTGGACGTGCTGCTGTAAAAGCGATGTGAAAACCGGGCCAGCTCTGTACGATTATCTTCTGCTACAAGGGGAGCCACGTTAGCTGCCAGAAGCAGCCCTAAATCTCGCCCAAATCGAGTATCGTTTAGCCGAGCATCTTGCTGAATGGAATTCACGGCCCAGAAGGTCAGGCCACTCATGATTAGAGAAACCACCAACGTTGCAGCGGCCATGAGGCGGGTCTGGAGGGTAAACTCTGACCACCAGCGATGAATAATGGCTCTAATCTGGCTAAGAAAAGCTAGCAAAATAAACCAATTCTTGTTGAGTGGAACTGAACAAAAGGTTCTAGAGGCTCGCTTCAGGCAGGGTATGGATTAAGCGAACTGCTAGAGATAATTTCTACGCTAATTCTCTCCCTTTGTTACTTTATTGTTACATATTTTTAAGTATGGGTTAAGGCTTTTGGGAGTTTTGAGACCGAAAATTTTAATGAACCGAATTTGATCACCCCATCTTGTGTGAGCGCATCTACATAAAATTGGGCTTTTAGGAGGAGCAAACGTCGCCTAATCTTCCTAAAAGCCTATTCATCTCGCACCTATGTTGTGATTCTTAGGAACGTGAGTTTAATAAAACCCGAAACTTAATTTTGAAAAGTGTGGCTCTGCCGCACCTTTCAAAATTAAAAATTTGGTTTTATTTTATCTGTGATCCTTACGAGGCTTTAGATTTGAGCATGTGATGGCCGATGTCGCGGCGATAATACATGGCGTCAAATTGGATGCTGTTGACGGCGGTGTATGCTTGGGCGATCGCATCATCAAAGTCTTCACCCACGGCTGTCACGCCTAATACGCGTCCACCATCACTCAAGAGCTGGTTTTGCTTGAACTTGGTGCCCGCATGAAAGACCACTGCGCCCGTTGCCTCGGCTTGCTCAATGCCCGTAATGGGCAAGCCTTTTTGATAGGCATCAGGATAACCACCTGCTGCAATCACGACACAAGCGGCAACACCAGACTTCCAGCTTAGGGGAGGCAATTGCTCAAGCCGCTGTTGAGCGCAGGCCAACAGCAAGCTGTCCAGAGGTGTTTCCAAGAGTGGAAGCACCACTTGCGTTTCGGGATCGCCAAAGCGGCAGTTAAACTCAATCACTTTGGGATCGCCTGCGGGTGTGATCATCAAACCCGCGTAGAGAATGCCCCGATAGTCAATGCCGCGCTGGCGCAGAGTGGCGATCGCTGGTTCTAGAATCTCATGCTGCACTCGCTCCATCAGTTCGGGCGTTATCAGTGGCGCAGGTGCATACGCTCCCATGCCGCCAGTGTTGGCTCCTGTATCGCCTTCTCCAATTCGCTTGTGGTCTTGAGCAGGCAATAGAGGCCGAATGGTTAATCCATCGGTAACGGCCAGAACCGAGACTTCCTGGCCCGTCAGACACTCTTCAATTAAAACTTGCTTCCCGGCTGCGCCAAATTTCCCGGCAAAAATCGCATCGATTGCGGCTTTTGCGTCTTCTAGCGTAGCCGCGACCGTGACGCCTTTTCCGGCAGCTAACCCATCTGCTTTAATGACAACGGGCGGCACCTGACGCGAAAGATAGAGGAGCGCTTCCTGGGCATCCGTAAAGACCGCTGCTTTGGCGGTGGGAATGCCAGCTTCCTGCATCAGGGCTTTAGCCCAGGCTTTACTCGATTCGATTTGTGCGCCTTCTTGCGTTGGCCCAAAGACGGTTAACCCCTGTGTCTGAAGATAATCAGTAATCCCAAGGGCCAAGGGGGCCTCTGGGCCGACAACGATCAGACCAATATTATTGACCAAGGCAAATCGCCCAATTCCCTCAAAGTCAGTTGCCGACAAGGGTAAGTTGCGACAACGCTTCATCAAGGCTGTTCCCCCGTTGCCAGGAACACAGATGACTTCCTGCACACGGGGCGATTGCAACAGCTTCCAGGTGAGGGCGTGTTCTCGTCCTCCATTTCCAACAACCAGAACCTTCACACCACTCACACCTTTGTTTGTAACGATCGATAGAATTGCGAAAAATGCACTTTATTATCACATGTCATCTCGAATACCTTATCTCAATAACCAGGAGATTTTGCAATTTTTTATAGTTGATTTTATAGCTATATATCTTTTTAATGATGGATGTCTGGAGATGACACCTCTTATTCTAATCCTAAGAACTGTTTCAATTCAGTTGTATAGCTGTAGTCATGTCCGTTAGGACATCGAAAACCAAGAGGGGTATGGGGGCTTCGCCCCCAGCCAGGGGTGGAACCCCTGCACCCCGCTCTGACCCAAATGAATACAGCTATAGTCCAGCAATGCAGCAATTCTCATTTTCAAACTGATTGCGGGTTTATACGCCAAACCTGCGATCGGTGGGCGTGTGATCTAGCCGCAGGCTAGGTCGCACGCCCACCGATTCGCATAATGAGAATTGTTTCATCAGCAATCCTCACTTTGAAACCAATTTCGGGTTTATACGCCTGTTGGTACCACTGTTGATTGAGCTGGCTGGTGTCACGTCTTTATTGCGGATTAGCCCTGGGCTACCAGTAAACTGAATTTGAGGGGTTGATTTAATTTGCGCCAAACCTAAAGATTTATGAGATTCAAGAGAGATTGGAAACCTGTATCTGGAGTCCAGCAAGGACGCGAGCTGAGTAGAGTTTGGCGATCGCCCCATTCCCTCTACCCCAAAATTCTGTTCGCTGGATTCACCAATCTTCTGGTTTGTCTGAGTCTTGTGCTGCCATCTGTCGCTCAGACTCGTGGGGAATCGCCTAATGCGGCTGAATCTAGCCCATCCGACACGAGTCAGGAGTCTCTACCCTTCGATAGAGTACTCAATCCTGAGCCATCCTCCTCGCCAGTTCAGCCAGTTAACATTCCGGTGCTTCCACCGGGAACGGTGGTTCAGGGCGAGAACCCATTAGAAAATCCGGTTGTACCAGCGGCTCCAGAGGTGCCGCCCGAAGAGTCAGGCCAGCCTGCGGACTCTAACGAGCCAGAGGGATTTCCTCCAAACCCTCTGGAAGAATCGATTGAGAACGATCCGCTGTTGCCGCGCCTGGTAGTCGATCGCCCCCTCAGCCCTCAAGAGCGCAGCATTTTAACCGCTGCACTGGATGAGTTGCAGCGTCAAGCTCAAGCCAAGCTGCAAGCGGGCGATGTGCCAGGTGCGATCGATATTTGGAATCGTGAGTTGCGATTGCGACGAGTCCTGGGTGTTTCGGAAGAAGTGGATTCGCTGAGCCTGGTGGGCGAGGTGGCGTGGCGCGAAAATCAGGTGACAGAAGTACGCGTGATTACCCAGCGGCTTCAGCAAATTCAAATCGAGGTGGCTTCAAAAACGCCCACAGACTACAACTTGCTGTTGAAAATCGCTCAGGCGTATCAAAAAATGCGGGCGATCGATCCGGCGGTTGGGTTATACAACCAGATTTTGACAGAAGCGAAGCAGCAGCAAAATCGCGTTTTGGAAGAAACCACCTTAACGAATCTGGGCGAACTGCATCTGTCCTGGTTTGATTTTACGAGTGCGGCTCCGGTGTATTTGGAGTTACTGCGTTTAGCGAGAGAGCAGGGCAATCGCACCAAAGAGATTAATACCCTTAAACAGCTCGCCTATATTTATCAGCAAAATAACCAGCCAGAACAAGCGATCGCCACTCAACGTCAGCTCGTCAGCATCTACGAAAGCTTGCGCCAATATATCGAAATTCCGCCGATCAAGATGGCGATCGGGGATGAGTATTTGTCGATAAATCGTCCTGATTTGGCGGCTCCTAGCTATCAAGAAGCATTCGCCGTAGCGCGCTCGGGTCAGCAATATGGATATGCCGGAGATGCTCTACAGCGGCTAGCGGATCTCTACCGGTCGCTCAATCGGTTGGATGATGCGCTAGTGGTTTACCAATTGCTGCTGGATGTAAGGCAGCAAACCTACGATACGGTGGGGATCATGCACGCCTATGACCAGATGGGCCAGGTGTATCGCGCTCGTGGGAATACGCCTCAGGCGATCGCTGTATTCCGTCGAGGGTTACAGTTAGCGCAACAGCTCAACTACACCAATAAGGTGAGCTACTTCACGACTCAGATTCAAACGGCTGCTCAACCGCCTACTCCACAACCTCCGGCTCCACAACCTCCGGCTCCACAACCGTCTGTTCAGCAACAAGCACCTGCTCAAGAAGCACCTGTCCAACAGGTACCCGTTCAGCAAGCTCCTGAACAACTGCCATCTCAGGAATCATCTGTTCAGCCGTTACCTGGACAGCAATCACCTACTCAGCCGCTGCCTACTCAGCCGTAGGACGCACTACACTGTCACGCTACGCAAGAGGGAGTGGAGACTTCGCTTAACATCACTGGTGTGAATTCGATATAGCAACCGTTGAGATGGTTAGGACAAGGGGGCTGGGGGCTGCGCTCCCAGCCAGGGGTTCCAACCCCTACCCTCCACTAACTAACCCTTCGATTGCGATACCGCTGAGACGGCAGTGTTACGGCAATATGTTAGCTATCGCACGCCAAAGGCTTCATCGAAGCGGCGGGTGATGGGTTCGATTAGGAATGTGAGGACAGTCCGCTGGCGAGTCACAATTTCAGCCGTGGCTGCCATCCCTGGTGCTAAAGGAACATCGCGGTTGTGAACCCGAATATTGCTGCGGTTCAAGGAAACTCGCGCTGTGAAGACAGGCCCCAGATCCTTATCCATTGTGGCGTTAGGGCTGATCTGAATTACCTTGCCCTCAATGGTACCGAATTCCTGGAAGGGGAAGGTGGCCATCTTGACCTTGGCTCGCATTCCCTCCTGAATAAAGCCGATATCCCGATTCAAAACCTTGACTTCTAGAATCAGGTTATTGCCCTCTGGCAAAATCGACAGCAGTTCTTCTCCCGGTTCGACGGTTCCCTCGCCCAGAGTAGCTTCCAGGTTGTAAATCGTACCGTTGATGGGGGAACGGATGATTTGTTGATCGCGCTGCTTAGCAGCCTGCTGAATTTGTCCTTCGAGGCTCGCTAAATCTTCTTGCCGCTGGTTTAGCTGCGTGAGAATTTCACTTTGGCGCTGAGATCCTAAGTTATTTGCGGTTTCTCTTGCCGCTTGAAACGCTTGCTCCGCCTGACGGATGCTTTGCTGTTGGCCAACGATGGCTTGCTGAAGCGATGCGACCTGATCTTGTGCTTGCGTCAGCCGATCTTTGGTTTCCAAGTAGTCAAATCTGGGAATGGCTCCGTCTACTAAGCTCCGCAAGCTCTGCTCTCGCTCTTGCGCGTTGACTAAGGAAATTCTGGCGTTACTCAGGTTTTCTTGAAGCTGAACTAGTTTAGCTCTCGCTTCAGCGATCGCCGCAGACTGGCGGTTAGCATCGGCGATCGCGGCTGCCCGTTTCGTATCAAAATCTTGTAGACGGGCTTCTAACAATTGGTCTTGAAGGGCCGTTCCCGTTTTGGTTTGTCCGGTACGCTCCGCTTCTAGTCGTGCAATATCCTGACGAATGAGTTCTGCCGAGCGTTCTAATCGATCGACCGCTGTTTGATTGAGTGAAGAATCTTGCTGGATCAGAATGTCATCTTTACGGACGTGATCGCCCTCTTTTACCCGGATTTCTCGAATTACGCCACCTTCCAGGGCTTTGACTGGACGCACTTGCTGTGCCGGGATCAGTTCCCCTTGTGTGATAGCGACCTCGTCAACTTTGCTGAAATGTGCCCATGCGATCGCCCCAAACACCAGAGCTGTCATGCTGCCTGCTAGAAGTCGGGTGTACAGCGGTGGTAGTTCTCGAACCGCTTTACCTAATTCGTAGGATAGATAATCTTCAGGGTTAGCAAACTGCTGGCGAGTTTGGCGGGCCTGAGCCGGGGCAGTGGACTGAGGAGATTCCATAGTTAAGATGAATCAGGAGGATACCGTTTCAATCATAATCATCTGGTCTAGGGCAGATACCCTATCCTTCTTCAGTTTTCCCAAAATTTACGCAGCAGTCCGCAAGGTTTAAGGTTCTGCCTCCTGCCTCCTCCTTCAACCCACCTGAAGATTCGGACAAATGGTTTGAGCGATGCGATCGCTAGGCGGCTGTTCTTGCCAACCTGAGAGGATGCCTTGCAGTTCAGACCTGAGGGTTTCCAGAGCGGTAATCTGTTCCGTGATGGCATCCACTTTGGCTTGCAGGTGATGTCTGACTTCGCCGCAGGGTAACTGTCCTTGATCGTGGATGTCTAAGATTTGCTGGATTTCGTTTAGATTTAGACCCAATGACTGGCTGCGCTTGATAAACGCCAGTCGATTCAAAACATCGGGTTTAAAGAGACGGTATTGAGATTCGGAGCGATATACCGTCGTAGCTAACAAACCAATGTCGTCGTAATAGCGGATGGTTTTAACAGGCAATCCGCTCAGGGTTGCGACTTCACCAATTTTGAATAATGTTGTGTCGGTCGGGGCTTCGCTAGTCACAATTGCTGTAAATAACGTGAAGTAAGTACATAGACACAATTAAATGCAAAATCCCAAGGGTATATGTCGTTTCCCTTCGGGGCGCGGCACACACCCTTGGGGGTTTAATTATGTCTAACTATTGAATGTGTCTTCTAGTGAGGAGGCTGTTTGCGGGACTGGCTTAACATGGGGAGTGCCGTTCGAGACGATCGAGAAGGCAAGTAATGAATGGGTGCTCTGGTTGATATATCTAACCAGGGTTGACGAAACCGCAACCAGCGAACCGCGATCGCCACACCAACCAATCCGACTCCAACGGTCATGAGTGACCAGCGATCGCCAACTCCACCGATGACTGCATCAACGGCTCCAACCGTTAGGATAAAGCTAGAAATCGGTTCTTTTCGATACGTTGACTTTAAGAACTGGTGCCAGGAACGACTCATAGTTGGATTACCAGATGGATGACTCATGGAGAGCCAAAGAGCGTATGCGATCGCTCTGTAACGGTTTGATCTAATTACTTTATAGCAGCGTTCTACCGAATCCGGGAGGGGTGGAAGGTAAGGATTCCCGCCCATCGAAAAAGCGCCATTTCAGCCGCTCGACGGGCGGCTGAAATGGCGCAAACGGGTATCCTGCGCGTCGCGCAGGATACCCGTTTGCGCCTTTGTCGAGTTCACGTCTTAGTACAGTCCCAACCAGGAGAGCAAACCTTGTCCGGTGACATATTCAATTACGAGCGTCGCTACAAAGCCAATCATGGCAGCACGGCCATTCAGCCGCTCGGCATAGTCGTTAAAACCAAACTTGGGTACATCGAGCTTAGGTGCAACGGTAGGCTGTGGAGTAGATTGAGCCATGGCTTTCTTTACAAAACTTCATATTACGTTTTTATCTTAACGTCAGTTTGACTGGGTTGCCAACAAACCCGAACTTGCGAAGCCTCTGCTGCATTAGCGCTACCCAGTCAGGCGATGGGTAACTCAAATAGCAGATCTAAGCTAGAGATATGGGTAAGGATTACGGGCACAGTAAAACCTGGAATCTTTTCAGGCCGATGTGATACCGCTACAGGTCTACAAAAACTCCGGGCTTTATTGAATCCACAATTCTAAACCCAAATTTCAGTTTGGGAAGAGGGATTTATAGCAACAGGATGCCCGTTCCTACAGCAATTCTCATTTTGAAGTCCATTGGGGTTTTGCACGCCCAACGAGCGTGCAAAACCCCAATGGGTGGCAGTGCAAGCCCGCCGCAGGCGAACTTGCACTGCTACCAATTTGCATAATGAGAATTGCTGCCGTTCCTGAATTGGATAGACATTTTTTAAGTTATATGCATTCAGCTTATTGAGGTAAACATGGAAATCGGTGTGCCGAGGGAAACGAAGGATCAGGAATTCCGAGTAGGGCTGAGTCCGGCCAGCGTGCGGGTCTTGAGCGACGCAGGTCACACAGCATTTGTGCAAACGGAGGCCGGGGTTGGTGCTGGCTTTTCGGATGAGGATTACATCCAGGCAGGGGCCAAAATTGTGGCAATGGCTGAAGACGCTTGGAATAAAGAACTTGTCATTAAGGTCAAAGAGCCTCAAATCCATGAGTATCCCTTGATGCAAAAGGGGCAACTGCTGTTTACCTATTTGCATTTGGCGGCGACTCGTGGGTTGACAGAGTATTTGATGAAATCTGGCGTAACGGCGATCGCCTATGAAACGGTTGAGCTACCCAATCGTGCTCTGCCGCTGTTGACACCGATGAGTATTATTGCTGGACGGCTGTCTGTGCAATTTGGGGCGCGTTACTTGGAGCGGCAGCAGGGTGGACGGGGCGTGTTGCTGGGTGGTGTGCCCGGTGTGCGGCCCGGTAAGGTGGTCATTCTGGGCGGTGGCGTCGTTGGAACCGAAGCTGCTAAAATCGCCGTTGGAATGGGAGCCGCTGTTCAGATCTTTGACATCAATGTAGAACGGTTAAGCTATCTGGAAACCCTGTTTGGTTCCAGGGTGGAATTGCTGTATAGCAGCGCATCGCAGATTGAAGCGGCAGTAGCAGATGCAGACTTGTTAATTGGTGCGGTGTTAGTACCGGGTCGCAAAGCCCCAATTCTAGTAAGCCGTGAATTGGTGGCTAAGATGCGTCCCGGTTCGGTGATTGTGGATGTTGCGGTCGATCAGGGTGGCTGTATTGAAACACTGCGGCCAACGTCACATTCTCATCCTACCTATGTTGACGAAGGCGTTGTGCATTACGGCGTGCCTAATATGCCGGGAGCCGTTCCCTGGACGGCAACACAGGCGCTAAACAACAGTACGCTGCCCTATGTGCTGAAGTTGGCAAACTATGGCATCAAGGCGTTGGATATGGATGCGCCGCTATCGAAGGGACTGAACGTGAAAGATCACCAACTTGTTCATCCTGAGGTGCAGCACGTTTTCCCAGATTTGGTGAAATAACGTCCATTCAAGGAATGCGCAAAAAGGTGCCCTGCGCGACGCGCAGGGCACCTTTTTGCGTCATTTGAGCCACGCGTCACGCGGCTCAAATGACGCTCTTAAATTCACGTTAAGCCAAAGGCAAGGTAAACCAAAAGGTTGAGCCTTTTCCGGGCTGGCTAACCACACCAATATCGCCTCCGTGAGCGGTAACAATCTGTCGGCACAGGTAAAGCCCTAACCCTAAACCGGGCGATCGCCGGACTCGTGATCCGCGTGAGTACAAATCGAAGATCTTGGGCTGGAGGTCTGATGGAATGCCCACTCCATTGTCCTGAACGATGCAGCGTATGGAGTGTGGCGATCGCGTTGCAGCCAGGGTTAACGTCACGCCAGGAGGATTGTATTTCAGAACATTGCCAATCAGATTTTCGAAGACTCGCCAGAGCTGGGTAGTATCAGCGTTCACCAGCGGCAAATCGGGCGGAACCTGATCCAGTAGAGTCATGCGGCTTTGAGCGACCAGCGGTTCCATGTCTGTAGCGATCGCCTGGATCAAAGCTTTCAACTGCACAGGTTCACAAACGCAGGTGATCCCTTTGCCGATATCCATGTGTGCATCGAGCAAAACGTTGATTAACCGAAGCTGGCGATCGCCTCCCTGCACCATTCGCTCTAGAGCGGAACGTGTCAAAATCACGGGATCAGATGCTTTTCTCAATAAGTTGCTCAACACCATCCCTGTCCCTAAAACCGGAGTACGCAAATCGTGGGCGACGGAATGCAGAAAAATCTGAAGCTGACGACGTGACTCAAACTCGGCCTGTTGCAGCCGTTCGTAGGTATAAACGGCCAGGTCGCAGATCAAAAATACCCATCCGACGTACCAAATCATGAAGGCCATGTGAATGGTGTCCATTCTCGTTGGGATTCCCAAAAGGGCGATCGTGACCAGATAGGTCGTCACTGTGATAGTTTGTGCGGCTACATGCAGCCCCCACTGCACGGGAATCAAGGTCGCTAGCATCAGAAATACCAGCGTCCAGACAAAGATGGACGGCTCACGCAATCCCAGTGCGGCATCGCTCATCTGTGAAACAACCGTAATGGAGGCTGCAAACCCCAGAAATAAAAGGGCGGGCTGGGATTGTCCCAGTGGACTTTGATACATGCCAAACCATACGAGCAGCGCTAGCAGCACGAACCCGTAGGACAGCAGAATAGACGCGTCTTTCAGACCTGTTAGAACTTCATAAAGAGTCGGAATGCTGAGCGTCAGGTCGGCAACAATCGCAATCCACCACACTAAGCGCAATCGTTTCATCAGCAGACGATAGCGCCAAGCTTCATAGTCAGTAGAGGAGGGTGGTGCTTTCAGATCTGGTCGAGAAGCTTTGACTTCAAATCTCGGTTCAAGCCGGGTTTTAAGGGTTTCGAGTGTGGTTAGAACGGCTTGAATCCAGATGGTTAGTCGGGATGGGTAAAACCGTGGGGTAGGGGCGGTGGCTTTGGCTGTATGTTTAGCTCGTTCTAGAAGCGATTCAATCAATGTGAGCTGGCGATCGCTGCTCTCCCGCATGTCTTCTAAAAAGGGACGGGCGATCGCTACGGTGTCTTCAGCCTGAGCTTGATTCAATACTTGATTCAATACCTGTTTGAGCCTGTTTAAGTTGCGGAGTGAAGGCCCGCGCAACTCTTGAGATACGGTCTGGACGAAGGTTTGCAGTTCCCGGCGTGCCTCAAACTCAGCCCGTCGTAACCGTTCGTACAAATAAACGGCCAGGTTGCAGATAAAACAGACCCAGAATAAGCAAAGCCATGTGGTGAACTGCTCATGCAGAGGTTCGTTGAAGCGTTGGCCCAACATCGCATTGATGACGATGTAAGACGCGACTACGCCAACCTGAGCCGTTAAATGAAGGGTCCATCGAATTGGAATAGCCGCCGCCAAGGCCAGAAATACGAGCGTCCACATGGGGACAGCGGGATCGCCGTGCTCCAGTAACGTGAAGCTGAGCTGGCTAAACCAGGTCATTGACCAGCACAATCCCAAAAATATGGCATCAGGATGCTTTCGCCCCAGTGCTGTTTTTTGCAGAACACTACAAAGCACCAGACCCAGCAGGACGGCCACGTCACGCGTTAGCCAGTAGACCGTGCTGGTATAGAGGGGAAATGCAACGATCAGAAAGGCAGTCAGGCTGAGAAAACAGTAAAACATCAGCCGACAGGACAGCCGCAATCGCTCAAGCAAAAAACTCTGTCGCCACGCCTCATAATCAGCGGATTGCAGAGGCTCACCCCATGTCTTCAGGTGAACTGACACCGTTTTAATCCAGGTTGTCAATGGCGTCTGTGTTGCTCTCTGCATCGGATTTTGGAGGGTCGCTCACGCGTCAACGCAAGCCATATCGATAGGTTCGATGACTGGCGTTGATGAGGGTTGTTCCAGATCACTATGCGAGAGATTCAAGCCACAGCCATCCCGCCATCAGGTGAAAGCGAGGTTCAGGCCGTTATTGATAGTGGGAATGGCTACCTCAATCCTTAGCGGCCTTGCGGGTTGATCCCGTTTTGGTAGACTTGGTGGATTTTGTGGTCGATTTTGTTGTTTTCTTGGTTGTGCTGGTGGTTTTACTGCCCTTGGTGGTTGAGCCGTTGCCCTCGGCTGCTTTTTTAGCGGCAGATGTCGATTTGCTGGAGGAGCGACCCGATTTGGATTTGGTTCCAGCTTTTTCGGCGATCGCCTTCAGCGCGGCTTCCATTGAAATATTTTCGACTGTTGTCCCTTCCGGCAGAGATGCATTCACCTTGCCGTGCTTAATGTAAGGGCCATAGGGACCGTTATAGATATTAACGGGATCTCCATCCTCGGGATGCGCTCCCAGTTCTCGCAGTGGCTCAGCAGCGGCTTTGCTGCGACCTCGCCCCGCCTTGGGTTCAGATAGCAGTTCCAGCGCTCGTTCCAGCGTAATGGTCAGCACATCGTCATCCTTTTTGAGGGAGCGATAGTCTTTACCATTTTTGCCCTGATCATGAACCACATACGGCCCAAACCGACCCAGGTTAGCCTGAATCTTAGCCCCCGTTTCAGGATGAAAGCCCAGGTTGCGGGGAAGGGCCAGCAGGCCAACGGCCATTTCTATCGTCACATTCTGGGGATTGGTTCCCTTTGGTAACGAGGCCCGTTTGGGTTTGGGATTCTCCTCCGTTTCATCACCCAATTGCACGTAAGGTCCATACGGGCCAATCCGCTGATAGATGGGTTCACCCGTTTCGGGATGGAAGCCAATTTTGTCAGGCCCTTCTGTTTTTTGGCGCAGGAGAACTTCGACCTGTTCGGGGTCGAGATCGGCTGGCGTTAAATCCTGAGGAATCGATGCCTTAACCGGGCCATCTTCATTCTCCGCTTCGATGTACGCGCCGTAGCGACCAATGCGAACTTTGGCTTCTAACCCCTCTAAGTCAATGGCGCGAGCTTCGTTGGGGTTAATCTGGCTGTCTTGCTGCTTAACCTGCGCGTCTAGCCCAGAATCACCCAGGTAGAATTCTTTCAAGTAAGGCAACCAATCAGCTTCACCCGTTGAAATTTCATCCAGGGTTTGCTCCATCCGTGCCGTAAAGCCAGTATCTACCAGGTCAGGGAAATACTTTTCCAGGAGATTGGTGACGGCAAAGGCGGTAAAGGTTGGGATCAGGCTATTGGCCACCATCTGAGCATAACCCCGGTCGATGATAGTGCCGATGATGCTGGCGTAGGTGCTGGGACGACCGATGCCTTCACTTTCAAGCGTCTTAACCAGAGAGGCTTCTGTGTAGCGGGCAGGGGGTTGCGTTTCGTGATCGATCGCCTCCAATTCTGTGCAGCTAGGATGATCGCCAACGTTCAGCGTCGGCAAAATCACTTCCTGATCTTCGATCGCGGCATCGGGATCGTCTGAACCCTCAACGTAAGCCCGGAAAAATCCAGGAAAATCGATTCGCTTGCCTGTGGCTCGAAACCCTGCATCCTCCGCCTGAATGTGCACCGTAATGTGAGTTTGGCGCGCTTCGGCCATCTGGGTGGCGACGGTGCGCTTCCAGATCAGTTCGTAGAGCTTCAGTTCCCGACCAGATAATCCGGTTTCTTGAGGCGTACGGAAGGTGCTACCTGCCGGACGAATGGCTTCGTGGGCTTCTTGCGCGCCCTTGCTCTTGGTGGAATACTGGCGTGGCTGAGGGCTGAGGTAGTTAGTGCCATACATTTGCTCGACACACGACCGGGCAGCGGCGATCGCCTGCTGTGACAGGTTTACCGAGTCGGTTCGCATGTAGGTGATGTAGCCCTGCTCATAGAGGTTTTGAGCGGTGCGCATGGTTTCCCGTGCGGTGAGCCGCAGCTTTCGGTTGGCCTCTTGCTGCAAGGTAGAGGTTGTAAACGGAGGGGACGGTTTGCGGGTGGACGACCGCTCTTCTAAATTGCTAACCGTCCAGGTGCTTTGCTGTAAGCGATCGTGCAGGGCCATCGCTTCTGCTTCGTTGAGCAGAAGTACCTCGCGTCCAGCGGCAATCTGCCCAGTCGCTTCGTCAAAATCGCTTCCGGTTGCAATTCGGGTGCCGCGCAGTGTAATGAGCCGTGCTTCAAACGGTGTATCGTCTTTGCTCAGCGTGGCTTTAAGATCCCAATAGCTGCCTTTGCGGAAGGCGCGACGCTGACGCTCCCGTGTGACCAGCAGCCGCACCGCTACCGACTGAACTCGGCCTGCTGATAGACCCCAGGCAATTTTTTTCCACAGCAAGGGGGAGAGGGTATAGCCTACCAGCCGGTCTAGAATACGGCGGGTTTCCTGGGCATGGACGAGCTGCTCGTCTACATTTCGGCAGTTGCTCAGCGCATCTCGAATCGCGTCTTCTGTAATCTCGTGGAAGACCATCCGTTTGACGGGGACTTTGGGCTTGAGTACCTGGAGCAAGTGCCAGCTGATGCTTTCCCCTTCCCGGTCTTCGTCAGTCGCCAGGACGAGTTCGTCGGCAGTCTTGAGGGCGTCTTTAAGCGCCTTAACGACCTTCTTTTTGTCTTGCGGAATGATGTAGAGCGGCTCAAAGTTAGCGTCTACGTTGACTCCAATCTTGGCCCACTCTTCAGCCTTGACTGCGGGCGGGATGTCACTGGCCGATTGAGGCAGGTCGCGCACATGCCCCATCGACGCCTCTACCCGAAATCCCGGAGGCAGGTAGTTGCGAATCGTTTTAGCTTTAGTCGGAGATTCAACGATGACAAGAGTTGACATGGGCTTCGGTCACGCTCTGTATGAAAACAGCTTAGTTAAACGATAAAGGCAAGTTGAACGATGCAGGGCAAGTTTCAATGATTTTTCAGCCTTGCATTCCACCCTAGCGAGGGAAAGGGTCTGATGCAACAGTGCGGTTGAGAAACTCCGAATATTTTGAGAATTGGGTCTCTTAACGAGAAAACCCAGATTCTAAATCGAATTCACGTTCTCTACATGATTATGACTATAGACCCCTCTAAGCTCGGCTTATCCCTCGATCTCTACTTATAGACGATATCAACAGAAACAATGAGGAAATGAAGTCACCTCCAGCCGATTCAACCTTACTGCACGGTATGATGCACTAGGAGCAGATTTCCCTTTTATGGAGATAAGCTATCAGTGGAAATGGCGATCGTATACTTCAAGATAGTTAGGCTTAGAGTATAGCCTGGTCGCCTGTCTAATCAGGTTGAGGCTATGGTCTAGCGCTCAACTATTGCTCCCGTCTGCTGAACCTGTCCAACCTCCCAGAAGCCTATGGACTTTGCCAATCTTGTATCTCAGTTAAATGCTGGAACTATCCTGCCAGAGGGGATCGTTATTGTCACTCTGCTGGTGGTGTTAGTCGGCGATTTAATCGTCGGACGATCGTCGTCTCGCTGGACCCCCTATGTGGCGATCGCCGGACTTTTTGCCGCCATTGGCGCACTCTATTTCCAGTGGGATATTGCCGACCCAATCTCATTCCTGGGAGGCTTCAACAGTGACGCATTAAGCGTAGTATTCCGGGGCATTGTTGCTCTATCAGCGGCTATCACCATCTTGATGTCTATCCGCTATGTTGAGCAGTCAGGCACCTCTCTGGCTGAGTTTATCGTCATCCTGTTGACGGCCACACTAGGCGGCATGTTTTTATCGGGGGCAGATGAACTCGTCACGATTTATGTCTCATTAGAAACGCTCAGTATCTCGTCTTACCTGTTGACGGGCTACATGAAGCGCGACCCGCGATCGAATGAAGCGGCGTTGAAATACTTATTAATTGGAGCGACTAGCTCAGCGATTTTCCTCTACGGAGTTTCCCTGCTGTATGGGCTATCGGGTGGCGAAACTCGCCTCAGTGTACTGGCCACCAACATCATTGGCGGTACGGCTGATCCCTCTATCGGCATCGTGATTGCCCTGGTATTTGTGATTGCCGGGATCGCCTTTAAAATCGCGGCGGTGCCTTTCCATCAGTGGACACCCGATGTGTATGAAGGGTCCCCCACTCCGGTAGTAGCCTTTTTGTCCGTCGGTTCAAAGGCGGCTGGATTTGCTCTAGCCATTCGTCTGCTGGTAACCGCATTCCCGCTGGTCTCCGAGCAGTGGCACTTTGTCTTGGCGGCTCTGGCTATCCTCAGTATGGTGCTGGGCAACGTGGTTGCTTTGGCTCAAACGAGCATGAAGCGTCTGCTGGCCTATTCATCCATCGGTCAGGCTGGATTTGTCATGATCGGGCTGATCGTGGGTACGGATGCCGGATATTCCAGCATGGTGTTTTATCTGCTGGTTTATCTGTTTATGAACCTGGGTGGTTTTGCCTGCGTGATTCTATTCACCTTGCGGACGGGCACCGATGAGATCAGCGAATACAGTGGTCTTTACCAGAAAGATCCGCTCTTAACGCTGACCTTGAGCATTTGCCTCCTGTCGCTGGGCGGTATTCCGCCGCTGGCTGGCTTCTTCGGCAAGATCTATTTGTTCTGGGCAGGCTGGCAATCGGGTGCCTATTGGCTGGTGTTAATTGGCTTGATTACCAGCGTGGTTTCCATCTATTACTACATTCGTGTGGTCAAGATGATGGTGGTGAAAGAGCCTGAGGAAATGTCGGATGCGGTGAAGAACTACCCGCCGATTACCTGGGATCTGCCAGGGCTACGTCCGTTGCAGGTCGGATTGGTGATCTCTCTGATTGCGACCTCACTGGCTGGCATTTTCTCAAATCCGCTGTTTGCGTTGGCCAATAGTTCAGTGGCTCGCACGCCGATGCTGGAAAGCTCAATTACAGCTCAAGCCCATCATCAAGCGGTTGGGCAAAAAACAGCTCAAGACTTGACGCAAGACGTTCCACCTAGCCTGTAGGGCGTGAACTGATAAATTTAGGAGGGTGCTCTGTGTATTATGGGGCACCCTCTTGGCTACATTACTCTCTAAACCGCGATCGCGTATGAACGGTTGGGCTACTGGATCATTGACAATAGGGCTGCTGCTGGAGATGACGATCGCCGCGATCGCAGCCCCTGTTTCCTCGATACCATCGAGCTTTGTCCAAAAGTCGATGATGTCTGAGTTAGACAAATTCCAGGACATTCAGTCGCTATCGGATCAGAGTACCAGCGATGGGCCAAATCCGTTGCTGTCGAAGTCTGCCAGTGATCTGTTGCCTAAACCATCCACCACCCATATTGCCAATCGTTTAATAGATAGCCACGCAGTAGAGGCATTAGAGGTAGGTCATGGAGCGATCGCCGCTGAGCCTTTGCCGCAACCTGCAACCGAGCAACGTGTGGCTCAAGAATCACCATCTGCCCCCACTCCTGCGGAGCAACTGAATCTTGATCCGGCCATGATTGAAAACAGCCCGGTGTTGCAGCGCTGGCTACATGAAATCCCCGATGTCCGCTCTGACATTCGTCATGATCCGAGCTTCCGGACGCGGTTACGGCTGGGGTATTCTCAGTTTCCCTCCACGGATCAGGCAGGCGGCTTTCATGTGGGAATTGAGGATGTTTTCCTGGGACGGACGGGGGTGACCTGGAGCGCGGATTATCAGCGTGCGTTTAATGGCGATCGCGAGGCTTACGGGTCAGACCTGCATTACTATGTGTTGCCTCTAGGAAATTACATTAATGTCGCTCCGGTGATTGGCTATCGCCGTCTAGAGACCGATGAATACAGGACGGATGGCATCAATTTGGGTTTGCGGCTGATGGTGTCGCTGTCACGAACGGGAGCCGCCGATATTTCGTTAACTCAAAGCTGGATTTCTCCGGGGGCAGATGAGGAGGTCGGTATGACAACGCTTTCGGTTGGCTATGCGGTCACTCGTGATTTGCGGATTTCGGCAGACATCCAAAAGCAAAATGCCCCGCAAAGTAAAGACAGTCGCATTGGAATTGGACTGGAGTGGATGCTTTGAGCCATTTGAGCCGTGCGTCGTGTGGCTCAAATGGCTTTATCGAGTGCACGCTTTAAAAAAAAATTGCCTGACCCAATAAGCCCCCAGGGTCAGGCAAACCTACCTGTAAGGACGCTTTCCTAATAAGAAGAACTACAACGATCCAAATGCCCCCTGATCGTTAAGCCCTTCCAAGTGCGTTCTCCAGAAGTTAAATCAATTCTGCTCTACCAGACGTTCAGGGGCTTCAAGACAACTACTGAAGTTTTGAGAGAGATAGTTTAGAGGCATTTAAGAAGATTCCGTAAATCCACTCTACATAGTGCTTCTAAAAATCAACTACCTGATCCCGATGAAAAATTCTACGGATACATAAAATTATCCGTCATACAAATAGGTCAAGAACCGTTTTTCAGTTCAGCCAAATGAATCCACACCGCAGCAATTTTCAACGTAGAGACGTTCCACTGGAACGTCTTAAACACACGTCAGGCAACAGGAATTTGAATGGATAGATGGAATTTGGGTAGGTGAATGGTTGAAGAGACGTTCCACGGGAACGTCTCTACCGGGGGATGGTTAGACGTAGGCGTCCATCGGTAGACAGGAACAAACCAGATTGCGATCGCCATAGGCGTTGTCAATTCGCCCAACCGCCGCCCAGAATTTGTTGTCTCGTGTCCAGGCGGTAGGGTAAGCAGCGCGATCGCGAGAGTAGGGATGATCCCATTCGCTGGTCATGAGACTGGCTGCTGTATGGGGTGCATTTTTCAGCAGGTTGTCTTGTCGATCGATCTTGCCGTCTTCGATCTCGCGGATTTCTTCGCGGATTGCAATCATGGCATCGCAGAAGCGATCGAGTTCCTGTTTCGACTCACTTTCGGTCGGTTCGACCATCACCGTTCCCGCCACAGGCCAAGATACGGTGGGAGGATGGAACCCGTAGTCGATCAGTCGCTTCGCGATATCATCTACTTCGATGCCGGCGGTTTTCTTAAACTGGCGCAGATCGAGAATGCACTCGTGCGCAACCAACCCCGTTTTGCCCTTGTACAGCACCGGATAGTGGTTCTCCAACCGCTTGGCGATGTAGTTGGCGTTCAAAATGGCGACCTGTGTGGCCTTAGTCAATCCAGGAGTACCCATTAGCGCAATGTACATCCAGGAAATCGGTAGGATGCTGCCGCTGCCCCACGGTGCAGAGGCGATCGCCCCAATTCCAGCTTTACCCCCTGTTCCGACCACCGAATGTCCGGGCAGGAAGGGCAGGAGATGGGCCTGAACTCCAATGGGTCCCATGCCGGGGCCACCGCCGCCATGCGGAATGCAGAAAGTCTTGTGCAGGTTCAGGTGACAGACATCGGCTCCAAAGTCCGCCGGACGGCACAGCCCAACCTGAGCATTCATGTTGGCTCCGTCCATGTAAACCTGGCCACCATTGGCGTGAACGATCGCACAGATCTCTTGAATGCCCTCTTCAAATACCCCGTGCGTTGAAGGATATGTGACCATCAGCGCGGCTAGCTGATCCCGATGTTTCTCGGCCTTGGCCTTCAAACCTGCGATATCAATATTGCCATCCTCGTCGCAGGCCACTGCCACAACTTTCATCCCTGCCATAACTGCACTGGCGGGGTTGGTGCCATGCGCGGATTGCGGAATTAAGCAGACATTGCGATGCGTGTCTCCGCGTTGCCGATGATATTCGCGGATCACGAGCAGTCCAGTATATTCTCCCTGCGATCCGGCATTGGGCTGGAGTGAGATTCCAGCAAACCCTGTAATTTCCGACAGCCACTGCTCTAGCTGCCGGAACATCACCTGATAGCCTTGCGTCTGATCGAGCGGTACAAACGGGTGAATTTGGCCAAACTCAGCCCAGGTAACAGGCAGCATTTCAGAGGTTGCATTGAGTTTCATCGTGCAAGACCCCAGCGGAATCATCGCAGTCGTCAACGATAAATCCTTGGATTGCAGGCGATTTAGATAGCGCAATAATTCCGTTTCAGAATGGTAGCTGCTGAAAACGGGATGCGTCAGATACGGGGATGTGCGACGGAGCGCTGTCGGGTAGGAACTACTGCCATTGGCGAGCGGGGAGGACTGGTATAGCGTATCCAGATCTGGTAGAGGGCGATCGCCCGCAAACAGGTGCAGCAGATCTACAACTGTTTGAGGAGAAGCGGTTTCGTCTAGAGAGATACCGATCGCATCTGTGCTGATGGAACGCAGGTTGATGTGGTTGGCGATCGCCCGGTCTAGAATTTGGCTCTGCTGCTGACCCACCTGAATTTTCAGCGTATCGAAGAACGGTTCGTCTCCCAGTATGTAGCCCAAGGATATTAAGCCTGCGGCTAGCAGGACGGTTAACTGGTGAATTCGACCAGCGATTCTCTGGAGTCCCGCAGGCCCGTGATACACGGCATACATTCCAGCCATGACCGCGAGCAGCACTTGAGCCGTACAGATATTACTGGTGGCTGTTTCACGACGGATGTGCTGTTCGCGGGTTTGCAGGGCCAGACGCAGAGCGGGATGTCCGGCGGTATCTTTGGACACACCGACCAGACGACCGGGGATCTGCCGTTTGTAGGTTAGCTTGGTGGCGAAATAAGCCGCATGAGGGCCACCATAGCCGAGCGGAATGCCAAACCGCTGTGTATTGCCGATGGCAATATCGGCACCAAATTCACCGGGTGGTTTCAGCAAGGTCAGGCTAAGTAAATCGGCAGCTATCGTTACCAACGCTCCAGCAGCGTGTGCCCGTTCTACAAAATCTTGATAATCGTAGACCGAGCCATCGGTCGCGGGATATTGCAGCAGCACGCCGAAAACAGGCTGATCAAAGGTGAAGGTGCGATGATCGCCAACTACTACATTGATCCCCAGCGGTTGTGCTCGTGTTTGCACGACTTCAATAGTCTGAGGATGGCAGGCATCGGATACCCAGAAAGTCTTGCTCTCGCCCTTATGCAGCCCGTAGCTCATCGTCATGGCTTCAGCGGCGGCAGTGCCTTCATCTAGTAGCGACGCGTTGGCAATTTCTAGCCCAGTCAGGTCAATCACCATCGTTTGGAAGTTGAGCAGCGCTTCTAAGCGGCCCTGCGAAATTTCCGGCTGATACGGTGTGTATTGGGTATACCAGCCCGGATTTTCGAGAATATTGCGCTGAATCACCGGGGGCGTAATGGTGTTGTAGTAGCCCATGCCGATGAAGGAGCGGAAGATTTGGTTTTTGGAGGCGATCGCTTTCAGTTCGTCCAGCAACTCATACTCACTGCGACCTTCGCCAAGCTGAAGCGGTTTCTGTAATCGAATCGAGGCTGGCACGGTTTTGTCAATCAGGTCTTCCAGACTAGCAAAGCCCAGTAATTCCAACATGGCTTGGATATCGCTGTCACCAGGGCCAACGTGTCGTTGCTCAAAGTTATCTTGCGGGATCAGCCAGGGGTACGACACTGGAGTGTGAAGAGGAATAGGCGATCGCCCTTCTGCTGTTCCCTGTACCGACGGTCTGGTGAATGTAGCATCTTCTACCTGCCCTTGGGTAGCAGAAGGAGATTCAGAACCACTCGATTCAAACTTGCCCGACGAGTAGACAGAAAGCTCTGGTGACATAGAAACCGTGTTTAAAGGAACTAGGTATGTTCTGACTATTCTGCAACAATTTGCAATAGATCGTGTAGTACGGTTAACAATAGCCTCTATAGCAACGTGAATTCGATCGTGCCATTTCAGCCGCGCGACGCATAGCCGAAGTGGCAAAAAGGTGACTCGTGCAGGGCACCTTTTTGCGCCATTTCAGTTGTGTTGGAATGATCTGGAAGGGGGCGATCGGTTTTACAGGAACGTTACGATCCTTATTCCCCTTCTACCTGGGCACGGTATTCATCTGCTGAAAGAGCGTCCTCCAGTTCGGAAGCGTTATCCACGCGCACCTTCAGCAGCCAACCATCGCCATATGGATCGTCGGCCAACTGTTCGGGGCTATCAATAATGGCGTCATTGCGCTCCAGGACAGCACCCGTCACAGGTGAATTTAAGTCTTCAACCGCTTTAACCGACTCTACCGTGCCAAATTTTTCGCCTTTCTCTATGGTATCGCCCACGTCTGGCAACTCTAGAAACACAATGTCGCCAAGCTGATCAACTGCAAAGGCGCTAATGCCAATCGTGGCGATGTCTCCATCCAGATTGACATATTCGTGAGAGTCTAAATATTTCAGGTTATTGGGATATTCCAGGGCCATATCTGTCCTCTATGTGGGCGATTTCTGTGTGGGCAATACCATCATTCAACTTATAGCAAAACTGAAAGTTTGGCGAAATTGCGCGCTGTTCGCTGAAATGCTGATGTGGAAAATATCTCGTGATTGAGCGTTGACCTAGCGACTGAAGTCGCAGCTACCGAAACGAAATTCGCGTAGCGGACTAGAACCTGCTGTTTCCATAATTAGGCTACCGCTGGAACGGTGGTGTTACAGCGTTAAACTGACGCTCAAGGGTTCAGTGAGTTTTTGATAGGTGCTGGCCATAATTGTGCTGAGATAGCGACGGAAATGGTTCCACTGTTCGTAATTGGGTCGGTAAGTCTGATTGTTTTGCTTATAGAACAATGGAGCCGCCAGCAGGGTGTGATAATCCGGATTTTGGCGGGATTCGGGCGTGAGTAGATAAGCCTCTTTTGCGGTGGGGACTAATCCGGGTGGAAGATGGCCCTCCAGCAGCGCCAGGATGTGGGTGGAACACGCCTGGGTATTGATGCCCCGTCGTTCTAAAAGCTGCATGATGCCGCCGACAGACATCGGTTCATCGGGAAACGCCCGCAGGACTTCCAGCAGCAAGAAATAGTCGCTGTATTGCTGCCGAACCAGGTTGGGAACCTGGGGATGCAATGGCAGGGTGGCTAAGCCATAGGCGATCCGGCTACAGGTTGGCAAACAGTTGTCTTGCGGGGAAGGGGCGCGATTGCCAGAGTAGGTATCTTGGATGATCGTGGCATTGGGGAATTTTTCTCGCAGCCAGCGAGCGATCGCCCCCAAAGAGGCTGTCCCTCCGGTACACACGACCTGATTAATCCCCAAGGGAGAGACACTGGTTTGCGCCAGCAGCGCATTGAGTTCTCGATTGAGCCGCTGAATATAGGGTAAGAAGACTCGGCTACCCAAATCCTGACGAGTGATGGTGAGGTGGCGATCGCCCAACCCCAGCGTGAGATGATCTTGGTGCTGTAGATTGAGCTTTACATATCGAGCCGCTTCTAGTAGGGCTTGACCCAGCGCAGAACTCTCTAGCCGCTGCTGTAAGCGGAAGCGATTTTGAACGTCTGGTTCTCCAGGTTGCGGGAGCGGCAAGCTCGACAATCCCAACTGGCTTAAGTCAACCGAGTTTGCGTCAGCCGCATGATTTGAGTTGGAACTATCTGAATTGGCAGCCGTTCTGGCTCCGTTCTCGATGCCAAAGGTATAGCCGAGTGGAGTGCTGCTGGTCATCCCCTTGGGCTGCTCTAACCAAGCTGGGTAGATGAGCTGACAAACAATATCCTGGTCGATCGCATTACCAGCGACGGGTAAACTGCGCAGGTGGAAATCGTCATATGACAGGTCTGCCAGTTGTTGCGGCAGATCAACCAGAGCCAGGTCGGTTGTGATTGCACCTGCATTGATTGCTAATGTGGGGCCATTCCAGTCAGCATTATGCAGATGGGGCTTCTGGGCTAACCCATTGGGAAGAACGAGCGATCGCCCATCTGCACTGCGCAGTCCAGACAGCAAGGTAGCGATGACATCTTCAACCACAAAAATTTGGTCGGGATGATCTACCAATCGAGCGCTCAAAATTGCTTCGCGCACATTAAAGCTGTAGGTATCGGGCCAATTGACCGGACAGCCCACAATCACGCCTGCCAGTTGAGCCATTGCGGTTTGCAGCGTCCCTTCCTCCAATCCGATTGCGCCACATACGGGAACCCCTCCCGTTGAGGTGGGAGCCATTACGTGGCTGAGGGTGGTTATGAGCGCTCGCAACGCCTGGTGCATGGGACTCAGCGAAATTTGGTGGTGATCCGACCACTGCAAAACGGGTTCCCAACAAGAGGTCTCAGGCGAGTAGTAGGGAATGCCTAATTTCAGGTAAGTTTTGAAATCATGCAGCAGAAAGTCTGATGGGGCGGCACCTGTCGATCCTGTGCTTGACGCATTTGCTGAATAGGCTGTGGTGGGTGGAACGAAGGATACTTTCACCAGATTGCCCTGCGGCACAAATCCAGGTGCGACATCGGTTGTATCCAGTGCCCGATCATCCGTGGACAAATATACCCGTGTCGGCAGTCGGAATAGCGTTTCGGTCTGCGGTGAGCTGTGCTGTGCATCGGGTGGGGTCACGTATGAC